>NZ_JBSHHY010000039.1:0-54672 GCF_053618675.1 Streptomyces sp. NPDC055632 | reverse complement strand
GGCCCCGCTCACGGCGAGCGGGGCCCGGGGCCTTTCCGTACGTCCCGGAGGTCAGGCGTCGGCGCGGACGCGGGAGCCCTCGGGGGTCCGCTCGGCGACCTCGCCGAGGTCGCTGTCGCGGGTCTCGCGGGCGCAGATGATCGCGACGACGGTGAGCAGCGCGGCGGCGATCACGTACAGGGAGATCGGGGTCGAGGTGCCGTGGTCGGCCAGCAGCGCGGTCGCGATGAGCGGGGCGGGCGCACCGGCGGCGACGGAGGAGAACTGGGCGCCGATGGAGGCTCCGGAGTAGCGCATCCGGGTCGCGAACATCTCGGAGAAGAAGGCCGCCTGCGGCGCGTACATCGCCCCGTGCAGGACCAGGCCGACCGTGACGGCGAGCAGCAGGCTGCCGAAGGTGCCCCGGTCGATGAGGGTGAAGAAGGGGAACATCCAGGCCCCGACGCCCACCGCGCCGATCAGGTACACCGGCCGGCGCCCGAGCCGGTCGGACAGCGCCCCCCAGAGCGGGATCACCGCGAAGTGGACGGCGGACCCGATGAGGACGGCGTTCAGGGCGGTCTGCTTGGAGAGCCCGACCTGCGTGGTCGCGTACACCAGGATGAACGCCGTGATCACGTAGTACGAGATGTTCTCCGCCATGCGGGCGCCCATCGCGATGAGCACGTCCCGCCAGTGGTGGCGCAGCACCGCCACGAGCGGCATCTTCTCGACCTGCCCGGCGGTCGCCTTGCGCTCCTCGGCGGCGGCGAGCGCGGCCTTGAAGACGGGCGACTCGTCGACCGAGAGCCGGATCCACAGGCCGACGATCACGAGGACGCCGGAGAGCAGGAACGGGATGCGCCAGCCCCAGGATGTGAAGGCGGCCTCCGAGAGCAGCGCGGTCAGCGCGGAGAGCACACCGGTGGCGAGCAACTGTCCGGCCGGTGCGCCGGTCTGCGGCCACGAGGCCCAGAACCCGCGCCGCTTCGCGTCCCCGTGCTCGGACACGAGCAGCACGGCCCCGCCCCACTCCCCGCCGAGCGCGAAGCCCTGCACGAGCCGCAGCACGGTCAGCAACACGGGGGCCGCGGACCCGACGGTCGCGTGTGTCGGCAGCAGCCCGATGGCGAACGTCGCCCCGCCCATCAGCAGCAGGCTGAGCACCAGCAGCTTCTTCCGCCCGAGCCGGTCGCCGTAGTGCCCGAACACCAGCGCCCCGAGCGGCCGCGCGGCGAACCCGACCGCGTACGTCAGGAAGGACAGCAGGGTCCCCACCAGCGGATCGGACTCGGGGAAGAACAGCTTGTTGAACACGAGCGCCGCGGCGGACCCGTACAGGAAGAAGTCGTACCACTCGATGGTGGTGCCGATGAGGCTGGCGGCGACGATCCGCTTGAGGGATCCGGGTGGGGTCGGGGAGGGCGTTGCGGCGGCCATGTGCACCACTTCCAGGCAAGGGCGGGGACGTTTCGGTGTCGCCACACCGTAGGAAGCGGCAGGTCAGGGGCGTATGTGGTGGGACACCATAGTTCAAGCCGGACGAGTGCGCTCGGCCGCCATGAGAGTCCCTCACCGGCCTTTCGGAGGGCCCGGAGGGGTTGAGGGGGCGGCTGTCCCTGTTGCCCTGGTTCAGGATGATTCGACTTCGAGACCGTGCGCCGGGCGTACGGCAGCATCGGTGAGCGCCTCGACGTCGGCCGGATCCCCGAGCGCCTTCCGAGGAACCGGGTGCGGGACACCGCCGACGTCCGGCTTCCGTCGAAGGCGGCCCAGTCGTGTTCGGACCGGGCGGAAGCGGCCGGGGATCTCGACGCGCCCCCTGTCAGTGGAGCGAGGTCGGCCGGGAGGGGTGCGGTCGGGTCCCGGGGCAGGAGGACGTGGTCCCCGCACGGCACCGTCTCAGCTCCCCGTAGTGGGGGTCCCTGCCCACGCGGTCAGTGCCCGTGCACGCTCGGCCCGCCGCTCGGTCATGTCACCGGTCCGGCTCGCCCAGGCGACGTGGCCGTCGGGGCGCATCAGAACCTCTGATGCGCCGGCCAGTTCGGGGTGGTGGTTCCACCCGGTCACCGTCACGGCCTCGACGCGTCCGCTCCACCCGGCCTCGACGCCGGGTGGGAGCGTCTCGTCCCCGGCGAAGTCCAGCAGCAGGAAACGGCCGCGGTCGGTCAGTTCGTAGACCCGCGTGGCGGACGATCCCGCGGCGGTCAGGCCGATGTCCGGCATCCGCCGTCCCTCCAGGGGGTCGGCGTCCGGGAGGCGGGCGGGGTAGACGGTGCCGAGGGCGGACACCCGCGCGGCCAGGTTCCGGTTGACCTCGGCCATGCCGAGGAACTCGTCGAACATCCGGCGCAGCGCGGCGGCGGGCCCCGCGTACTGCGGGACGAGTGCCAGTTCCCCCAACAGGGTCTGGACCTCGGTGTTCTCGACGACCGCCGCACCGGCCGGCCGGCGCTCGGCGTCGTAACCGTCCAGCAGCCCGGGCGGCGCCCAGCCGCTGATCTCGGCCGCCAGCCTCCAGCCCAGGTTGGCGGCGTCCTGCAACCCGGTGTTGAGGCCCTGTCCGCCCGCGGGGAAGTGGATGTGGGCGGCGTCGCCCGCCAGCAGGATCCGACCCGCGCGGTAACGCTCGGCGAGACGGCTCGCGTTGCCGAAGCGGGACAGCCACCGAGGCCGATCGACGCCGCAGTCGGATCCGCAGATGTCCGTCAGGGAGGTCCGGAACTCCTCCAGCGTCACGGGTTCCCGGGAAGGGACGCGCATCCGCGCGGGGTCGAGGTAGACGAGCCGGGTGACCCCGTCCTCCAGCGGTGCGACCATCACACCGCGGGCCTGTGCGCGCCGAAGCCCCGGATCGTCCCGGTCCACGGTCTCGAAGTCGCCGAGGACGCCGGTCAACGTCTCCTCCGTCCCCGGGAAGCCGATCCCCGCGGCCGCGCGCACCAGGCTGCGTCCGCCGTCGCACCCCACCACGTACGCCGCCCGGAGGGTGCGCCGTCCACCTGGGCCGCGTACGTCCACCTCGACACCGTCGGAGTCCTGGCGCACGTCGACGGTCTCGTGCCCCCGCAGGATCCCGACGCCGAGTTCGCCGGCCCGTTCCGCCAGCAGGGCCTCGGTGCGGGCCTGGGCGATGAACAGCGTGTAGGCGTGCCGGCTGTCGAGGGCGGCGAAGTCGAGCCTGGTCCCCAGTCCCGCGAAGTGCCAGTCCGGCACGGTGGTGCCGGATGCGAGGAAACGGGGGGCCAGCCCCCGCAGGTCCATCAGCTCGACGCTGCGCGGATGCAGCGTCAGGGCCCGGGAGTCGCGCTGCGGTTCCGGGCGGCGCTCGACGACCAGCGGCCGGACGCCCGCCAGCGCCAGCTCGCAGGCGAGCATCAGCCCGGTCGGACCCGCTCCGACGACGATCACATCAGCGGTCATGTCTTCCTCCACATTAGTGAACAGCGTTCACGTGAACGCTGTTCACTATAATCACGCCCATGAGCGATCCGTCCACCTCCCGCCCGGCCCGCGGCCGTCCGCCCCGCCTCGACCGGGCACGCACCGTCGAAACCGCACTGGCCCTGCTGAACGGCTCCGGTCTGGACGCGCTGACCATGCGGCGGCTGGCGGACGCGATGGACGTGCAGGCCGGGGCGCTCTACCGGTACTTCCGGACCAAGGACGACCTGCTGACCGCGATGGCCGAGCGGATGATGGCCGACCTCCGCGCCCCCGCGAGCGGTGGAGCCTGGAGCGACCGCCTCTCCGGCCTGGCCGGGGCGTTGCGGCAGGCCCTGCTGGCCCACCGCGACGGCGCCCGCGTGTTCGCCGGGACGCACTCCATCGGTCCGGGCACCCTGGGCTTCGCGGAGGACTGTACGGGCGTCCTGTGCGACGCCGGATTCAGCGACGCGGACGCGGCCAGAGCCCTGATGGCGGTGGTCCACTTCACCGTCGGGCACACCCTGGAGGAGCAGGCCGCGCTGCGACCGGAGGACGGTTCCCCGGCCGATCCGGAGGTCCTGCGCGAGGCGGTCTCCTCCGGCGGGTACCCCCACCTCGCGGCCGCTCTGCCCACCCTTGTGGAGCCGGACTACGCGCCCCACTTCGATTTCGGCCTCGCCCTGCTCGTAGCGGGCCTCGAAGCGCTGCGCCGGCCGCACCGGTGATCCGGCGGGGTCCCCGGTCGCCGTGCCGCGTGGACCGTGGTCGTACCGCCGCTGCCGTGCGGGCCGGGCTCGCGGCCGGTGGCGAGATCACCGCCGGGTCCTCCAGGACGTCGTGCCCGGGGCGGAAGCCGATTCACACGCGATCACGCTGACGGGGCATCAGGCCACCATGTGGAAAGGGGGCCATGGATGAACTCGGGACCGGAGGTCCCACTGGCGCGCGACGGTACGGACGATCCGTCCGACTGGGCATGGATCACCGCGATCTTCGCGCTCTACCTGCTGATCGGCTACGGACTGGAGTACCGGTCGAAGAAGCGCAGAGGCGCCGCGCACCCGGCGAAAGCGGCGGCAAGGGGCTTGTTCTCCGAACGTGACGGCATCGACCCGGGACAACGCTTCGCCAGCCGCATGGTGATGCTGTGCGGCGCGCTGGCAACGGGCCTTGCCGGTTTCTTCACCCGGAACGCGCACACGGCGGTGCAGCTTCCGGTCGTGGGCGTCGTGGCGCTGCTCGGGATCTTCGCTTGGGCGTATTTCGACCACCGTACGGAGCCGCGTGACGGAGCCGAGGCCTAGGTTCTGTCGTCACATCTCATGCCCGCATCGGGGGTGAGGCGAGGATGACGGCTGCTTCGTAGGACCGGTTGGTCTTGTCGTAGCGGGTGGCGATGCCCCGCCACTGCTTCAGGCGGTGGAAGTGGCGTTCCACGATGTTGCGGTGCTTGTAGGCCTCGCGGTCGAAGGCCGGCGGGCGGCCACCCCGGCTGCCGCGCCGGGCCCGGTTGCGGGTCTGGTCGGCCCGCTCCGGAATCGTGTGCGGGATGCCGCGGCGGCGGAGGCGGGTACGGATGGCCTTCGAGCTGTAGTCCTTGTCGCCCAGGACGTGACTGGGCCGGGTGCGGGGCCGTCCCGGTCCGAGCCCCCACTGACGCCGACGCCCGCCGGCGAGGACGCGCTCGCCCGCGTGACCGCACGGGCCGAGGAGCGGCACCGCTCCCTCTTCGCGGACCTCCCCGACGAGGAGATCCGCGCCACGCGCGCCTCCCTTGGAACTCAGTGCCACGCGGTTCGTGAAGCATCCAGCCACGGCAACGGCCGCCAGCAGGCGTGGCATTTCCTGCGCGGAGTCAACTGACCTGTTTCGAAAGGTCAGTTGATTACTTGCCAAGCCTGGTTCTTACCGCCGAGGCACGTCCACTGCTGGAGGTAGGTGTTCTGCGGCGGTGCGGTCATGGCGGGGTTGTGGGCGTCGAGGCATTTGCCGCTGTGCAGAGAGCGAATCTGCCACTGGTTGTCGGCGCGGCGCTCCAGGTACCACTTCTGGTTGTTGCCGCCATGGCAGGGCCACTGGATGATCCGCGCGCCATCGTGCGTTCCCCACCCGGCGACGTCGAGGCACTTGCTGCTGTGTTTGGCCACGATTTCGAAGACGTTCTGGTAGGCCATGTCGTTTCCGGGGCGGCGGAACGTGAAGCGTTGGTTGGCGCCGCCATTGCTCGGCCAGGTGAGCAGCCCCGTCCCATCGGCGGTGCTGCCCCGGAACACGTCGGCGAAGAGGACCTCCTTTCCTTCGCGCTTCTCCGTGTACGCGCTTCTCAACTTATAGCTTTGATTGGCATAGGCGAACGGGAAGGGGACGTAGCTGTCGGGGTGGACTCGGCTGTATGTCGCCTGCCAGTTCATTGGCGCCCGTTCGTTCTGCTTGCGGGCCGCAGCGCGCTCGTCCTCTGTGGCACAGACGAAGTCCCGGGGCACTGCACGGCGTTTGACGAAACCGGCCAGGCACTGGCCGAAGGCGTCACTGCGCTCGCGGTGCAGGGCGTTCTGCGCGTCGACGGACCAGCGCTCCCAGAACTGGATGCAGACGTGGTCCTCCCCGTCCGTCGCGCGCCAGACGTAGCCTGGCCGGCAGTCATCCGGCCCGTACGGCGCCGCCGCGCTCGCAGGCGTGGCGCCGAGACCTGTGCTTGTCAGCACTCCGGCGAGCAGCAGGCCCACAACGGCAGAAGCGGAGAGCGCCTTCGGGAGGCGGCAGGGTGCGCGCATGGGGTTCCCCCAGTGCCGAATACGGTCCCCGTCTTCCATGGTGCACCCGGTCCCGCTGGTACGCACGTGCGTCGCACATTCAGGGGTGTTCACGAGTGCTGCTGATCTGAGGGGCCCGCGTTCTTCAGGCGGGTATCCGACTGCCTATTTCACGCGACGATCCGCGACTTCACGTGTCCGACGTGAGCTTCTTGCGGCCGTGGCCACCGACTTCCATTCGGAGGGCACGGCGGTGGAACGGATCCTCGCGGGCAGAGGCGGCAAGCACTCCCGTCCGGAGATGGCGCCGCACGTGGGCGACCCGGACAACCCGAAGCGGTACGACCCCGTCCCGACGGGTAACAACGGTCGGGACGTTGACACCGGATACCTGACACTCACGTACATTGCGAACAAACTCGGCCCCCCGTCGTCGAACATCAAGGGGGCCGTCACGATGCACTCCAGTCGGGCCGCCTGTTCTTCGTGTACGCCGGTGATCGGGCAGCTCTTGGAGGACTTCCCGAACATCGTCATCAATTACACGTCGGGCCGCCCGTAACGCCCGCAGAGAAGGAAGAGGACATGGAAAGCCCGTGGACGCCGGCCCACCAGGCCGTGGAGAGTTCCGACTACGAGGCCCTGACGCGGCTGCTCGACGCCGGCGCCGATCCGGACGAGGCCTGCTGCGGCGAGACCCTGCTCGACCATGCCGTGGACCTCGAAGGGGACGGCGCGCTGCAGTCCGGGGGAGCGTTCAATGCGGCGGCCACGGCCATTCTCCTTGCGTACGGGGCGGATCCGGGGCTGGAGTCGCCGGCCGGGGGAACCCCGCTGGAGACGGCGCGCAAGTACGGGCACACGATGGCGGAGCGGCTGATCGAGCGGTATCTGGAGATCCGGCGCGGGTAGCGGCTCCGGGCACTGCCGGACGTGCGGCGGTTCCGCAGGTTCGGCATGCTGGGCAAGCCGAGTGATTCGGCGAGTCCAAGCAATTCTGAGACCGCGTTCGAGGTCTCATCGATCGGTACGTGAGAGGGGTCGGGTTGCTGGTCGGCCGCGGGTGAGCCGGCGGACCATGATGCCGATCATGGCCCATCGGATCATGAAGCTCTTTCAGAGTGGCCACTGATCGAGTGACGGGTCGACGTCGGGCCGACGTGTCGCAACGCGCGAGGTTCCTGTGCCGTTGGGAGAGGTGTTCGGCGCCTCAACTCATCAGTGCGGAATCTTCGTTGGTTCCCTGTTCTATCGCACTGGACCTGCCGCACACCCTGGTCGCGTGGGTATCGATGCTCATCGTCACCCGTGAGGGTGGCCGCCGTTGCAAGCTCCCGTCCCACCAGCGCGCCCTCGTCGGCCTGGTCCACCTTCGCCGGCACGACACGCTCGCGCAGACCGCCGCCGGCTTCGGCATGTCCATCGGCACCGCCCACACCTGCGTCACGACTGTCGTCCGGTTCCTGTCCGGCCTGGCGCCCGGTCTGCCGCGTGTCCTGCGGGAGACGGGTCCGGGTCGCGTCCTGCCCGGCGGGCCCTCGCCGGGTGCGGCCGTGTCGGCGACAGCCGGGCCGATCAGCGGGGCTGACGCGCACGGGACGACCTCCGCCCGGCCCGGCGGAAACCCGGATGCGCGCGCCGCACGGTCGCCCTAGGCTGCGCCCGGGGGTGCGGCGGGGTGCCGTACCGGCCGTCAGGGGATCGGAGACTCACGGAGCATGACCAGTCGACTGTTCGCGATCTGTTTCCACGCGACACGGCCGCCGGAGCTGGCGCGTTTCTGGTCCGGGGTCCTGGGCTGGAAGCCGGACGACGACCCGGCCGGCGGCCAGGACGACGGCATCGCGATCCTGCCTCCCGACGCCCACGGGTTCCGCATCCGCTTCCTGCCGGGCGCGGAGCCCAGGACCGGTCGGAACCGGGCGCACTTCGACCTGACGAGCGACTCCCCGGAGCAGCAGGGGCGGACGGTGGCCAGGGCGCTGGAGCTCGGCGGGGAACACCTCGACGTGGGCCAGCTCCCGGAGGAGGGGCACGTGGTGCTCGCCGATCCGGACGGCAACGAGTTCTGCGTCATCGAGGCGGGCAACGCGTTCCTCGCCGACACCGGCTCGATCGGCGCACTGGCCTGCGACGGCACCCAAGCGGTCGGGTACTTCTGGAGCGAGGCGCTGGGGTGGCCGCTGGTCTGGGACCAGGACGAGGAGACCGCGATCCAGTCGCCGGAAGGCGGTACGAAGATCACGTGGGGCGGCCCTCCGGTGGCCCCGAAGACGGGTGTGAACAGGCTGTACTTCGAGCTGGCGCTCCCCGACGGAGCCGACCGGGAGACGGAACTCGACCGCCTGGTGTCCCTCGGCGCGACACGCACCGAGGAGGGCGACGACGACCGGGTGACGATGCTCGACCCCGACGGCAACGAGTTCTCCGTACGGAGGCCCCGGTAGGGCGTGTGCCGAAAGCGGTGCCGTCCGCCCGAGGGCAGGCGGGACTTTCGACACACGCTCCAGGGCCTGTCCGGCGTCCTCCCGGGCCGTGTCGCATGCTGCCGGGCTCCGGCAGCATGTCCGTCCACACGCTGCCGGGACTTCCCTCTCGTGCGTCCGTCCCGTGTGCGAGACCCTCTTCCGGACACGGTCGGAGGGGGGACGGAATGAGGCACGTGCCGTGCTTCCGTTGGGTGTTGACTCTGGGCGTCGTGCTCTTCGCCTGCTCGGTGGGGCTGTACGCCGCCGGTCCGGACCTGCCCGAGGCGCGGCAGATCGACCTGACGGTCCTCGACGAGAAACCGGACGGTTCGTGCCGGGTCCGGTGGATCGACCCGTACCAGAAGAGGGCGCGGGAAGCGTCGTACCGGTGCGATCCCGGCCGGTCGGACCTCCTCAAGGCGCCCGAGTACCCCGACAGCCGCGGTTACGGCTGGGCTTCCGGGTTCATGCTCACCGAGGGCCCCGAGCGGGGAGACCTGGAGGAGCTCGTCGAGCCGGGCCCCGGCCCCGCGGACGGCCTCCTGGTGGCGGGCGTGCTGCTCGTCGCCGTCGGACTGGTCGGCGGGAACCTCCGCGCCCTGCCCCGGGTCCTCGGCGTGGAGGCGCGGCTCCTCCGTCGTGCGGCCCGGCTGTCCGCGTCCGCCGGGTGGGCGGCCGGGGACTACGAACGGGCCGTGGCGGCGGTGCACGAGGCGAAGCGCCACGCCGTCCTGCCCCGGAACGCCGACGGCATCCCCGACGGGGTCCCCGGCCCCCGGCTGGTCACAACGCTCTGGGTACTTCGCGAGGCGGGCCCGCAGGCGCGCGAGGCGGCGGTGCTCGGCCGGCAGCTCGCGGCGCGGCTGGACGGCCTCCTGGACGACGCGGCTCCGGCCGCCGGACTGCGGAGCATGCTGCGGGCCGGTCCGACGGCCCGGCTGCACGCCGCCCGGGCGGTCGCCGAGCTGCGTCCGCTGCTGTCCGGAGCCGAACGGAACGGCCTGCCCGAACGCTTCGCACAGACCTCGGTCGACCTGCTCCGGGGCCAGGACGCCGACCGGGCCGCCCTCGCGGCCGGAACGGACTTCGCGGCAGAGCCCGCCGCGTACCGGCACCTGCTGGCGGAGCTGACGGGACCCGAGCCGGCGGCCCGTCCGCCCGCACCCTTCCCCCGTCGGGGACGGCGGTGGCACCGGCGCCGGTGACGACCGCCCCGGTCGTGCGACGGGTCGGCCCCCTTCTCAGCGGCGCCGCGAGTGGCGGCGCCAGGTGAAGCCGCCCGGAAGACGCACCGACGTGCTGTGGCGGCCCCGGCCGTGGTACGAGACGTGGGCCCGGCGCGGGCCGAAGCTCAGCGACCAGCCGTGCGAGCCGATGTTCAGGCGGAGCAGCTTCGGGATCAGGGTGATCTGCTTGTGGTAATGAATCGACATGTCGGCCTCCTCGGAGCCATGGTGCGCCACGCGCACGCCGGGACTGTCACGGTCGCTCCACCATCGTGTCACCGTCGACGGCTTCCCCGGAGGCGTCCGGCCGTCGGGCGGGCCCGCCCGTAGGAGTGAACGGCTCGTTCGCGTCGGCGATCACGTACCGGAAAACGGGAACGGGTGCTGTGCGGCTCCTGCGGCCACCCCTCCACGGACCGAAAGCGATCGCGCACGAGTGACACCGAGCCCCTCGCCCTCGTCACCGGTGCCTCCGGCGGCGTCGGCCTCGAACCGGCCGAGCAGTTGGCGGAACGCGGCTACGACCTCGTCGTCAACGCCGAGGACGACACCCGGCTCCAGCAGGCGGCCCGGCGGGTCCGGGCGGCCGGGGCGCGGGTGGAGGTGGTCCGGGCCGACCTGCGCGACCCCGGGGAGACCGAGCGCCTCTTCGCCGAGGCCACCGGACTCGGCCGGCCGCTCGACCTCGACGTCCGCTCCACCGTGCACCTGGCCAAGCTCGTCCTCCGCGACATGGCCGCCCGCGACGAGGGCCGCGTCCTCGTCACCTCGTCCGTCGCCTCCACGACGCCCGGCTCCTTCCAGGCCGTGTACAACGCGTCCAAGTCGTTCCTGCGGTCCTTCACCGAGGCCCAGGCCGCCGCCGGCAAACTGCCGTTCGCCCGGGTGTGAACGGACGGCCGAAGGGAGGTTTCCCGTCCCTCCTCCGGTGTTACGCGTACAGGGCGGCAACCACCACCCGGACCCGAACCCTCGGCTGACGGGCCGAACGACCGGTACCGAGCGAGAGGAACGACATGTCCACACAGGAGGACGGCCCGGTCCTCGTGGCCGACGCGGGATCGTCGAGTCTGCGCCTGACCGTGTTCGGCGGCGACGGCGAGGTCCTCGCCGAGCACCGCAGCGACAGCCCGCCGGACGAGGACGCCCCGGACGTCCTGCGGCGGCTCCTCGACGAGGCGCCCGCCCCGGTGGCCGTCGGCCACCGCATCGTCCACGGCGGGCCGGAGCTGCGCGACCACACCCCGGTCGACGACGACGTCCGCGCCCGGCTCGACCGGGCGGCCGCCCTCGCGCCGCTGCACGTCCCGCCGGCCCTCACGGTCCTGGACGCCGCCCGGGACCTGCTGCCCGACGTTCCGCACGTCGCCTGCTTCGACACCGTGTTCCACCGCGGACTGCCCGCCGCCGCACGGGAGTACGCGGTGCCCGCCGCGTGGCGCGAGGAGTACGGGCTGCGCCGCTACGGCTTCCACGGACTGTCCTACGCCTGGGCGCTGGACCGGGCCGCCGAGCTCCTCGGCCGCCCGCCCGAACGGCTCCGCCTCGTGATCGCGCACCTCGGCGGCGGCTGCTCCGCCTGCGCCGTGCGGGACGGGCGCAGCGTCGACACCACCATGGGGTTCACCCCGCTGGAGGGCCTGGTGATGAGTCACCGCAGCGGCAGCGTCGACCCCGGCGCGCTGACGTGGCTGCAGACCCGGCACGGCCTGACCGCCGACGCCGTCGAGGACGCGCTGAACCACGAGTCCGGTCTGCTCGCCCTCTCCGGCACCTCGGACGACACCCGCGACCTCGTCCGCGCCCGGGCGGCGGGGGACGAGCGGGCCGCGCTCGCCCTGGACGTCTTCACCCACCACTGCCGTCGCGGCATCGCCGCGACGGCCGCGTCCCTGGACCGGCTCGACGCCCTGGTCTTCACCGGCGAGATCGGCGAGGACCAGCCCGAGGTGCGCGAGGAGGTGTGCGCCGGGCTGTCCGTGCTCGGCCTCACCGGCGGTCTGCGCCCGCTCGTCGCCGAACGTCCCGGGATCGTCAGCGAGCCCGGTGCCCGGGTCCCGGTCCTCGTCGTGCCCACCGGGGAGGCCCGGCAGGTCGACCGCGAGACCCGCGCCCTCCTGGCCCACCGCTGAGCGGGACGGCGGTGGGTGCGACGGCGGTGGGCGGGACGGCGGTGGGCGCGAGCGCCGGAGCCGATGAGCAAGAAGAGGCGTGAGCAACGGAGGTACACGCCGCCCCCACCGAGAGAAGCCGTACCGCGCAGCGGTCAGCGCCGGGCGCGGCGGCGGGCGATGAGCAGGCCCAGGGCGATCCCGGCGAGCAGGGTGACCGCGAGGACGGTCCACAGGGGGAGCGTGACCTCGGGGACCCACAGGCGGATGGTGACGGAGCCGGTATTGGCGGCGATGAACCAGATCGCCAGGGCCGCGAGCAGCAGGAAGCCGATGGTGCGCAGCCGGACGTCCCGCCCCTTGACCGTCACGCTCGACGGCGGGTGCTCTTTCGCCGTTTTCTCTGCCATGCGTTCAGTATCGGACGGTTTGTCCGGGTGGGCCATCCGGCACGGACGGCGAGGGCGCCGCCGGTTCAGGGCGACACGCGGTCCCGCAGGGCGGTCTGCCAGGCCGGGGAGGGCGGGGCCGGCTCGGTCTCGGGGCGGCGGCCGCCCTGGGCGAAGAAGTCGACCAGGGGCAGCAGGGCCGCGCCGACCGTGACGGCCTCGGGGCCGAGGGTGCCCAGGCCGATGCCGGTGCGGCTGGCCGGGTACCGCAGGGCGTACGCGCGGGCGTAGCCGGTCACGGTCTCCAGGAAGCGGGTGCCGAGCTGGAGGCCGGCCCAGCCGCCGACGAGGATGCGCTCGGGCTGGAAGAGGTTGATGAGGTCGGCGAACCCCGCGCCGAGGAACTCCGCGGTCTCCTCCAGGACCGCGAGGGCGGTGGCGTCGGGGGCGGTCCCGGCGCCGGCCGGGTACGCGGCGGCGAGCATCGCCGTCAGGGCCGTCTCCTCGTCCGTGCCCTCCGGAGGCCTCCCGCCCGCCTCCCGCCAGCGTTCCAGGAGCGCCTCCGCGCCCGCGTACGCCTCCAGGCAGCCCTGCGAGCCGCAGCGGCAGCGGCGCCCCCTCACCCGTACGGTCAGATGGCCCCATTCGAGGGCCCGGCCGGGGCCCATGGGGTCGGTGACCACGCAGGCGCCGACGCCGGAGCCGAAGAGCACGACGACGGCGCTGCGGGCGCCGCGCCCGGCGCCGAACCACATCTCGGCCTGGCCGAGGGTCTTGGCGCCGTTGTCGATCCGGTACGGCACCGAGGCCGGCAGCTCCACGTGCTCGCGCAGCAGGCGTTCCAGGGGCACGGCGTCCCAATCGACGGTCTGGCCGTGCACGACCGCGCCGTCCTCCGGGGTCCGGGCCACGATGCCGGGCACGCCGACGCCGACGCCGAGCAGGAGCTCGGCGGGCACCTCGGCGGTCCGCAGCACCTCCGCGATGCCCTCCCGCAGGTGCGCCACGACGAGGTCGACGTCGTACCGCGCGGTGCGCGGCCCGGAGCTCGCCAACGGGCGCTCGGTGCGCGCGAGTTCGGTGAGGGCGAGGTCGAACAGCTCGATCCTGATCCGGGTCTCGCCGATGTCGACGCCGATCATGAAGCCGCTGCCGGGGGAGATCCGGAGCAGGGTGCGGGGGCGCCCGCCGGCCGAGTCGACGCTGCCGGCCTCCTCGACCAGGCCCTCCGCGACGAGTTCGGCGACCACGTTGCTGACCGAACCGGAGCTGAGCCCGGTCGCGGGGCCCAGCGTGAGCCGGCTCATCGGTCCGTCGAAGTACAGCCTGCGCAGAACGGCGGTGCGGTTCTCGCGCCGCAGGTCACGCACCGTGCGGCCACTTCTCGCGTGCACTCTGGTCCCCGTCTCTCATGTCGTTCGTTTCAACATACCCGCAGTACAAGCCTTGACGCGACCTTCTCATGGGGTTTAACTCACATCCTAAATTAAGCCGATGTTACGGAGAGCGGTCCAGGGGCTCCCCGTACCGGCCCTTCCCTCGTCCCTGAAAGGGCCCAGGAGCCATGCGCAGAATCAGAGCCGCTGTCACCGGTGCCGTCACGCTCTCCCTCGTCCTCACCGCCACCGCCTGCGGCGGGGGAGAAGACAGCGGGTCGTCCCCGAAGACCCTCACCTACTGGGCCTCCAACCAGGGCGCCAGCCTGGAGGTCGACAAGAAGGTCCTGCAGCCCGAGCTCGACCAGTTCGAGAAGGAGACCGGGATCAAGGTCAAGCTGGAGGTGATCCCGTGGTCCGACCTCCTCAACCGGATCCTCACCGCGACCACCTCCGGCCAGGGCCCCGACGTCCTCAACATCGGCAACACCTGGAGCGCCTCCCTGCAGTCCACCGGGGCGCTGCTGCCCTGGGACGCCAAGAACTTCGAGGCCGTCGGCGGCAAGGACCGCTTCGTCGACTCCGCGCTCGGCTCCACCGGCGTCTCCGGCAAGGACCCGGCCGCCGTCCCGCTCTACTCCATGGCCTACGCGCTCTACTACAACAAGCAGCTCTTCAAGGAAGCGGGCATAGCCAAGCCGCCGACCACCTGGGACGAGGTGGCCGAGGCCGGCAAGAAGCTCGGTGCGAAGGGCAAGAACGGCATCGGCGTCGAGGGCTCCAACCTCTCCAACAACATCCACCAGGTCTTCGTCCTCGGCAAGCAGCACGGAGCCGACTTCTTCACCGCCGACGGCAAGCCCGACTTCACCTCCGACGGCGCCGTCGCCGCCGTCAAGCAGTACGTCGACCTCATGGCCGCCCAGAAGATCGTGGCCCCCGGCAACGCCGAGTACTCCCAGAACCAGTCCCTCAGCGACTTCGCCAAGAACAAGACCGGCATGGTCCTGTGGCAGACCCCGTCGCAGACCTTCTCCGCGCAGGGCATGGGCCCCGAGGAGTGGGGCGTCGCCCCCGCCCCCGTCCCGTCCGGCAAGCCCGGCCAGGGCAAGCAGACCAACTCGATGGTCGCCGGCATCAACCTCGCCGTCTTCAAGAACACCAAGAACCTCGACGGCGCCCTGAAGTTCGTGAAGTACATGACGAGCGACGAGGAGCAGATCGTCCTCAACAAGGCGTACGGCTCGGTCCCGCCGGTCAAGGGCGCCCAGAAGGACGCCGCGTTCGCCGACCCCTCGCTCACCGTCATCCGCGACACCCTCTCCACCAGCGCCGCCGCCCTGCCGCAGGTCCCCGAGGAGTCCCAGTTCGAGACCGTCGTCGGCACCGCGGTCAAGGAGCTCTTCGCCGACGCCGCCGCCGGCCGTCCGGTCACCACGGAGTCCGTCAAGGCCAAGCTCGAAAAGGCCCAGCAGCAGATGCCCAAGAAGTAGGCCGCCCCACCATGACCGAAACCGTCGTCACTCCTCCGAGTGAGCGGACGGTGCGCAAGGCCGCACCCGGAGAGGCGCG
Organism: Streptomyces sp. NPDC055632; assembly: GCF_053618675.1. NCBI lineage: Bacteria > Bacillati > Actinomycetota > Actinomycetes > Kitasatosporales > Streptomycetaceae > Streptomyces > Streptomyces sp. NPDC055632. Next base: position 39,369 of record NZ_JBSHHY010000039.1, on the reverse strand, counting down.
CACCCCGCGCCGCTCCGGGCGCCGCCGCGTCGCACTGCCGTACCTGCTGCTCCTGCCCGCCCTGCTCCTCGAACTCCTCGTCCACCTCGTCCCGATGCTCATGGGCATCACCATGAGCTTCCGCGAGCTCACCCAGTTCTACATCCGGAACTGGTCCGAGGCGCCCTGGACGGCGTTCGACAACTACAGCGTCGCGATCGACTTCGACGCCCCCGTCGGGCAGGCGCTCCTCAAGTCCTTCCTGACGACCTGCCTGTTCACCGTCCTCTCCGTGGGCCTGTGCTGGCTCCTCGGAACGGCCGCCGCGGTCTTCCTCCAGGAGAACTTCCGGGGCCGGGCGTTCCTGCGGACCCTGTTCCTCGTCCCGTACGCCCTGCCGGTCTACGCGGCCGTCATCACCTGGGCGTTCATGTTCCAGCGGGACAACGGCGTCATCAACCACGTCCTGCACGACCAGCTCGGCATCGGCGACAGCCCCGCCTTCTGGCTCATCGGCGACAACAGCTTCTGGGCCCTGCTGATCGTCTCCGTCTGGAAGGGCTGGCCCTTCGCCTTCCTCACCGTCATGGCGGGACTCCAGAACATCCCCCGGGACATGTACGAGGCCGCCGCCCTCGACGGCGCCGGCGTGTGGAAGCAGATCCGGCACATCACCCTGCCGTCCCTGCGCTCCGTCAACCAGGTCCTCGTCCTCGTCCTCTTCCTGTGGACGTTCAACGACTTCAACACGCCGTTCGTGCTCTTCGGCAAGGCGGCCCCCGAAGCCGCCGACCTGATCTCGCTCCACATCTACCAGTCGTCCTTCCAGACGTGGAACTTCGGCACCGGCTCGGCCATGTCCGTACTGCTGCTGCTCTTCCTCCTCGTCGTCACGGGCGTCTACCTCCTGCTCACCACCCGCGGAAGGAAGACCTCCGATGTCTGAGCACGCGGCCCGCCGCACGCCCGTCCGGTCGCCCATGGCGGCACCCCGCTCGTTCCTCTGGACCCGGCGGATCTTCCTCACCCTGCTCACCGGCTTCGTCGTCCTGCCGGTGTACGTGATGGTCTCCAGCTCCCTCAAGCCCCTCAAGGACGTCTCGGGGAAGTTCGAGTGGATCCCCTCCGGGCTCACGCTCCGGCCCTACTTCGACATCTGGGAGACCGTCCCGCTCGCCGACTACTTCGTGAACTCGATCGTCGTCGCGGGCGCGGCCACGGTGTTCTCGGTGATCGTCGCGATCTTCGCCGCGTACGCCGTCAGCCGCTACTCCTTCCGCGGCAAGCGGGTCTTCACGGTGACGGTCCTGTCGACGCAGATGTTCCCCGGCATCCTCTTCCTGCTGCCGCTCTTCCTCATCTACGTCAACCTCGGCAACGCCACCGGCATCGCCCTGTTCGGCTCCCGCGAAGGGCTGATCCTCACCTATCTGACCTTCTCGCTGCCGTTCTCCATCTGGATGCTGACCGGCTACTTCGACTCGATCCCGCGCGAACTCGACGAAGCGGCCAAGGTCGACGGCTGCGGGCCGATCAAGGCGCTGTTCCGCGTGATCATCCCGGCCGCGACGCCCGGCATCGTCGCCGTCGCGATCTACGCCTTCATGACGGCCTGGGGCGAGGTCCTCTTCGCCTCGGTCATGACCAACGACACCACGCGCACCCTCGCCGTCGGGCTCCAGGGCTACGCCACCCTGAACGACGTCTACTGGAACCAGGTGATGGCCGCCTCCCTCGTGGTGAGCGTCCCCGTCGTCGTCGGGTTCCTGCTCCTCCAGCGCTACCTCGTCGCCGGCCTCACCGCGGGTGCGGTCAAGTGACGTCCCTCTCCACACCGACCACGAAGAGGTTCCCCGTGTCCGAATCCACCGGTTCCCGCCCCGCGCTCGACCTGGACGCCTTCCCGCCGTCCTTCGCCTGGGGCACGGCGACCTCCGCCTACCAGATCGAGGGCGCCGTCACCGAGGACGGACGGGCCCCCTCCATCTGGGACACCTTCTCCCGGGTCCCCGGCGCGATCGACAACGGCGACCACGGCGACACCGCCTGCGACCACTACCACCGCTGGCCCGAGGACATCGCCCTGATGAAGGAGCTGGGCGCCGACACCTACCGGCTCTCCGTCGCCTGGCCCCGCGTCGTGCCCGGCGGCGACGGACCCGTCAACAAGGCCGGGCTCGACTTCTACGACCGGCTCGTCGACGGCCTCCTCGACGCCGGCATCACCCCCTCCGTCACCCTCTACCACTGGGACCTGCCTCAGGCCCTCCAGGACCGCGGCGGCTGGACCGTCCGCGAGACCGCCGAGCACCTCGCCGCCTACACCACCGCCGTCGCCGAGCGCCTCGGCGACCGCGTCACCCGCTGGGCCACCCTCAACGAACCGCTCTGCTCCGGCTGGATCGGCCACCTGGAGGGCCGGATGGCCCCGGGCCTCACCGACCTCACGGCCGCCGTCCACGCCTCGTACCACCTGCTGCTCGCCCACGGCCTCGCCACCCAGGCGCTGCGCGCCGCCGCCCCCGGCGCCCGGATCGGCCTGGTCACCAACCACTCCACCGTCGCGCCCGCCTCCGACCGGCCCGAGGACCTCGCCGCCGCGGCCCGCATGGACGGCCACACCAACCGCTGGTGGCTCGACCCGGTCTACGGCCGCGGCTTCCCCGCCGACATGCGCGAGCTGTACGGGGTCGAACTCCCCGAGCGGCCGGGCGACGCGGACGTCATCGCCGCCCCGCTCGACTGGCACGGCCTCAACTACTACTTCCCGGTCACCGTCGCCGACGACCCCGAGGGACCCGTCCCGCACGCCCGCGAGGTGCGCCTGCCCGACGTGCCCCGCAGCGGCATGGACTGGCAGATCGACGCCGGCGGCCTGGAGGCCCTCCTGCTGCGGCTCACCGAGGACTACGGCGTGCGCGAGCTGTACGTCACCGAGAACGGCTCGGCCTTCCCCGACGCCGTCGGTCCCGACGGCGCCGTCCACGACCCGGAGCGCACCGGCTACCTGGAGCAGCACCTCGCGGCCTGCGCCCGCGCCGTCCGCAAGGGCGTCCCGCTCGCCGGGTACTACGCCTGGTCCCTGCTCGACAACTTCGAGTGGGCCTACGGCTACGACAAGCGCTTCGGGCTCGTGCACGTCGACTACGCCACGCAGAAGCGGACCGTGAAGACGAGCGGTCGGCGGTACGCGGAGATCATCCGCGCCCACCGGGATGCCACCGCCGGCTGACCCGCGCCCCGCCCCGAGCCTCCGGAGGACCGCCCCGACACCACGGGGACGGCCCTCCGGAGGCCGACGCGCGTTCCCCCGCCCCTCCTCCCCGCAAGGAGCGCCCGTGTCCCGTCCACCGGAGCCCGGCAGCGACACCGACGACGCCGCCGGGCGGCTGCGGCACGCCCTCGGACCGGTGACCGCCGTCCGGGACACCGCCCTCGGCGGGGGCCTCTACAACTCCGTCCGCCTGCTCGAACTCGCCGACGGGCGGAGCCTGGTGCTCAAGACCGCGCCCCCGGCGGAGACCCCCTCCCTCACGTACGAGCAGGGCCTCCTCGGCACCGAGGCGCTCTTCCACCGCCTCGCCGCCGGCGCGGGCGTCCGGGTCCCCGCCGTCCTCCACCACGAGCCCGCCGGCCCCCGCACCCCCGCCGAGTGGCTGCTCCTCTCCCACCTCGACGGCACCACCTGGGACGCCGCCCGCGACCGGATCGCCCCGGCCGAACGCGCCGCGCTCCGCCGCGAACTGGGGGAGGCCCTGGCCCGTATCGCCTCCGTCACCGGCCCGGCCCACGGCTACCCGCGCCCGGCCGCCGGCCTCTCCGCCCCCGACTGGCCCACCGCCTTCACCGCCATGCTGCACGCCGTCCTCGCCGACGCGCACCGCTTCGGCGTCACCCTGCCCGCCCCGGCCGGGGACCTCGCCGGCCTGCCCCTGAGGTTCGGCCGCCGGCTCGCCGAGGTCCGCCGCCCCGCCCTCGTCCACTTCGACGCCTGGGAGGGCAACGTCCTCCTCGGCAGGACCGGGGACGACGGGTGGCGCCTGGCCGGCCTCATCGACGGCGAACGCGCCTTCTTCGGCGACCCCCTGGCCGAACTCGTCGGCCTCGACCCGCTCGGCACGGCCGAGGACGACCCCGACCTCATGGCCGGCTACCGCTCCGTCGCGCCCGTCCCGGCCCTCGGCACCGGCGCCCGGATCCGGCTCGCCCTCTACCGGGTCCACCTCGCCCTCGTCATGCGCGTGGAGGCCGTCCCCCGCGCCTACGACGGCGGCTTCGCGACCTGGCTCGACACCTGGTCCGCCGGCCGCGTCACGGAACAGCTCGCCGTGCTGGACGCCCTGGCCCGCTAGGACCCACCCGACCCTGATCCGCCGGACAGGCCCCAGGACCCGTCAGGCGGACTCGCGCACCACCAGGGCCGGTTCGAAGACCTTCGAGGCGGGCCCGGTCCGGGCGCCCTCCAGCTCCTCGACCAGGAGCCCGGCCATCGCCGCCGCCATGCCCTCCACCGGCTGGCGCACGGTGGTCAGCCGGGGCCGCGCCCCGCGCGCGACCACCGAGTCGTCGAAGCCCACGACGGCCACCGCGCCGGGGACGTCCACGCCCCGCTCGCGCAGGTACTCGCAGGCGCCCCGGGCCATCAGGTCGTTCGCGGCGAACACCGCGTCGACGTCCGGGTGTTCGGCCAGCAGCTCGGCCATGGCGGTCCGGCCGCTGTCGACCGAGAAGAGGCCCCGTACGACGGGCACGTCCGTCACGCCGCGGGCGGCGAACGCCCGGCGGAAACCGTCCAGGCGCGCCGCCGCCGCGGGGGCGGTGACCGGCGCGGCGATGGTGGCCGGGCGCCGCCGTCCGGCGGCCCACAGGTGCTCGGCGGCCAGCCGCGCCCCCGCATCGTTGTCGAGGTCCACGAAGCCGCACCGCTCCCCGCCGCGGGGCCTGCCGAAGAGGACCGTGGGGAGGCCCGCCGCCACGAGCATCGACGGCAGCGGGTCCTCGTCGTCGAGCGGCACCACGAGCGCCCCGTCGGCGGCCCCCTGCCGCAGGTACTCGACGAGCTGGGTCCTGGCCCGCTCCGACTCGGAGACGAGCAGCACCGGCTGGATCGCGCGCTCGCGCAGCACGGGCAGAACGCCGTCCACGACGCGTCCGAAGAACGGGTCGGAGAAGACCCGGGCGGCGAAGGCCCCGTCCGTCGCGGAGAGCACCAGGGCGACGGCCCCGGCCCGCCGCGTCACCAGGGAGCGGGCGGCCTGGTTGGGCGCGTAGCCGGTGCGGGCGATGGCGTCGCGCACGCTCCGCTGGATGTCGGGGGCCACGTTCCGCACCCCGTTGACGACCCGGGACACCGTGGCGCGCGACACCCCCGCCTCACGTGCGACGTCTTCCAGAGTCGGTACTCGATTCCCCACCTCCGCACTTTAACGGTGCCGCGTGTCCGGTGGGGGAACGGACCGGGTCCGGCCGGAACCCATCCGTGTCGTGACTTAATGAAAGCCAAAAGAAAAGTCGTGTCACACGCCTTGACCGTCAACTCGCCCTGCGGGCAAGGTTTCGGAGAGCGCTCTCCCACGTTTCCCCCATGTATCCCAGAGGAGACCCATGTCCTCCGTCGGGTCCCCGCCGGTCCTCCGGCGTCCCGCCCCAGCCGTCCGACGGGCCACCGTCGGCGCACTCGTCGCGTCCCTGGCCGGCGGCCTGCTCGCCCTCGCCCCCGCGACGACGGCCCAAGCGGCCCCCACCCTGCTCTCGCAGGGGAAGACCGCCACCGCCTCCTCCACCGAAGGCGCCGCCTTCTCCGCCTCCGCCGCCGTCGACGGCGACCTCGGCACCCGCTGGGCCAGCCAGTGGCAGGACGCCCAGTGGCTCCAGGTCGACCTCGGCCGCAGCGCCACGCTCAGCAGCGCCACCCTGCGCTGGGAGGCCGCCTACGGCAAGAGCTACCAGATCCAGGCCTCCGAGAACGGCACCGACTGGCGGACCGTCACCACCGTCAACGCCGGCGACGGGGGCACCGACGACGTCACCCTCTCCGGCACCGGCCGCTACATCCGCATGAACGGCGCGACCCGCGCCACCGGATACGGCTTCTCCCTCTGGGAGTTCCAGGTGTACGGCACCACCGACACCACCGGGCCCACCCTCCCCGGCGGCGGCGACCTCGGCCCCAACGTGCACGTCATCGACCCCTCCACCCCGAACATCCAGGGCAAGCTGGACCAGGTCTTCCAGCAGCAGGAGTCGGCCCAGTTCGGCTCCGGCCGGCACGCCTTCCTCTTCAAGCCCGGCACGTACAACGGCCTCAACGCCCAGATCGGCTTCTACACCCAGATCGCCGGCCTCGGACTGCGTCCGGGCGACACCACCATCAACGGCGACGTGACCGTCGACGCGGGCTGGTTCAACGGCAACGCCACCCAGAACTTCTGGCGCGGCGCCGAGGGCCTGACCCTCAACCCGGTCAACGGCACCAACCGCTGGGCCGTCTCGCAGGCGTCCTCCTTCCGCCGCATGCACGTCAAGGGCGGGCTCAACCTCGCGCCGAACGGCTACGGCTGGGCCAGCGGCGGCTACATCGCCGACTCGAAGATCGACGGCCAGGTCGGGAACTACTCGCAGCAGCAGTGGTACACCCGCGAGAGCTCCATCGGCGGCTGGTCCAACAGCGTCTGGAACCAGACCTTCTCGGGCGTCCAGGGCGCACCGGCGACCTCCTTCCCGGAGCCGCGCTACACCACGCTCGACACCACCCCGATCTCCCGGGAGAAGCCCTACCTCTACCTCGACGGCAACGAGTACAAGGTCTTCGCGCCCGCCAAGCGGACCAACGCGCGCGGCACCAGCTGGGCCAACGGCGCCCCGCAGGGCGAGTCCATCCCGCTGAGCCAGTTCTACGTGGTCAAGCCGGGCGCCACCGCCGCCACGATCAACCAGGCGCTGGAGCAGGGCCTGCACCTGCTCTTCACCCCGGGCGTCTACCACGTCGACCGGACGATCAACGTCAACCGCGCCAACACCATCGTGCTCGGCCTCGGCCTCGCCACGATCATCCCCGACAACGGCGTCACCGCGATGAAGGTCGCCGACGTCGACGGCGTCCGCCTCGCCGGCTTCCTGATCGACGCCGGCCCGGTCAACTCCTCGACCCTGCTGGAACTCGGCCCGCAGAACTCCTCCGCCGACCACGCCGCCAACCCCACCACCGTGCAGGACGTGTACATCCGCATCGGCGGCGCCGGCGCCGGCAAGGCCACCACCAGCATGGTCGTGAACAGCGACGACGCCATCATCGACCACACCTGGGTCTGGCGCGCCGACCACGGCGAGGGCTGGGGCTGGGAGACCAACCGCGCCGACTACGGCGTCCGGGTCAACGGCGACGACGTGCTCGCCACCGGCCTGTTCGTCGAGCACTTCAACAAGTACGACGTCGAGTGGTACGGCGAGCGCGGCCGCACGATCTTCTACCAGAACGAGAAGGCGTACGACGCCCCCAACCAGGCCGCCATCCAGAACGGCTCCACCAAGGGCTACGCCGCCTACCGCGTCGACGACTCCGTGAACACCCACGAGGCGTGGGGCCTCGGCAGCTACTGCAACTACAACGTCGACCCGACCATCGTCCAGGACCACGGCTTCAAGGCACCCGTCAAGCCGGGGGTGAAGTTCCACAGCCTCCTGGTGGTGTCCCTCGGCGGCATGGGCCACTACAACCACGTCATCAACGACACCGGGGCCTCCACCATCCCCGCGGGCACCTCCACCGTGCCGTCCACCGTCGTCTCCTTCCCCTGACGGTCCCGCCCGGGGGCGCCCCCCCCCCCCCCGCCCCGCCCCCCCCCCCCCCCGGGGGGGGGGGGGGGGGGCCCCCCGGCCCCCCCCCCGCCCCCCCCCCCCCCCCCCCACCCCCGGGGCCCCCCCCCCGGGGCCGCCCCCGGTGGTCGCCTCCCCCTGCGGGCCCGGCGGGGCCGCCCCCCCCGGGCGCGCCCCGGCCCCCCACTCCTTCCGGGCGGCGTTCCAGGTCCCCGCCGCGCCGCCCGGAAGGCACCCCCTCCACCACCCGTCCAGGAGCCCCCATGACCACCGCCCCGACCTCACGGAGGCGGGCCCGCACCACGGCCTCGCTCGTCTCCCTCGGAGCCCTCCTCGCCACCTCCGCAACCGTCCTGACCGCGGCGCCCGCCACTGCCGCCGAAACCCTCCTCTCCCAGGGGAAGACCGCCACCGCCTCCTCGACCGAGGGCGCCGCCTACGGCGCGTCCGCCGCCGTCGACGGCGACCTCACCGGCACCCGCTGGGCCAGCCAGTGGAGCGACGACCAGTGGATCCAGATCGACCTCGGCGCGAGCGCGGACGTCAGCCGCGTCGTCCTGAACTGGGAGGGCGCCTACGGCAAGGCCTACGACATCCAGCTCTCCGACAACGGCACCGACTGGCGCACCGTCAGGTCCGTCACCGCCGGCGACGGCGGCACCGACGACCTGACGCTCTCCGGCACCGGCCGCCACGTACGCCTCAAGGGCGTCGCCCGCGCCACCGGATACGGCTACTCCCTCTGGGAGTTCCGCGTCTACGGCAACGGCGGCACCACCCAGCCCGGCCCCGGCGGCGCCGTCCGGGTCACCGGCTCGCAGGGCAACTGGCAGCTGACCGTCGGCGGACAGCCGTACACGGTCAAGGGCCTCACCTGGGGCCCGTCGATGGCCGACGCCCCCCGCCACATGCCCGACCTGAGGTCCATGGGCGTCAACACCGTCCGGACCTGGGGGACCGACGCCTCCAGCAAGCCCCTGCTCGACGCGGCGGCGGCCAACGGCCTCAAGGTGATGAACGGCTTCTGGCTCCAGCCGGGCGGCGGACCGGGATCCGGTGGCTGCGTCAACTACGTGACCGACACCGCCTACAAGAACACCATGCTCACCGAGTTCGCCAAGTGGGTCGACACCTACAAGTCCCACCCGGCCACCCTCATGTGGAACGTCGGCAACGAGTCCGTCCTCGGCCTGCAGAACTGTTACGGCGGCGCCGAACTCGAAGCCCAGCGCAACGCGTACACCACCTTCGTCAACGACGTCGCCAAGAGGATCCACGCCATCGATCCCGACCACCCGGTGACCTCCACCGACGCCTGGACCGGAGCCTGGCCGTACTACAAGCGCAACGCGCCCGACCTCGACCTGTACTCGATGAACTCCTACGGCGACGTCTGCAACGTGCAGCGGGACTGGCAGCAGGGCGGTTACACCAAGCCGTACCTCATCACCGAGGGCGGCCCCGCCGGCGAGTGGGAGGTCCCCGACGACGCCAACGGCGTCCCCGACGAGCCCACCGACGTCCAGAAGGCCGACGGCTACACCAAGGCCTGGAACTGCGTCACCGGCCACCGGGGCGTCGCCCTCGGCGCCACCCTCTTCCACTACGGCCTCGAACACGACTTCGGCGGCGTCTGGTTCAACCTCCTCCCCGACGGCCTCAAGCGCCTCTCGTACTACGCCGTCAAGAAGGCCTACACCGGCTCCACCACGGGCGACAACACCCCGCCCGTCATCACGAACATGACCGTCAGCCCGGCCTCCGCCGCCCCGGCGGGACGCGAGTTCACGGTCCGCGCCGACATCCGCGACCCCGACGGCGACCCGGTCACCCCCAAGATCTACCTCAGCGGGAACTACGCCAACGGCGACAAGCGGCTCGTCGACGCGCAGTGGCGCTCCACCGGCAACGGCACCTTCGCCGTCACCGCGCCCGAGAAGCTCGGCGTGTGGAAGGTCTACGTCCAGGCCGAGGACGGACGCGGCAACGCCGGCATCGAGACCAAGTCCGTGAAGGTCGTCGCCCCGCCCGTCACCGGCACCAACATCGCCCTGGGCAGGCCCACCACCGCCTCCTCCTCCCAGGCCTCCTACGGCGACTGCCCCTGCCCCGCCTCCAACGCCACCGACGGCAACACTGGGACACGCTGGGCCAGCGACTGGAGCGACCCGCAGTGGATCCAGGTCGATCTCGGCTCGGTCCGCTCCTTCAACCGGCTCCAGCTCGTCTGGGACCCCGCCTACGCCAAGTCCTACGAGGTCCAGGTCTCCGACAACGGCACGACCTGGCGCACCGTCCACACCACCACCACGGGCAATGGCGACATCGACACCATCGAGACCGCCACCACCGCCCGCTACGTCAAGCTCCAGCTCACCGCGCGCGGCACCGGCTGGGGCTACTCGCTCCACGAGTTCGGCGTCTACGCCTGACGGCTCCGGACCCCCATGACGGGTGGCGGGGCCCGCCGCTCGGCCCCGCCGCCCCGGCACCACCGCACGGGACCCATCACACCAGTCGCGTGGCGTCCTCGCGTTCACGCGAAACCACCCCCACGGGCAGGAGATCCCCATGAGATCGAGTCCGAAGCGGCTCTCCGTACTCCTCGTCAGCACCGCCCTCATCGCCGGCGCCCTCGGCATCGGCACCATGGCCTCGGCCTCCGACCCGGCGCCCGGCGTCCCCTCCGCCGTCGCCGCTGCGGCCAACCACACCGGCCACCGGATGGCCGCCTCCACGCAGGCCTCGGGCGACGACGCCGACGGGGACGGTTACATCCCGGCCGTACCCCAGGTCACCGGCGTCGTCCCGTCCACGGCCACCCCGCCCCCGGCCTACCACCACGAGTTCCAGGCCGGCTGCTCCGTCACCCACACCGCGCCGGACGACCCGATCGTCTACCCGGGCCAGTTCGGCAAGTCCCACGACCACACGTTCATGGGCAACACCTCCACCAACGCCGCCAGCACCACCGGCTCGCTCTACGGAGGGAACACCACCTGCAAGGCGCCCGCGGACGCCTCCGCGTACTGGATGCCCTCGCTCTACAAGGGCGACCAGAAGATCCTGCCCGTGGGCCCGCAGGTCATCTACTACAAGGCGGGCGTGACCGACTACCGGAGCGTGCGGCCCTTCCCGAAGGGGCTGCGGTTCGTCGTCGGCAACCCGATGCAGACCGCCCAGGAGTTCCGGTCCCACAAGGGGTTCGTCGAGGGCTGGGAGTGCGGTGACAGCTTCTTCAACACCGACATCCCGGCGAACTGTCCGAGCCGGCCCGACGTCCAGCTCAACCTGCGCATGCAGGCCCCCAGCTGCTGGGACGGGAAGTACCTCGACACCCCGAACCACCAGAGTCACATGGCCTACCCGGTGGTCAAGCCCGGCACCAACGACAACATGTGCCCGGCCTCCCACCCGGTCGCCCTGCCGATGATCGAGTTCAAGATGGCGTGGCCGGTCAACGGCGACATGAGCCAGGTCCGCCTGGCCAGCGGTCGCGGCTACTCCTTCCACTACGACTTCTTCAACGCGTGGGAGGAGCGCACCCTCAAGGCCCTGGTCGACCACTGCATCGTCGGCGGCCTGCAGTGCGACACCCGGGGCTTCGACCTGTACCGCCCCGAACGCGGTGTCGTGCTGAACGAGGACCACCGCCTGCCCTGATCCGATGACCCGACGACCCGCGCACGATCCTCGCACGGTCCGGACGCCCGTTCTACGGCGTCCGGGCCGTGCCCGTGCGGCCGGGGAGGGGCCCGCGCATGATCCAGTACCCCCGGGGCGCCTTTTACGGGACAATCCTTGGTGAGCCGCACGTCGTCACCGGAAGGCTCGTCCCCCATGACACGAACCCGTCGCACACGCCTCGCCGTCGCGACCGCCGCGGCGGCCCTCGTGGCCCTCGGCTGCGGTCCCCTCCCGGACGGCCCGGCGGGCGCCACGACCGCCCCGCCCACGGTCGGTGAGCCGGCGACGGCCCCCTCCGCCACTCCCCGTACCGACCCCGTCACGGCGACGACCGCCCCCGCCGCGCCGTCCCCCTCGCCCGTCCCCGAGGCCCGCCCGCGCCGCGCCGAGCTGGACATCCCGTCCATCGGGGTGGCCGACCTGCCCGTCCTCCCGTACGAGGGCACCAGCGACGACCGGGCCGGCACGCGGATCCAGGACCGCGGGGTGGCGGCGAGCCCCCACGGCGACCGGGGCGGGGCCGGACCGGGCGACGTCGGCAACTACCTCGTGACCGCGCACCGGCTCTCGGCCGGCGGACCCCTGCGCCTGCTCCCCGAGGTCGAGGAGGGCGACACGGTCGTCGTGACGGCCGACGACGCCGTGTACGAGTACCGGATCGTCGACACCCGCTCGACGTCCTTCCGGTCCGCCGCCTCCCTCGCCGAACAGCGCGCCCCGGTCCCCGGGAAGCCGGGCGAGCGGCCCACCCGGGCGATGATCACCCTCTCCACCTGCGCCACGCCCGAGGACGACGCGGCCGGCAACCACTGGCGGGACGCCCTGGGCAACCCGGAGCACCGCATCGACAAGATCGGCGTCCTCGTCGCCACCCGCCCGTCCGCGAACGGCCCCTAGGGGATGTCCGCCACGTGCGCGGGCCAGGTGAGCCACACGTACGCCACCGGCTGGACGGCGTTCCACTCGGCGGCCGCCTCCGGGTCCACCCGGACGAAGCCCGCCCCCTCGTAGCAGCGCAGCGCGCCGGCGTTGTCCGGGTGGACCCGCAGGAAGACGTCGTCGAAACCGGCGTCGCGGGCCCGCTCCAGGAGCGCCCCCACCAGGACCCGCCCCACGCCCCGGCCGCGCGCCGCCGGGGCCACGACGACGCGCGCCAGCTCTGCCTCGTCCTCCTCGGCGTCCGTCCACACCTCGCCGTACCCGAGCACGGCCTCGGCCCCGGCTCCGGTCCCGGTCCCGTCCTCGGCCTCGACGAGGAGGTACCCGTGGACCTCCGGGTCCTCCTGCCACCCGGCCACGGTCTCCTCCGTCACGGGGAACTCCCGACGCCCGCACCACAGGAGGACCTCCTCGGGCGAGGCGGGCCAGCCCGCCACGGTGGCGGCGTGTTCCGCGGTGAAGGGCAGCAGGTCCATGGCGCGTTCCTCGGGGGTTCGGTGTCCGGGCGGGCCGACCCTACGCGGTCCCGCGCGGCCCGCGCCGGGCCGGGGCCCTCAGACGCCGATCAGGTGCTCCTCGTGCGACGGCAGGGTCTCCTCCCCGGCCTCGCTCCGGACCACGAGGACGGCCGTCGTGTCGTCGTCCAGGCCGTGGGCGCCGAAGCGGGCCAGGTCCTCCTTGAGGAGGTCCGGGATCCGGTCGGCCGGCTCGGCCGCCCAGCCGCGCATCCGCCGCTCCAGGGGGTAGAAGGCGCCGTGGCGGTCCCGGGTCTCGCTCACGCCGTCGGTGAACATCAGCATCCGGTCGCCGGGGGCGAACGGCACCTCGTCCACCGTGAAGGGCGCGTCGACCGGGACCGGCAGGTGGATCGGCACGGACGGCGAGGACAGCTCGACCGTGCGCACGACCGCGCCGCGCTGGACGACCGGAGCCGGATGGCCGCAGCTCAGGAGCCGTACGACCGGCTCGTCGTCGGGGATCTCGGCGAGCAGGACGGTCGCGAAGCGGTCGGCCGCCGTCGACTCCGGCGCCCTCTCCGCGTAGCGGGCCATGCTCGCCTCCAGGCGCTCCGCGATCGCGGGCAGACCGGGGGCCGTGTACGCGGCCTCGCGGAAGGAGCCGAGCAGCAGCGAGGCGGCCTCCACGGCCGCGAGCCCCTTGCCCTGGACGTCCCCGAGCATGATCCGTACGCCGCCCCGGACCTTCAGGGCCTTGTAGAAGTCGCCGCCGACGTGCGCGCCGGCCGCGGACGCCTCGTACAGCAGCCGCAGTTCGACGCCGCCGAGGCGCCGGGGCAGCGGGCGCAGCACCGCCCGCTGGGCGGTCTCGGCGACCTCGCTCACCCGGCGCAGCTCCACCTCCCGCCGCCGGCGGGCCTGGCTGGAGAGGGCCGCGGCCAGGGTGACGACGGCCAGGACCGTCTGGCCGGCCAGGAGGGCGGGGAGGAGCCGATCGCCCCGGCCCACGCCGAGCAGCGCGGTCGCCCCCATCGCCAGTGCGCCGACCGCGAGCGTGCCCCGGGCGCCCCAGGTCACCGCGGCGAGCGCGGGGGCGGCGACGAGGAAACGGTCGAACCGCTCCTCCGGCGCGGTGAGGACGTCGGCGAGCGGGGCGGCCACCAGCACCAGGAAGGGCAGCGCCCGGCCGAGGAGGTAACGGAACTCCGCCGGGCGGCGGGGGCCGCGGCGAGCGGGGCGGGCGGGGCGGGCGGGGCGAGCGGATTCGGCCGTACCGGCCCGGTCGACCGCTCCGGTCGTACGGGCCGCTCCGGTCGTACGGGTCGTACGGGCCGCGTCGGCCGGTCCGGTCCGGTTCGTGTCCGGGGATCCGTGCACCTCGCCGCTCCTTCCTGGGGCTCCGGGGCCGTCGCGCGTGGCATCGGGCCGTCGTGCCCACCTTCCACCCGCCCGGGGACCCGGCGGCAGGTACCCAAGGCCTCCGGACCCGGGACCTCCGGCCCGGGACCTTCGGCCCGCTCCCTCCGGCCCCGCCCCGGTCCGGTCAGGGCGCCACGTGGTAGTACCGCGTGCACGCGAGGACCATGCCGTCGTCGGTGATGCTGAAGAAGTCGACGAAGTGCAGCTCCCGCCCGCCGGCGTCCGGGTCGACGCACCGGCCGGCGGCCACCACGCTGCGGTTCTGGGCGACGAGGCGGTCGATCTCGTGGCGGCCCCTCGGCGGGGTGTGGCCGAGCCGGGCGCGCAGGACCGCCGTACGGCCCCGGACCGGGGGCATGCCGGGCAGCTCGAACACCACGCCGTCGTGCAGCAGGGAGGCGCACGCGTCCAGGTCGCCGGCGTCGAGGTAGTCGTAGACGAGACGGACGTGGTCGACGCCCGCGGCGGTGACCAGGTCGACCTGGCCCGGCAGCCCGATGGTGGTGTCGTCGTGGAGGTTCAACGGCTGAGCCCCTTTCACTCTCGGTGCAGGATTCTGGGGGGCGTCACCAACTCCGGGTTATCACCCCTCTATCTCCGACCGGGATCTTCACGGCATGGACAGAGCGGGGGTGGATGTGGAGACTGTCCTCACTTGGGTCTCAAGTGTCAACTCATTTGTTTCGTGGGGGAATCGGTGACTGACGGCGCAGGTGAGAGAGACCCGGGGCTCCCGGACGTGTCGCGCCTCCCCTTCCGGCTCCTCGGACCGCTCCAGGTGCACGGCCCCGACGGGCCCCTGCGGGTGCCGCCCGGCCGCCAGGAGGTGATCCTCGCGGCCCTGCTCCTCGACGCCAACCGGGTCGTCGGCACCCACCACCTCGTGGACCTCATCTGGGAGGACAACCCGCCGGAGACCGCCCGCACCCAGGTGCAGATCTGCGTGTCGCGCCTGCGGAAACTGCTGACCGGGGCCGACGGGGAGGCCACGATCACGACCCGGCCCCCGGGCTACGTGCTGCACACCGAGGCGGGCAACGTGGACGCGGCGCTCTTCACCGGCCTCGTGTTACGGGCCCGGCGGCTGCGCGACCAGGGCTCCCCCCGGGAGGCCGTGGGCC
The DNA here is from genome assembly GCF_053618675.1 of Streptomyces sp. NPDC055632. Lineage (NCBI taxonomy): Bacteria > Bacillati > Actinomycetota > Actinomycetes > Kitasatosporales > Streptomycetaceae > Streptomyces > Streptomyces sp. NPDC055632. Next base: position 23,951 of record NZ_JBSHHY010000039.1, on the reverse strand, counting down.
TGCTGAGGAGCGCGGTGACGCTGTGGCAGGGCGAGTGCCTGTCCGGCCTCGACGGCGGCCCGCTGGCCAACCGGGCGCGCCAGCTCAACGAGGAACGGCTGACCGCCACCGAACTCCGCATCCAGCTCGAACTCGAACTCGGCCAGTACGACCGGCTCGTGGGCGAACTCCAGATGCTCACCCACGAACACCCGCTGCGGGAGAAGCTGCGCGGCCAGCTCATCCAGGCGCTGTACTGGTCGGGCCGGCAGGCCGAGGCCCTGGAGGCCTTCCGGACCGGCCGGCGGATCCTCGCCGACGAACTGGGCCTGGAGCCCGGCCGGGAACTCCGCGAACTGGAGTCGGCGATCCTGGCCGGCGCACTGCCCCCGCCCACCGGTGCCGGGGCCGACGCGAGACCGGCCCGCCCGCCCGTGGGCGCGCACCGCGACCGGGTGCGCGCGACGGCCCCCGACGCGCCCGTGGCGAACGAAGGGGCCGAGCCCCCGGAGACCGACGGCCCGGCCGCCTCCGCACCGGAACCCGCCCCTGCCCCCGAGACCGTGCGCCAGGACACCGTTCCGCACCAACTCCCCGCAGCGGTGGCTGACTTCGTGTCGGACGACGCCCGGACCGCCGCTCTGGAGCGGGCGCTGACCGGGGGACCGGACCGCACCACCGTCGGACTCGCCGCCATCACCGGCAAACCGGGCACCGGCAAGTCGACCCTTGCCGTGCACGTCGCCCACACCCTGGCCGAGACCGGCTTCCCCGACGGACAGCTCTACTGCGACCTGCGCGGCACCACCGGCGCCCCGGCCACCCCCGCCGAGGTGCTCGGCCGCTTCCTCCGGGCCCTCGGCATCCCCGGCCAGCTCATCCCGGAGACCCTGGACGAGCGCGCCGAGATGTACCGCACCCGCCTCGCCTCCCGCCGGGTCCTCGTGGTCCTCGACGACGCGGCCGGCGAGGGCCAGGTGCTGCCGCTGCTGCCCGGCAGCCGCGGCTGCGCCGTCCTCGTCACCGGCCGGGCCCGCCTCACCGCGCTCCCCGGCGCCCACCGGGTCGAACTGGACGTCCTCGACGAGGACATGGCCCTCGAACTGCTCTCCAGGATCGTCGGCCGGGAACGGGTCGCCGGAGAGGCCCAGGCGGCACAGGCCCTGGTCCGCACGGTCGGACGCCTCCCGCTGGCCCTGCGGATCGTGGCCGCCCGGCTCGCCGCGCGCCCCCACTGGACCCTCGCCTCCATGGTGCAGCGCCTCGCCAACGAACGGCACCGCCTCGACGAACTGACGCACGGCGAGATGACGATGCGGGCCAGCCTCTCCCTCACGTACGAAGGGCTCGGCCCGGACGACCGTCGGCTGCTGCGGCTCCTCAGCATGGCCCAGGCGCCGACCCTCCCGAGCTGGCTGGCGGGCGCCCTGCTCGACGACCGCCGCCCCTTCCCCTCGGACCTCATGGAACCGCTCGTCGACGTGCAGATGCTGGACGTCGACGGGGTCGAGCGCACCGGCGGCTTCCGCTACCGCTTCCACGAGATCATCCGGGTGTACGCGCGGGAACAACTCGCCGCGCACCACCCGCCGGAGGTGCGCCGGGAGGCACTGGCCCGGATGGCGGGCGGCTGGATGCACCTCACCCAGCAGGCCCACCGCAAGGTGTACGGCGGCGACTTCACCGTCCTGCACGGCGACGCCCCGCGCTGGGAGCCCCCCGCCTCGTACACCGAGGAGGTCCTGGCCGACCCGCTCTCCTGGCTCGACGCGGAGCAGACCGCGCTGTGCCGGATGGTCGAGCACGCCGCCGACGAAGGACTCCACGACCTGAGCTGGGACCTCGCCACCTCCCTGGTCACGCTCTTCGAGGTGCGGGGCCACTACGACCTGTGGGAGCAGACGCACCTCAAGGCCCTGGCCGCGGTCCGCAAGGCGGGCAACCTGCGGGGCACCGCCGCCGTGCGCGCGTCGCTCGGCTCGCTCTACATGAGCCGCAGCCAGTACGACACGGCGCGCCAGGCGCTGACCTCGGCGCTCGACGTCTTCCAGGCGCTCGACGAGCCCCGGGGCGAGGCGCTGTGCCGCCGCGACATGGCGCTCATCGCGCGCACCAACGGCGACGACGCCTCGGCGTTGGAGCTGTACCGGAGGTCCCTGGCCGACTTCGACCGGGCCGGCGACGTGGTGGGCCGGGCCATCGTCCTGACCCAGAGCGCCCACATCCGGATGCGCCAGGGGGAGATCGACGCGGCGCAGACGCAGCTGGACGAGGCGCTGGAGATCTACGAGGGGGTCGGCTACACCGGCGGCAGGGCGCGCACCCTGCGCCGGGTCGGACAGCTGCTCCTCGAACAGGGACGGAGCGACCTGGCGGTCCTGACCTTCACCGAAGTGCTGGAACTCTGCCGGGACTCCGGCGACGTGATCGGCGAGGGGCACCTGCTGCGCGACCTCGGTCACGCGTTCGCCGTGATGGGCCGTCCCGACCGGGCCAGGGACTTCTACGACCGGGCCGTGGCCGCGCGGGAGGAGATCATGGACCTGAGCGGCGGTGCGCTGGTGCGTCTGGACCTCGCCCGGCTCGTCGAGGAGCCGGGGCGTTCCCGGGAACTGCTCGCTCCGGCCGTCGAGGTCTTCCGGGAGCGGCGGATGGGGCGGGAACTGGCGGAGGCGAAACGATTGCTCGGAGCCGGCTGACGCGGTGGGGAGCCGGTGTCGCGGGGGCGGTCGGTGACCGTGCCGGGTCGGTGGTCGTACGAGGCCGGTGGCCGTACCGGGTCAGTGGCCGTACCGGGTCGGTGACCGCACTGGGTCGGTGACCGCACTGGGCCGGTGGTCGTACTGGGCCGGTGGCCGTACGGGGTCAGTCCCAGGGGTTGTTGTCGGTGGTGGCCGCGGTGCCTGCCGTGCCCGTGGTGGTGCCCGTGCCGGCGGTGCCGCCGTTCCCGTTCTCGTAGGGGGCCACCGTCGTCGTGCCCGTGGGCTCGTCCGCCCAGCTCGCCTGGGCGCCGACGCCGGTCACGAGCACGATCATCGCGGAGGCGACGGCGGTGCGGAGGGCGGTGCGGGCGGCGGTGGTCTTCGACATCGGATTCTCCCTGGTGGTGAGCGGCGCTTCCTTGTGACCACCACGCTAGGAACGACCGGATTCACGGGACCGTCCGCTGTCTTATCACCCCACTATCACGGACCCCTATCACGGGACTCGAAGACGGCCGGAGCCCGCGCCCGTCGGAGCCCGTTCCGCCGTCACCGCACCCAATGCACCGCCCTCACCTGGGGGTTAGCCGTGAAGATGCCCCCTGGATAGCCCCGTCCCCACGATGGAGAGCAGCAGACGGCGAGGCCTTGCGCCGGCCGGCGGCCCGACCGGGACGCCGCCAGGGCCCCGCCCCGACCCGACCAGTGGGGGCTTTTCATGGCGACGACCATTCTTTCCCCGGAGGGCACCACCGCGGCCACCGCCGCACTCGGCACCCTCATACGCGGCCACCGGCTCCGCATCGGCCTGACCCAGCGCGAGCTGGCCGACCTCTCCACCATCAGCGTGCGCGCCATCCGCGACCTGGAGAAGGGCAAGGCCCAGCGGCCGAGGACCGACACGGTCCGCCTGATCGCCGACGCCCTGCGCCTCGGGCCCCGGGCCCGCACGGCCCTGGAGGAGGCGGTGCGGCGCGGCCACCGGGGCGGCGGCGTCCCGCACCTGCCCCTGGAGCGCTCGGCACCGCCCGTACCCCTGCACCCGCTGATCGAACGGCGGGCCGAGGCCGCCGTCATCGCGGAGGAGCTCCGCTCCGGGGCCGAACGGCTCGTCACCGTCGTGGGCCTGAGCGGCGTCGGCAAGACGAGACTCGCCCTGGAGGCGGCGGCCAGACTCCACGACGCCGGCCTCCCCGTGCTGTGGCACACCGCCCCCGGGGCGGTCGCCGACTGCCTGCCGGCCGACGACGACCCGCTCGCCGCCCCGATCGCCGACTGCGCCGGCTTCCTGCACGGCGACGGACCGTCCGACGCCGTCCCCGCCGTGCTCACCGGCCTGCTCGGCGACCGCGGGGCGCTCCTCGTCCTCGACGGCGCCGACACCGGACGGCTCGACTTCCAGCGCCTCGGCCGCCTCCTGCGCGAACTGCCCGGACTGCGCCTGCTCGTCACCGCCGACACGCCCTGGAACGTCCCCGGCGAACGCCTCTTCCTCCTCGCGCCCCTGGAGGCGCCGGCCCCGTCCGGCGGCGCCCGCCCCGACGCCCCCGCCACCCGGTTCTTCCTCGACCGGCTCCGCCGCGTCCGCCCCGACATCGTCCCCGACGACCGGGCCCTGACGGACGTCGCCTGGGTCTGCCACCGCCTCGACGGACACCCGCTCGCCCTCGCCGCGGCCGCCTCCTGGCTCACCGTCTGCGACCTGCCCACCCTGCGCGGCATCGTCGAGTCCGACCCCGCCCCGCTCCTCGACCACCTGGCCGACGGCCGCTCCGGCTCCCACCTCAGGGAGAGCGTCGGCCGGACCCTGGCCGGGCTGCCCGCCGGCCACCGGAGCCTGATCACCGAACTGTGCGCCGCCGACCGGGACGAATTCCTCCTGGAGGACGTCGTCCGGCTGACCGGCCTGCCCCTGCCGCACTGCGGGCGCATGGTCCGCGACCTGCTGGTCGGCGGCGTGATCCGGTCCAGCACGGATGGCGGCCGCTCCGCGTTCCGCGTGCTGTGCGTCGTACGGGCCGTCGCCTCGGCGACCGCGTGCGCACCGACGGCCGGTGCCCCCGCTCCTGCCGGAACCGCTGCCGCCTGACTGCCGCCGCGCTGCCGAACCGCTCGTGGACCGCCGGAGCAACTGCCGCTCCCGGCCCGCGCCCACGGGTTGTATGGCCACTGCCCCGCCCCCAGCCGCCGCGCCTTCCTCCCCAGCCGCCGCGCCTTCCTCCCCAGGAGCCCTCCATGCCGTTCGACACGCCCGTCGCACCCGCTCCGGCCGCCGTCCGGTTGCCGCTCTCGGTGGCCCAGCGTGACATCTGGACGGCGCACGCCCTCGACCCGACCGGCGTGAAGTACAACGTCGCCGAGTGCCGAGAGATCCTCGGCCCGGTCGACCCGGAGCTGATGGCGGCGGCCTGGCGCCGGCTCGTGGAGGAGGCCGACTTCCTCCGCATCCGAGGCTTCGAGGACGACGGCGAGCAGGTGTGGCAGCTCATCGACGCCGCCGACGCCGGCACCCGCGACCTCCCGTTCACCGACGTGAGCGCGGCCGACGACCCCGAGGCCGAGGCCTGGCGGCTGATCGACGGCCTGATCGGCACCCCCTTCGACCTGGCCCGCCGCCCGCCGGTCCGCTGCGCGCTGATCAAGCTGGGGGAGGAGCGGTACTTCTACTTCTACGGGTTCCACCACCTGGTCGTCGACGGAGTGGGCGTGTCGATGGCCCTCGCCCGCCTGATCGAGCTCTACGAGCGGGCGGTCGCGGGCGAACCCTGGGGGCCCTCCCCGTTCGGGAGCCTCGCCGATCTGCTCGCCGAGGACGCCGAGTACCGGGGCTCCGACCGGGCCGCCGCCGACCTGGCCGCCTGGCGGGAGCACCTCGCCGGCGCCCCGGACGCGCCCGCCGGACTCGTCCGGGGCACCGGCAGGGCCACCCCCGCACACGGCGGCCTGCCCTTCGCGCGCCGCAGCGTGCGGGTGTCCGCGGCGGACGCCGACCGGCTGCGGTCGGTCGCCCGCGGCGAGCGGGTCTCCTGGTCCGTGCTGCTCGTGGCCCTCTTCTCGGTCTACCTGCACCGCGTCACCGGGCGCGAGGAGCTGGTCGTCGCCCTGCCCGTGACGGGCCGCACGACCCGGCAGGCCCGCAGCACCCCCGGCATGACGTCCAACGTGGTGCCGCTCCGGCTCCGGGTGCGGCCCGAGGAACCCCTCGGCGCCCTGGTCCGCTCGGCTGCCGCCGAGGTCAAGCACGGACTGCGCCACCAGCTCACCCGGTACGAGGAGCTGTGCCGGGAGGCCGGGGCCGTCGACGGCTCCCGCCGCCTCGCCGCGCCCGTCCTCAACATCATGGGCTTCCACGCGGAGCTCACCGTGTGCGGCCGGCCGACCCTCAACCACAACGTCAGCAACGGCCCGGTGGACGATCTGGCCGTCGCCGTCCTCGACCTCGGCGCCGAGCACGGACTGCGGATCGACTTCGACACCCCGGTCGACGGCGTCGACACGGCGGCCGCCGCCGCCCACCAGGACCGCTTTGCCGTCTTCCTCACCACCGTCCTCGCCGCCGACCGTCCGGCCGAACGCCGGATCGCCGACCTCGACGTCCTCTCGGAGGCCGAGCGCGCCCTGCTCACCGGCCCGTGGGCCGGACCGGTGACGGGCACCGCCCCCACGACCCTCGTGGAACGCTTCGAGGAGCAGGCGGCCCGCCACCCCGACGCGACCGCGCTGATCGACGGCGAGCGGACGATCACGTACGCCGAGCTCAACGCCGCCGCCAACCGCTGGGCCCGCCACCTGAACGCACGCGGCCTGGGACGCGGCGACCTGGCGGGCGTCCTCCTGGAACGCGGCATCCGCTTCACCACCGCCCTCCTCGCCGTACTGAAGACCGGCGCCGCCCACGTCCTGCTCGACCCCGACTTCCCCGACGAGCGCCTCCGCGCGGCGGCCGACGACGCCGGCATCCGCCACCTCCTCACCCGCCCGTCCCTCGCCGGACGCCTCGACGGCCCCTGGGCGACCCACACCGAGGCCCCCGGCGAACTCCTCTCCTACGGACCCGGCAACCCCGGCCTCCCCGTCGCCCCCGACGACCCGGCCTGCCTGATGTTCACCTCGGGATCGACCGGCCGGCCCAAGGCCATCCTGTCCTCGCACCGCAACCTGGTGTCCACCCTGATCGGCCAGCCCTACCTCCCCGCCGGCCCGGACCAGGTCTACCTCCAGTGCTCGCCGGTCTCCTGGGACGCGTTCAGCCTGGAGCTCTGGGGCGGCCTCCTCCACGGCGGCACCGTCGTCCTCCAGCCGGGACAGAAACCCGAACCGGCCCTCGTCACCGAACTGGCCCGCCGGCACGGCGTCACCACGCTCCTGCTGTCCGCCACCCTCTTCAACTACCTCACCGACGAGCACCCGGAGGCCTTCGACACCGTCACCACCGCCTTCACCGTCGGCGAGGCCGCCTCCCCGGCCCACGTCCACAAGCTCCAGCGCCTCAGGCCCGGCATCACCGTCCTCAACGGGTACGGCCCCGCCGAGGTGATGATCTTCGCCACCACCCACACCGTCGCACCGGGCGAACGCCCCCACACCGTCATCCCGATCGGAACCCCCCTCGCCGACAAGGCGAGTTACGTCCTCGACCCCCGTCTGAACCTGTGCCCGCCCGGAACCACCGGAGAGCTGTACGTCGCTGGCGAGGGCCTGGCCCACGGCTACCTGGGACGACCGGACCTGACCGCCACCCGCTTCGTGCCGAACCCGTTCGGCCCCGGCCGCCTCTACCGGACCGGCGACCTGGCCCGCTTCGACGGCGAGGGCCGCCTCGTCTACGAGGGCCGGGCGGACGACCAGATCAAGATCCGGGGCTTCCGCATCGAACCGGGAGAGACCGAGGCCGCGCTCCTGACCCACCCCGGGGTCACCCGGGCCGTCGTCACCGTCCACGAGAAGCGCCTCGCCGCGTACGTCGTCACCGACGGCGCCACCCACCCGGACCTCCACCCCGAGGAGATCCGGCGGCACGTGGCGGACCGCCTCCCCGACCACCTCGTCCCCACCCACCTGACCCTCCTCGACCGACTGCCCGTCACCCCCAACGGCAAGATCGACAAGCGGGCCCTGCCGGCACCGACGGCCCTCCTCACCACCCGGCGCGCCCCGCGCACCCGGACGGAGGAGACCCTCGTCGCCCTCTTCGCCACCACGCTGGAGACGACGGACCCGATCGGCATCGACGACGGCTTCTTCGCCCTCGGCGGCCATTCGCTGCTCGCGGCGCGGCTGACGAACCACATCGCGGACGCGCTGGGCGTGCGGCTGACGATCCGGGACGTGTTCGAACGTCCGACGGTGGCGGGCCTCGCGGAGCTGCTCACGGGGCTGCTCGCGGGCGAGGAGGACGTACGGACGGTCCTTCCGCCGCTGGTCGCGGGGGAGTGGGACGGACCGCCTCCGGCCTCGTACGCGCAACGGCGCCTCTGGCTCCTCGCGCAGCTCGACGGGGACAGCGCCGCCTACAACGTGCCGATGGTGGTGCGGCTGGAGGGTGGTGGGCTGGACCTGGTGGCGTTGGAAGCGGCGCTGGGGGACGTGGTGGGGCGTCATGCTCCGCTGCGGACGGTCTTCGAGACGGTGGACGGTGAGCCGCGTCAGCGGATCCTCCCGCCGGAGCGGGCACGCGTGAGCGTGCAGTCGCGCCGGACCGAAGCGGGCCTGCTCGATAGTGAGTTGGCTGCCGAGACAGGTCGGGTGTTCGACCTGGCCGCGGAGATTCCGGTGCGGGCGGTGGTGTTCGACCTGGGCGACGGGTCGGCCGTCCTCCTCCTTGTGGTGCACCACATAGCGACGGACGGCGTGTCGAGCGGCGTGTTCTTCACGGACCTGGAGCGGGCGTACGAGGCCCGGGTCGGGGGAGCGGAGGGCCCTCGTGTGCTGGAGCCGCTGACCGTCCAGTACGCCGACTACGCGGCGTGGCAGCAGCGGGTGTTGGGCGAGGCGGACGACTCGGGGAGCGTGCTGGGGCGGGAGCTCGGTTTCTGGCGCGGCGCGCTGGACGGGCTGCCGGAGGAGCACGGCCTGAGCCTGGACCGGCCGAGGCCGGCGCGGGCGTCGCATCGGGGTGGGCAGGTCGAGGTCGACCTCGGTACGGACGTGTTCGAGCGGGTGACCGCTTTCGCCCGGGCGGAGGGGTGCACGCCGTTCATGGTGGTGCACGCGGCTCTGGTCGCGGCCCTGTCCCGGCTGGGTGCGGGTTCGGACTTGGCGATCGGTTCGCCGGTGGCCGGGCGCGGGGACAAGGCTCTGGAGGATCTGGTCGGGTTCTTCGTGAACACGCTCGTCCTGCGGACCGACAGTGCGGGTGATCCGACGTTCCGGGAGCTGCTGGACCGGGTGCGTAGCGTTGATCTGGACGCGTTCGCCCACCAGGAGACACCGTTCGACCTGGTCCTGGAGGCGCTCAATCCCACCCGTACGCTCTCGCGCCACCCCCTCTTCCAGGTCTGCCTGAGCCTCGAGACCGACGGGGGCCCGGCGTTCGCGCTGCGGGGCGTGCGGACCGGCCCGGTCGAAACGGTCTCCAACGGATCCGCCAAGTTCGACCTGGAGTTCTTCCTCCGCACCGACGACGAGAAGTCGCTCCGGGCCACCGTGCTCTTCGCCGCCGAGCTGTTCGACGAGGTGACGGTACGGCGCATGGTGACGGTCCTCGGCGAAGTCCTGGTCCAGGTGCTGGGCGAGCCGGGTGTCCGGCTCTCGGGGCTCGACGTGCTGTCCGGTGCGGAGCGCGAGCTGCTGACCGGGTCGTGGGCCGGGACGGCGGTCGAGGTGGGTGACGCGTCGCTGGTCGAGCGGTTCGAGGAGCAGGCGGCCCGGCATCCGGGTCGTACCGCCCTGGTCGACGGCGAGCGGACGATCACGTACGCCGAGCTGAACGCCGCCGCCAACCGCCGGGCCCGCCACTTGAGTGCGCGGGGCCTGGGGCGCGGTGACATGGCGGGTGTGCTGCTTGAGCGGGGCGCGGACTTCGCGGCCGCGGTGATCGCCGTGGTCAAGACGGGGGCCGGTTACACGCTCCTGGACCCGGACTTCCCCGACGAGCGCCTTCGCTCGGCCGCCACCGACGCCGGCGTCGGTGTCCTGGTCACCGACGCCCGTCTCGCGGGACGCCTGGAGGGGCCGTGGCAGACCGTCTCCTGCGCGGCCGGGGAACTGGAAGACCTGAGCGGGGAGAACCTCGGCATCGAGCTGACCGGGGACGACGTGGCGTGCCTGATGTTCACGTCGGGTTCGACGGGCCGGCCGAAGGGGATCTTGTCGTCGCACCGGAATCTGGTGTCGACGGTGAGCGGTCAGTCGTACGGACGGTTCGGTCCGGACGAGGTGTTCCTGCAGTGCTCACCGGTGTCGTGGGACGCGTTCAGTCTGGAGTTCTGGGGTGCGCTGCTGCACGGCGGGACTTCGGTGTTGCAGCCGGGGCAGCGGCCCGAGCCCGTCCTGATCAGTGAGCTCTCCCGCCGGCACGGGGTGACGATGCTCCAGCTGTCGGCGAGTCTGTTCAACTTCCTGGTGGACGAGCACCCCGAGGCGTTCGACACGGTCGCGGTCGCCTTCACCGGCGGCGAGGCCGCCTCCCCGGTCCACGTGCACAAGCTCCAGCGGCTCAGGCCCGGCATCGAGATCGTCAACGGTTACGGGCCGGCCGAGTCGATGGGCTTCACCACGACCCATTCCGTCGAGCCGGGCGAGCGGCCCCACGCGTTGATCCCGATCGGAACTCCGCTCGTCAACAAGGGGAGTTACGTCCTCGATGTTCATCTGAACCTGTGCCCGCCGGGTGTCACCGGGGAGCTCTATCTCGCGGGTGAGGGCCTGGCCCACGGGTACCTCGGTCGGCCGGATCTGACGGCCACTCGCTTCGTGCCGAATCCGTTCGGGCCCGGTCGGCTCTACCGGACCGGTGATCTGGCCCGTTTCGACCGTGAGGGTCGTCTCGTCTACGAGGGCCGGGTGGACGACCAGATCAAGATCCGGGGCTTCCGGGTGGAGCCCGGTGAGACCGAGGCCGCGCTCCTGACGCATCCCCGGGTCACCCAGGCCGTCGTCACCGTCCACCGCGACCGGCTCGCCGCCTACGTCGTCACCGACGGCGACACCCACCCGGAGGAGATCCGGCGGCACGTGGCGGACCGGCTCCCCGAGTACCTCGTACCCGCACACGTCATCGTCCTGGAGCGGCTGCCGCTCACGCCCAACGGCAAGATCGACAAGCGGGCTCTTCCCGAGCCGGCCGCTGTCACCGCCTCCGGCCGTGCCCCGCGCACCCCGCTCGAAGAGACCCTGCTCGCCCTCTTCGTCCGCGTCCTCGACACGGCCGACGACCTCACCGTCGACGACGACTTCTTCCACCTCGGCGGTCATTCGCTGCTCGCGGCGCGGCTGACGAACCACATCGCGGACGCGCTGGGCGTGCGGCTGACGATCCGGGACGTGTTCGAGCGTCCGACGGTGGCGGGCCTCGCGGAGCTGGTCGCGAGTGAGGGAGGCGTACGAGCGGTTCTTCCACCGCTGGTCGCGGGCGAGGGCGCCGGTGAGGAAGGCGTACTGCCTCCGGCGTCGTTCGCGCAGCGGCGGCTGTGGCTCCTCGCGCAGCTCGACGGGGACAGCGCCGCCTACAACGTGCCGATGGTGGTGCGGCTGGAGGGCGGTGGGCTGGACCTGGTGGCGTTGGAAGCGGCGCTGGGGGACGTGGTGGGGCGTCATGCTCCGCTGCGGACGGTCTTCGAGACGGTGGACGGTGAGCCGCGTCAGCGGATCCTGCCGCCGGAGCGGGCACGCGTGAGCGTGCGGGAACGGCGTACCCAGGTCGGCCGTCTCGACGTGGAGTTGGCTGCGGAGGCGGGTCGGGTGTTCGACCTGGCCGCGGAGATTCCGGTGCGGGCGGTGGTGTTCGACCTGGGTGGCGGGTCGGCGGTGTTGCTCCTTGTGGTGCACCACATCGCGACGGACGGCGTGTCGAGCGGCGTGTTCTTCACGGACTTGAGCCGGGCCTATGAAGCCCGGGTCGGGGGAGCGGAAGGGCGTGTACTGGAGCCGCTGACCGTCCAGTACGCCGACTACGCGGCCTGGCAGCGGCGAGTGCTCGGGTCGGCCGACGACCCGGAGAGCCTGCTGAGCCGGGAGCTCGGTTTCTGGCGCGGCGCCCTGGACGGGCTGCCGGAGGAACACGGGCTGAGCCTGGACCGGCCCAGGCCGGCGAAGGCCTCTCACCTGGGCGGTCAGATCGAGGTCGACCTCGGCGCGGACGTGTTCGAGCGGGTGACGGCTTTCGCCCGGAGCGAGGGGTGCACGCCGTTCATGGTGGTGCACGCGGCTCTGGTCGCTGCGCTGACCCGGCTGGGTGCGGGTTCGGACTTGGCGATCGGTTCGCCGGTGGCGGGGCGTGCGGGCCGGGCGTTGGAGGATCTGGTCGGGTTCTTCGTGAACACGCTGGTCCTGCGGACCGACAGTGCGGGTGATCCGACGTTCCGGGAGCTGCTGGGGCGGGTTCGGGCCGCCGATCTGGATGCGTTCGCGCATCAGGAGACGCCGTTCGATCTGGTCCTGGAGGCGGTCAATCCCACCCGTACGCTCTCGCGCCACCCGCTCTTCCAGATCTGCCTGGGACTTGAGGCGGGCACCGCCCCGCGGCTGGACCTGGCCGGTGTCCGGACCTCCGAGGTCTCGGGAGTCGCGAACGGATCGGTCAAGTTCGACCTGGAGTTCCTGCTCCGCTCCGACGACAGCCGGCGCCTGCACGGCGCGGTCCTCTTCGCCGGGGAGCTGTTCGACGAGGTGACGGTACGGCGCATGACGTCGGTTCTGGGCCGGGTTCTGGCCCAGGTGCTGGGCGAGCCGGGTGTCCGGCTCTCGGGTCTTGACGTGCTGTCCGGTGCGGAGCGTGAGCTGCTGACCGGTCCGTGGGCCGGGACGGCGGCCGAGGTGGGTGACGCGTCGCTGGTCGAGCGGTTCGAGGAGCAGGCGGCCCGGCATCCGGGTCGTACCGCCCTGGTCGACGGCGAGCGGGAGGTGTCCTACGCGGAGCTGAACGCGCTGGCCAATGGGTGGGCCCGTCACCTCAAGGCGTGCGGGCTGAAGCGCGGTGACATGGCGGGTGTGCTGCTTGAGCGGGGTGCGGACTTCGCGGCCGCGGTGATCGCCGTGGTCAAGACGGGGGCCGGTTACACGCTCCTGGATCCGGACTTCCCCGACGAGCGGCTGCGCTCGGCCGCCACCGACGCCGGCATCCGGCACCTCCTCACCTGCCCGTCCCTGGCCACCCGTGTCGACGGGCCCTGGACGACCCACACGGAGGCCCCGGCCGAGTTCCTGCCCCTCGGAGCCGACAACCTCGGTCTGCCGGTCGGCCCCGACGACTCCGCCTGCCTGATGTTCACGTCGGGTTCGACGGGCCGGCCGAAGGGGATCTTGTCGTCGCACCGGAATCTGGTGTCGACGGTGAGCGGTCAGTCGTACGGACGGTTCGGTCCGGACGAGGTGTTCCTGCAGTGCTCACCGGTGTCGTGGGACGCGTTCAGTCTGGAGTTCTGGGGTGCGCTGCTGCACGGCGGGACTTCGGTGTTGCAGCCGGGGCAGCGGCCCGAGCCCGTCCTGATCGGTGAGCTGTCCCGCCGGCACGGGGTGACGATGCTCCAGCTGTCGGCGAGTCTGTTCAACTTCCTGGTGGACGAGCACCCCGAGGCGTTCGACACGGTCGCGGTCGCCTTCACCGGCGGCGAGGCCGCCTCCCCGGTCCACGTGCACAAGCTCCAGCGGCTCAGGCCCGGCATCGAGATCGTCAACGGTTACGGGCCGGCCGAGTCGATGGGCTTCACGACCACCCACCCCATCGCGCACGGCGACGAACCGCACTCCCTCGTCCCGATCGGAACTCCGCTCGTCAACAAGGGGAGTTACGTCCTCGACGCCCATCTGAACCTGTGCCCGCCCGGTGTCACCGGCGAGCTCTACCTCGCCGGCGAGGGCCTGGCCCACGGGTACCTGGGCCGTCCTGACCTGACGGCCACCCGTTTCGTGTCGAATCCGTTCGGGCCCGGCCGTCTCTACCGGACCGGTGACCTGGCCCGTTTCGACCGTGAGGGTCGTCTCGTCTACGAGGGTCGGGTGGACGACCAGATCAAGATCCGCGGTTTCCGGGTCGAGCCGGGTGAGACCGAGGCCGCGCTTCTGACGCATCCCCGGGTCACCCAGGCCGTCGTCACCGTCCACCGCGACCGGCTCGCCGCCTACGTCGTCACCGACGGCGACACCCGTCCCGACGGCAGCCCCGACATCCATCCCGGCACCCACCCCGACATCCATCCCGAGGAGATCCGGCAGCACGTCGCCGAACGGCTTCCCGAGCACCTCGTCCCGACCCATCTCACCTTCCTGGAGCGGCTGCCGCTCACGCCCAACGGCAAGATCGACAAGCGGGCTCTTCCCGAGCCGGCCGTCGTCGCCGCCTCCGGCCGTGCCCCGCGCACCCCGCTCGAAGAGACCCTGCTCGCCCTCTTCGTCCGCGTGCTCGACGCGCCCGCCGCCCTCACCGTCGACGACGACTTCTTCCACCACGGCGGCCACTCCCTCCTGGGGGCCCGCCTCACCAACCACATCGCCGGTGCCCTGGACGTGCGGCTCACCGTCCGCGACGTCTTCCAGCACCCGACCCCCGCCCGGCTCGCCGCGCACGTCGAAGCGCTCAGGGCCGACACCGCCCCGGCGAAGAAGGCCCGACCCGCCCTCCGCCGCCGTACCGAGACAGAACGGATCAGCTCATGACCTCCTTCCCGGACCCCGCCTCCGCCCCCGCCCCCGAAGACGTCGTCTGGGACCTCCCCGGAGACGCCCCGCACCGCCTGTCGCTCCTCGTCCTGCCGCACGCGGGAGGCAACGCCCACGCGTACAGCGCGTGGCGCGAGCACCTGCCGGCCGACGTCCGGCTGCTGATCGGCCAGTACCCGGGCCGGGGCGCCCGCTACAGCGAGGACCTGCCCGAGTCCGTCGACGACCTGGCGCTCCCCGTGGTCGACGCCCTCCCCTCCGACACCGGCCCCCTGGTGGTCCTCGGCCACAGCATGGGCAGCCTGGTCGCCTTCGAGGTGACCCGGGCCCTCCAGGCCGGCGGCCGCACCCCGTACGGTCTGATCGCCTCCGCCTGCCGGGCGCCCGTCCTGCCCAACCAGTGCCCGGTGCACCCCGAGCGGCTCGACGACGACCAGCTCGTCGCCGCCATCAAGGAGCGCGGCGGCACCGACGACGGCATCCTCGACGACCCGGAGCTCCGCGAGATCGTCCTGCCGTCCATCCGCGCCGACTTCGCCATCGACGACGTCTACCGGTGCACCGCCCCGAGCGTGCGGCTCGACTGCCCGGTCGCGGTGTTCGGCGGCGACGCCGACCCGATCGTCCCGGCCGACATGCTCGACGGCTGGTCCCTCGTGGCCGGTCACCCGGTCGAGCCCGAGGTGCTGCCCGGCGACCACTTCTACTTCCAGCAGGACCTGCCCGGCTTCTTCGCCCGGCTGAACCCGGTCCTCGGCGCCCTGCACGCCTCCGCGACCACGGCCGCCTGACCTACGTCGTCCCGCACTCCTCCGCGACCACGGCCGCCTGACCCGCGCCGCCCGTCCGCACCACCCGAACCCCCTTCCCACGGAAGACGAGGAACCCGCCATGACCACGTTCGCCCCCAGCCCGGCCGCGACCGGCATCACCGTAGTCCGGGAGCCGGGCAAGCCGGCCGTCCTCCACGTGCCCGCCTTCGGCACCATGGCGGAGGCCACCGCGTGGCTGTCCGACCGGCGCGCCGACATCCAGGCCGAACTGCACCGCTCCGGCGCGGTCCTGCTGCGCGGCCTGCCCGTCACGGACGCGGCCACCTTCGCCGAGGCCCGGGACGCGCTGATCGCCGAGCGCGCCGGCTACAAGGAGAAGGCCACCCCGCGCACCGACTTCGGCGAGGGCGTCTTCTCCTCCACCGACCTGCCCGCCGCCCAGCCGATCCGCCTGCACAACGAGAACAGCTACACCCTCGACTTCCCCGGCGTGCTGCTCTTCGGCTGCGTCACCGCCCCCGAGACGGGCGGCGCGACCACCGTCGGCGACATGCGGAAGGCCCTCGCCGCCCTCCCGCAGGACCTCGTCGACCGGTTCGCCGAGGCCGGCTGGCTCCTCGTCCGCAACTACTCCGACCTCGCGGGCATGCCCTGGCGCAAGGCGTTCTCGTCGGACGAGCCGGCGGGCGCCGAGGAGTACTGCGACGCCCACGCCATCGGCTACGAGTGGCTCGACGAGGACACCCTGCGCACCCGCCAGCGCCGCTCCGCGATCATCACCCACCCGGTGACCGGCGAGCGCGTCTGGTTCAACCACTTCGCGTTCTGGAACGCCCGCAGCCTCGACGAGGACGTCCGCGAGGTCCTCACCGACACGTTCGGCGAGGACGGCCTGCCCTTCCAGACCCTCCTGGGCGACGGCACCACCCTCACCGACGCCGAGGTGGACGCCGTCAACGACGCCTACCAGGCCGTCACCGTGCGGGAGACCTGGCAGTCCGGCGACCTGATGCTCGTCGACAACATCCTCTGCGCCCACGGCCGGGAGTCGTACACCGGGGACCGCAAGATCCTCGTCGCCATGGGCGAGCCGGTGCCGCTGTCCGCCTGCTCCCCGACCACCGCCCCCTCCACCGCCCCGTACGGAAGGTGAGCCCCGCCATGACCGCCGTCCTCCCCGAGCGTCCCGCCGCCCTCTCCGCCCCCCTCCCGGGGGAGCACCGCACCGCGGGCCCCTGCCCCTGCGGCACGTGCGCCGCCGCCGGCACCGGCGCGGCCGACCTGCTCGCCCGGCTCGCCACCGCCCCCGGCGGCCGCACCGCCGTCGTCGCGGGCGACCGCACCCTCACCTTCGACGAACTGCGCGCCGGGGCCGCCGCGTTCGCCGCCCGGCTCGCCGCCCTCGGCACCGGCCCGGAGAGCGTCGTCGCGCTCTGCCTGCCGCGCGGCGCCGGCCTCGTCACCGCGATCATCGGCACCCTCACCGCCGGCGCCGCCTACCTGCCGGTCGACCCCGCCCTGCCCGTCGAGCGCCGCCGCTACCTGGTCGAGGACTCCGGCGCCGACCTGGTGGTGACGGACGGACCGGCCGGTTCCCCCGCCCCCGGCACCCGCGCCGTGACCCTCGCCGAGCTGACGGACACGGCCGCCCACGACGCCGCCCCCGTCCCGTACGCGCCCGTCCCGGTCACCGCCGGCACCCTCGCCTACGTCATCTACACCTCCGGCTCCACCGGCCGCCCCAAGGGCGTGGAGATCGACCGCGGCGCCGTCTCCCTGCTGCTGCGGGAGCTCGAAGGCGCGGGCGCCGCCACCGGCGAGGGCCGCCGGGTCGGCTGGAACGCCTCCCCGTCGTTCGACGCGTCCGTACAGCAGTGGGTACGGCTCTGCCGGGGCGACACCCTCGTCATGATCGACGAGGAGACCCGCCGCGACCCGGCGCTCCTCGCCGCCCTCGTCGACGGGCAGGCCCTCACCGACCTGGACATCACCCCGTCGCACGCGGACCCGCTCCTCGACCTGCTCACCCCGGACGGCGGCCCGCGCCCGCTGACCCTGCTCGTCGGCGGCGAGGCCATCGGCCCGGCGCTCTGGGACCGCCTGGCCGCCGCCCACGCCTCGGGCCTCCTGCGCGCCCTCAACGTGTACGGGCCCACCGAGTGCACCGTCGACGCCACCGCCGGGTGGATCGACCGGCCGGGCGAGCCGCACATCGGCACCGCCCTGCCCGGCCTCCGGGCCCGGCTCCTCGACGCGGACCTCGCCCCGGTGGGGGACGGCGAGACCGGCGAGCTGTACCTGGCCGGTCCGCGCGTCGCCCGCGGCTACCGGAACCGCCCCGGCCTGACGGCGGAGCGCTTCGTCGCCGACCCGTCCGGCGCCCCCGGCGGGCGCATGTACCGCACCGGCGACCGCTGCCGGCGGCTCCCCGACGGCCGGCTCGTCTACCTCGGCCGCGCCGACGGCCAGATCAAGCTGCGCGGACACCGCGTCGAACTCCCGGAGATCGAGGCCGCCCTCACCCGGGTGGACGGCGTCGCCGAGGCCGCCGTGATCCTCGGCGAGGACGCGGGCGGCACCCCCGGCCTCATCGCCTACCACCGGGGCGGGGACGCCGGCGCGCTCCGCACCGCGCTCACCGCCGCCCTGCCCGCGTACATGGTCCCGGCCGCGTACGTCGCCGTGGACCGGTTCGCCACCACGCCCAGCGGCAAGCTCGACCGGGCCGCGCTCCCCACCCGCGTCGAAGCGCCGAAGGACCAGGCCGGGACCACCGGATCCGCCGGATCCACCGGTTCCGCCGAGGGGCTGAGCGGCACGGCGGAGGAGCTGATCGCCCGCGTGTGGACCCAGGTCCTGGGCGCCGCGTCGATCGGCCCCGACGACAACTTCTTCAAGCTCGGCGGCCACTCCCTGCTCGCCATCAAGCTGGTCTCCCGGGTCCGGGCCGAACTCTCCGTGGCCCTGCCGGTCAAGGCCGTCTACGCCAACCCCCGGCTGCGCGACCTCGCCGCCCACATCGAGGGGCTGACGGCCGCGAAGGATGCCTGACCGCGGTCCCCGTCCCCGGCCCCGCCCACGTCCCGGGCCCCGCCACCGGCTCACCCACCCGCCTCCGCCACTCCCGAGGAGCAGCAATCGTGATCCCCCTGTCCTACGCCCAGCGCCGGCTGTGGTTCCTGAGCCGGCTCGAAGGTCCGTCGTCGGCGTACAACGCGCCCGTGGTGCTCCGGCTCGGGGCGATGCCCGATCCGGTGGTGCTCGAGGCGGCCGTACGGGACGTGGTGGAGCGGCACGAGGTGCTGCGGACGGTGTATCCGGCGCGGGACGGCGAGCCGTACCAGCGGATCGTCGACGCGCCCGACGTGCGGGTGGAGGTCGAACGGGGCCTGACCGGCGGAGAGGCGGAGGCGCGGGCGACGGGGTTCGCCCGGATCCCCGTCGACGTGAGCGCCGAACTTCCCTTGAAGGCAAGGCTGTTCGGGGTGGAGGACGGGACGGCGGTCCTGGTGCTGCTGGTCCACCACATCGCCACGGACGGGTGGTCGGTGGGCTGCCTGCTCGCGGATCTGGACCGCGCCTACCGGGCCCGTACGGAGGGCCGGGCTCCCGACTGGGAGCCGCTGCCCGTCCAGTACGCGGACTACACCCTCTGGCAGCGGGACATGCTCGGCGACCCCGGCGACCCCGACAGCACCGCCCACGAGCAACTGGCCTTCTGGCGGCGGGCGCTCGACGGCGTTCCGGTGGAGACGCGGCTGCCCGCCGACCGGCCCCGGCCGGCCGAACCCGGGCGGCAGCGGGGCGCGGTGGTGACCCTGGACCTGGACGCCGGGACCCACAAGGGCCTGACCGGTGTCGCCCGGGCCCGGCGGGCGACGTTCTTCATGGTGGTGCGCTCCGCCCTGTCCCTGGCCCTGCGGGCGGCGGGTGCCGGGTCCGATCTGGTGGTGGGGACGCCGGTGGCCGGGCGGCCGGAGGAGGCGCTGCACGATCTGGTCGGGTTCTTCGTGAACACGCTGGCGCTGCGGACCGACCTGTCCGGGAATCCGACCCTCGGTGAGCTGGTGGACCGGGTGCGGGACGCGGACCTGGCGGCGTTCGCGCACGAGGACCTGCCGTTCGACCTGCTCGTGGAGGACCTGAACCCCGAGCGGTCCCTCGGTCGGCACCCCTTCTTCCAGGTCATGGTCAGTGCGCGGACCGCGCAGGACGACCCGTACCACCTGGGCGGCATCCCGGCCGTCCTCGACGGCGCCGACCTGGCCACCGCCAAGTTCGACCTGAGCTTCGACTGCCTGGAGCGGTTCGGTCCGGACGGCGGACCGGACGGGCTGAGGCTCGGACTCCAGTACGCGACCGACCTCTACGACGAGGAAACCGCGCTCCTCCTGCTCGACCTGTTCCGGCGCGCGCTGAGCGCCCTCGCCGGGCGGCCGGACAGCACGCCCCTCGACGCCGTCCGCCTGCTCGCCGACGAGGAGGGCCGGGGGCTCGACCGCCGCCACCGGGCGCTCGCCGAGGCCCGGCGGCGGCGCGCCGGTGCCGGGAAGGAGCCGCGCGACGGCGACCGGGCGCGCACCGCCACGGACCCGCGCGAGGAGATCCTGCGGGGCCTGTTCGCGGAGATCCTGGGGCGGGAGGAGGTGCTGCCCGGGGAGAACTTCTTCAAGCTCGGCGGGCACTCCCTGCTGGCCGGCAAGCTCACCAACCGCGTGCGCGGCGCCCTCGGGCTCCGGGCCGCGATCCGTGACGTGTTCCTCGCCCCGACGCCCCGGCAGCTCCTGCGGCGGCTCGGCGAGCAGGGCGCGGGCCCCGACCGTCCGGCCCTGCGGCCGGTGCCGCAGGAGCGGCGGCCCGAGCGGATCCCGCTCTCCTACGCCCAGCGCCGGCTGTGGTTCCTGAACCGGCTCGAAGGCCCGTCGTCGGCGTACAACGCGCCCGTGGTGCTCCGGCTCGGGGCGATGCCCGATCCGGTGGTGCTCGAGGCGGCCGTACGGGACGTGGTGGAGCGGCACGAGGTGCTGCGGACGGTGTATCCGGCGCGGGACGGCGAGCCGTACCAGCGGGTCGTCGACACCCCCGACGTACGGGTGGAGGTCGAGGAGCGCACCCCCGTCGGCGAGGCGAAGGCGCGGGCGACGGAGTTCGCCCGGACGTCGATCGACGTGACGAGTGAACTGCCTCTCCGCGTGCGGCTGTTCGGGGTGGAGGACGGGACGGCGGTCCTGGTGCTGCTGGTCCACCACATCGCCACGGACGGGTGGTCGGTGGACTGCCTGCTCGCGGATCTGGACCTCGCCTATCGGGCCCGTACGGAGGGCCGCGCGCCCGACTGGGAGCCGCTGCCCGTCCAGTACACCGACTACACCCTCTGGCAGCACGACCTCCTCGGTGCCGAACACGAGGTGTTGGGAGGCCAGTTGGCCTTCTGGCGTACGGCGCTCGACGGTGCTCCGGTGGAGACGCGGCTGCCCGCCGACCGGCCCCGGTCGACCGAGCCGGGACAGCGGCGGGGCGAAGTGGTGACCACGGAGGTCGGCGCCGGCGTGCACAAGGCGCTCGGCGGTCTCGCCCGTGCGCAGCGGGCGACGTTCTTCATGGTGGTGCGCTCCGCCCTGTCCCTGGCCCTGCGGGCGGCGGGTGCCGGGTCCGATCTGGTGGTGGGGACGCCGGTCGCGGGGCGGCCGGAGGAGGCGCTGCACGATCTGGTCGGGTTCTTCGTGAACACGCTGGCGCTGCGGACCGACCTGTCGGGGGACCCGACCCTCGGTGAGCTGGTGGACCGGGTGCGGGAGGCCGACCTGGCGGCGTTCGCGCACGACGATCTGCCGTTCGACCTGCTCGTGGAGGACCTGAACCCCGAGCGGTCCCTCGGTCGGCACCCCTTCTTCCAGGTCGTGGTCAGCGCGCAGACCGCCGGGGAGGCGCAGGACACGGCCCGCGCGCTCGGCGGCATCCCCGGCACCCTGGACGGCGCCGACCTGGCCGCCGCCAAGTTCGACCTGGGCTTCCACTGCGCCGAGACGCTCGGCCCCGACGGCGAACCGGGCGGCGTGCTGCTCGGACTCCAGTACGCGACCGACCTCTACGACCGGGAGACCGTGCTCCTCCTGCTCGACCTGTTCCGGCGCGCCCTCACGGCCCTCGCCGAGCGGCCCGCCGACACGCCCCTCGACACCGTCCGCCTGGTCACCGACGAGGAGCGCCGGGAGCTTGACCGGCGCCACGAAGCCCTCGCCGCCGCCGAGCGGAGCCGTGCCGGTGCCGGTGCCGCCGCCGGAAAGGGGGTGCGGGACGGGGCCCGTGCCGTCACGGACCCGCGCGAGGAGATCCTGCGGGGGCTGTTCGCGGAGATCCTGGGGCGGGAGGAGGTGTTGCCGGAGGAGAACTTCTTCAAGCTCGGCGGGCACTCGCTGCTCGCGGGCAAGCTCGCCAACCGGATCCGCGCGGCCCTCGGGCTCCGGGCCGCGATCCGTGACGTGTTCCTCGCCCCGACGCCCCGGCAGCTCCTGCGGCGGCTCGGCGACCAGGGCGCGGGCCCCGACCGTCCGGCCCTGCGGCCGGTGCCGCAGGAGCGGCGGCCCGAGCGGATCCCGCTCTCTTACGCCCAGCGCCGCCTGTGGTTCCTGAACCGGCTCGAAGGCCCGTCCGCCACCTACAACATCCCCGTGGTGACCCGGCTCCACCGCCCCCTCGACCCGGCCGTGTTCGCCACCGCCCTCGCGGACGTCGCCGCCCGCCACGAGGTGCTGCGCACCGTCTACCGCTCCGCCGACGGCGAGCCCCACCAGCAGGTTCTCGACGACGCCGTGCCCGTCCTCGAACAGGTCCGGGCCGACGGCCCCGAGGCGCTGCGGGCGGCCGTCGACGAGGCCGCCGGGCACGTCTTCGACCTGGCCGCCGAGATCCCCTTCCGGGCCCGGCTCGTCACCGGCGCCGACGGCGGCCAGGTCCTCGTGCTGCTCCTGCACCACATCGCGGGCGACGGCTGGTCCACCCCGTGCCTCCTCGCCGACCTCGACACCGCCTACCGGGCCCGCACGGAGGGCCGCGCGCCCGACTGGGAGCCGCTGCCCGTCCAGTACACCGACTACACCCTCTGGCAGCACGACCTCCTCGACGGCGAGCACGGCCTGTCGGAGGAGCAGCTGGCCCACTGGCGCACCGCGCTCGACGGGCTGCCGCCGCTGCTCGCGCTGCCCACCGACCGGCCGCGCCCGGCGGAGAGCGACGGGGCCGGCGCCCTCACCGCCTTCGACGTGAGCGCCGCCACCCACCGGGCCCTGCTGCGCCGCGCCCGGAGCAGCGGCGCCACCCTCTTCATGGTCGTGCAGGCCGCCCTCGCCGCCCTCCTCACCCGGCACGGTGCCGGTACGGACATCGCGATCGGCACCACCGTCGCCGGCCGCGCGGACGACGCCCTGCACCCCCTCGTCGGCTTCTTCGTCAACACGCTGGTGCTGCGCACCGACACCTCCGGCGACCCCGCCTTCACCGACCTGGTGCACCGCGTCCGCGAGACGGGGCTCGCCGCCTACGGCAACCAGGACCTCCCCTTCGACCGGCTCGTGGAGCACCTCAGCCCGCACCGCTCCGCCGCCCACGCCCCGCTCGTGCAGGTGATGCTCCAGGTCCACGCCGCGACCACCGCGGCCGCCGCCCGCACCCCGAACGTCCTGGACGGCGAGCCGGTCGCGTTCCGCGCCGTCGGCGCCAAGTCGGACCTGACCTTCGCGCTCACCGAACTCACCGACGCGGACGGCGCCCCCGCCGGACTGCGCGGCGCCCTCGAATACGCCACCGCCCTCTACGACGAGGACACCGCCCGCCTCCTGGCCCGGCGCCTCGCCGAGACCCTGGACGCGTTCGCCGCCGACCCCGGACTCCCGCTGTCCGCACCGCAGTACGGCCCGGCCGCCCCCACGGGACCGGAGACCGTACGGGACGAGAAGGGGCGCCCCGCACCCGTACGGGTCCCCGGAGAGGTGTACGGACCGGCCCCCGGCGGCGGCGCGCGGCCCACCGGCCGGCGGGCCTTCCCCGCCGCCGACGGCACCCTGCGGCCCGTCGCCGTCCTCACCGCGGGCGGCTACCCGGTGGAGCCCGGCCGCGTCGAGGACGTCCTCACCGGCCACCCCGGCGTGACCGGGGCGACCGTCGCCGTCCGCGACGACCGGCTCCACGCGTACGTCACCCGCCTGCCCGGCGGTCCCGGGGAGGCCGCACTGCGGGAGTGGGCCGCCGAGCGGCTGCCCGAGTACCTGGCCCCCGTCCGGGTCGTCGCCGTGGACCGGCTGCCCGCCCCCGGCGCACACCCCGCCGCCCTCCCGTCCGAGGGGGAGGCGCCGGGCGCGGCGGCCCCGGACGGCCGGGAGGAGGAGCTGCTCGCCCTCTTCCGCGACGTCCTCGGCGGGCGGGACCTCGGCCGGAACGACAACTTCTTCAAGTCCGGCGGCCACTCCCTCCTCGCCATCAGGCTGCTCAACCGGATCCGCGCCGAGCTGGGCCGGGACCTCACCCTGCGGGACGTGTTCCGCAACCCCACCGCGGCCTCCCTCGCCCGGCGCCTCGCCGACGCGGACCGGACGCCCGCGGACGCGCCGCTACGCGCTCGCCGCGCTGGTCCTGGTCGCCGTCCTGGCCTTCCTCGCCTGGCGGGAGTACGGCCCCCGGGCGG
>NZ_JBSHHY010000038.1:0-57668 GCF_053618675.1 Streptomyces sp. NPDC055632 | reverse complement strand
CCGCCGAGCCCGATGCTCCACCCGACGCATCGGCACCATCGTCCAAGCCGTCCACACGCTCCTGACCTGCAACTATTCAGGATGAAAGAGGCTCAGTAAGGATCTTCAGCGTCGCCTCTCGAGGGTGAGGACGGCCTTGGTGATTGACGTGAGTCGGTTGGGGCTGATCCGTGCTTTGCGGAAGATCCGCCAGGCCTTGAGCCGGGCGAAGGCCCGCTCGACGGGGAAGCGGAGTCGTGCGTGTGCGCGGTTGACGGCTGCCTGTCTGGTGGTGAGGGGGCGTCCGAGGTGGCGTTTGAACGGAATCTGGAACGTTCCGCCGGCTCCGACGTAGGCCTTGTCGGCGAGGACGGGAATCCGCAGTCGTTCACAGACGGTGATGATGTGGTGGGTGCGGGCGGCGGTGATGTCGACCGTGCGGCCGGGTAGTGCCGGCGAGTACCAGATCAGTTCGCCGGCAGGTCCGGTGACAGCCTGGATGTTCACTCCGTGCCGTCGGGCCTTGCCGGAGTAGTCCCGTTCACGGTCGCCGACTCGGTCGCACTCGGCGATGGTGCCGTCCACCAGGACATACTCGGGACGTACCCGGCGCAGGGCCTGCGTCAGAGACGGTGCCCTCGAGGCGAGAAGTCTGATCACACTCTGTACATAGGCGTGAGCGGTGCCCTCGCTGATCCGAAAGCCCGCGGCGAGCTTCGCGTAGGTCGTGTGTTCGCGCAGATAGATCAGGGTGATGATGGCGCGTTGCGAGGGCGGCAGCTTGCACCGGCGGTCACCCTCACAGGTGACGATCAGCATCGTCACCCACTCCACGAGCGCGTGCGGCAGATCGAGTGCGGCAGGATAGGGGACCAACGAGGCCTCCGGTCGCGGCGGTTGAGACGTCAGACATCTCGAACCACTGCCCGAAGGCCTCGCCTGCTATCCGTGGACGGCCGTCACCCGATCGGTGACCACTCTGAAGATCCTTGAGGGAAATATACTCTGGGAGGACAAGCATGTTCTCGGCTACTGGGGCGATGAGAAATGGCTCAATGATCACATCGAGGGCAAGTTCGAAAAGTACCTGAAGGCCCGAAAGCATCTCCCTGAGTACTATGCAGATGCCACGATCGGTTTCCGTTTCACTCGATCGAACCAGGACCCGCGCTTCATTGAGGCGGTCGAAGCCCGTTTCCGGAAGCTCAGAGAGAGATACCCAAACGTGAACATCCAGACCAAGTGGTACTGAAATGGGCTACCCATTCGAAACTATCGACAGGTCGAGAAACCTCTGGGGCCCAGCACTCAGGGTAGGGCAGACCTACGTGGCTCTTGCCCGAGAATTTGGGACATTGAATGGAATTCCAACGGGTTTGACAGAAAATGAACAACTCGGCGGGAGCACCGTAGACCCAGTCATTTTCCAGAAATTCACCCAGGCGCTCTACGACAGGTACTGCTCCACCAACAACCAGGTTTTGCATGGCCTTCTGCGCGGGCTCTTGCTGGCCTCACTCGTGATGTTGGAGAAATGCGGCAGTTCGATCGCCCGAACCCCCGAACGGGAGGAGGGCGTAATGGAAGAGCTAGCCGCTTACGAGCGGTTCATGTGGACAGACTGAAGTCCTCCGTCGGGTGACAGCTTCGTCGGCGTAAGCCAGGCGAGGCTGTCCTCGCCGACCGGATCTATCCGGTCGGGCAGTGGCACAACGGCGCGCATCCGGCGAAGCGGCACAGCTTGGACGCCCACGATCGCCGCCCCCTAGTCCATCATGGAATCTATGGCATACAGCCCGAAGAACTGGTGGACCGAACTGGCTCTTTTTGCGTCAGTAACAGCCCTCAGCACCGCTGCTCTATTTGGAATTCTGGTGATGACTCCGCATGAGGACGGCCAGCAACTGAACGTCCTCCTTCTGATCATTCCAGGAATCGTCATCGGCCTGCTGGCCGCACGCGTCTATCGCCGCCGTCATGCCAGCGACAGCCCGCACTGACAGCGATCCGCAGAAACGGCACTGGAAACGCGAGAGATATCGGGCAGCTACGCCGCGACCGCCCTGACCCTGGCCGCTCCGAGTCACCGGAGTCGCCAAGCCACTCCACCTGCCGACTCCGTACACGAAGGCCGCTCAGGGCCAAGATCGGTCCTGAGCGGCCTTCACGCACTAGCTGAGCAGCACCCCAATCCACCTCTCCACTCGCTACATAGACGACGGCTTCAGGGGCTCTGGTGCACGAAGGGCGGTCGGTAGGGATTGAATCACTGACTCCGTGGCGGGCGGCTCGTACGGACGGGATCGTCAACGAGATCCTGCGCCGCCGCCTGGCCGTCGAGGACGTCCGGCGTCAGGGCCGGCGCCTGCGCGTCCGGCAGGACAGTCCCTGGCCCGGGCGCCAGGACCTCGCCCTGGCCACCGAGGCCGAGGTCGAGGGGCGCGCCCTGCTCCTGGCGCTCGCACACCTCCTGGACGACGAGGCCGATCCCGAGGCGTACGTCCAGGAGTCCGTGCAGCGCCGCCACCTGACCGCGACCGTGCCCGGCGGGGCCGCGACCGGCGAGGTCGTCCTCTCCCGCGAAGGCCTCGCGCTCAAACCGAGCTGACCCGCCGACACCCCGCCGAGACCGTAGCCGGGGCGGGCTCGGCTACGGGGTGGGCAGGCGGCGGGCGAGGTCGGCGGCGAGCTGCCCGGCCGCCGGGCCGCGCCCGCCGGGGTCAAGCTGCTCCAGGAGCTGGAGCAGCTCGATCGCCTCGCGGGCCTCGGCGGTGGTGAGCAGGGCGAGGCGGGGTTCGTCGGGGTAGGTGCCGGTGACCGGCTCGGCGGTGTCGTGTTCCACGTCCTGCCCAACGCCGGGCGCTGCGGCGAGGGTACGGGATACCGACCTCGTTTCGGTCCTGCCGCAGGGGAGTTGGGGGTCACTCGATGGTGGTGGGAAATCGAGCGCACCCCTGGCCACAGTTGTGACAAGAGTCACGCAGGGCGCATGATCAGACACGAAGAGTCGCTCAAGAGTGCAGGTCAGCGCCCCGATCCAACTACCTTCCGCACTCAACTAGTTTCAAGGCGTGATATTCGTTCGGCTGCGCATGCGCGTTCGGCCGATTGGGCCGCTTGAGTGATCCCCGACGGCACCCGAGGTGCCGGTCACCCTGACAGCCCTCAACGAAGAGGATCCATGACCGACGACGTTCGTGAGGAGGACGGCCACGTCCCCGTGGCCGAGGCCCCGATCCGGTTCCCGCTGGATTTCGAAGGCCACTACCTCACCAACCAGGACGCCTTCCACCGCTTCGCCCTGAAAATTCTCCGGACGAACGCGCGGGCGGAGGAAGCCGTCCACCGCGCCTACGTGGAGATCCGCGAGCGCTGGGACGACCTGCTCTGTGAGCCCGACCTCCAGGCGCAGACCTGGCAGATCCTGCGCCGGGCGATCATCGACGAGCTGCTCGGCAGCAACCTGCGCGAGGAGCTCATCTCCCGCGACAGCGGCATCGGCCTGTACCCCGCCCTCGGCAAGCTGCCCCCGCGCCAGTTCGACGCGGTCGTCCTGCGCTTCATGGGCGGCTACGACACCGCGGACATCGCCTGGTACATGGGCCTCACGCCCAGCACCGTCACGTACCACATCCGCAAGGCCCAGGAACGCCTTGCTCCCATCCACCGCCGCGCCACGCGGCCGATCAAGAAGGAGGACACCCGGTGAGCGACTGGGAGAAGCTCTTCGCCGACGCCGACACGGCCGTCTGCGAACCCCGACGGCCCTTCGACGTCGGCGCCGGACTGCGCCGCATCGCCCAGGACACCCGTCACCTGCAGCCCGCCCCCGCCCGCACGCCCGGCCGGCCCAGCGCCCGCAGCCGGCTCGGGGCGATGGCCCGGGTCGCGGTCACCCAGGCCGGGGCGGCCAGCCACATCGAGGAGCTGACCGAGCTCCTGGCCGACGACGTCGACGGCGACGTCGCGCGGTTCGACGGCTGGACCAAGGGCGTCGACATCGAGGGCGCCCAGGTCTTCGCCTGCATGCTCTACCTCGCCCACCACCCCGAGTCCGCCCGCTTCTGGTGGCGGTTCGCCGCCGGCGCCGGCAACAGCGGAGCGGCCTACTGCCTCTACCTCGACCACCTCGCCCTCGGCGACGACCGCGAGGCCCGGTTCTGGAAGCGACAGGTCACCGCCCTGGTCCACCCGGACCCCGAGCAGGACCGCGACCTCGACCCGGAGGAGTTCCTCACGGCCCTGGAGCGCTTCACCGGCTACTCCGCCCGCAACAACGTCAGCCGGGCCGTCCTCACCGGCGGCCTGGAGGCCGACCTCGACCGGCTGGCCGACCACCACGCCGACGACGGCCTGGTCTGCCGCCCCGGCGCCCGCCTGAACGACCGCATCCAGGAGATCCGCGAACTCGCCGTCCGTCCCTGAAAAACAAGCAGGTCCGGCGCGGGGCCAAAGGTTCCGAGGCCGTCCAGCCCCCGCCGGACCATCACCAGCACCCCGAAGAACGGAGCACCTACCGTGAACCCTAACCGCCCTGCCCGCCCCGCGGGCCGGACCGCGCGAATCCGCCGCATCCGGCAGTGGATCGCCCGCCGCCGTACCGCCCTGGCCTCCAGCGCCCTGCGCGGCGCCGCCTACGCCACCGGTACCGGGGTGGTCGGCCTCGGCTTCTACCTGATCCAGCAGCGGCTCTGACCACCCGGCGCCGCAAGGGCCGGAGACCGTCGGTGTATCAGCCGGCGGCTCCGGCCCTTCGCCACGCCGCCAGAACCTCGCCGAACACGGCCTGGTCTTCCTCGCCGATCCCGCCATTCAGCGCGACACGGGTGGCCAGGGTACGGGCGGCGGGCAGGTCCAGGGCGAGGACCGCGAGGACCCGGTCCACAGATTCGATCAGGCCGGGCAGGTCGGTGTGGTGGACCGGCTGAAGGTAGCCGTCGAGCAGGTCGGCCAGGCGCTCGGCGTCGTCGTCGTGCCCGGTGGCCCGGACCAGCGCGCCGCGGCAGGCCCAGACCGCCTCCAGGGCGTGGGCGGGCAGGAGCAGGACCCGGACGTGGTCGGCGCGGTGGTCGGTGGTGACGCAGTCCGCGATCTGGTCGGCGGCCACCTGCCAGGTCAGGGCCGGCACCAGGTAGCGGGTGTCGTCCAGGGTGCGCATGGCGGCGGCCGCCACGGTACGCAAGGCCTCGCCGACCATACGGGCCTCGGTGTTCCAGAAGAACCCCGAGGGCAGGAAGACGGGGCGGGGGACGGTGCTGGCACGGTTCATGCGGGAGATCTGCCCAGACCGCCCGCCCACGACGCCCCGCCCTCAACCGCACGGAAGGAACCCCGGTGTTGGTCACCCTCGTCACCGCCGCCCTGGCCATCCTCGGCACGCTCCTCGGCGCGATCGTCTCCGGCCGGTTCCAGGAGCGGGCCGCCGAACGGGCCGTACGCATCGGCCACGGCGAAACGGTCCGGCGCGACCGCCTGGAGGCCGTCACCGCGCTGGCCGTGGCCGTCAGCGACCACCGCCGGACCCTGTGGAAGCGCGGCGAGGCCATCCTCAAAGGCGAGGACGACGGCCTGGTCCAGGCGCTGCGCGCCGAGAGCCAGGCGACCCGGGCCGCGGTCGCCCGCCCGCTGGTGACGATGCGCGTGCTGATCACCGACCCGGCCGTACGGGAGGCGGCCGACCGCATGATCACGCTGACCTACGCGATCCGCGAAGCGCTCGACAGCACCGAGGCGCTCGCGGCCGCCCGGCAGGAGGCCGTGGTCGCCCACGACGAGTTCGTGGACACCGCCGCCCGCTACCTCACCACCCAGACCGCCTGAACCACCCGCTCCCGGCCCGGCGAAGGACAACCCCGCCGGGTCCGCTCACCCCTTCCGGTGATCCCGCGCCCGAACCGCCGCCGGTCCCCGGCCGGGGTCTCGATGATCAGCCGGTGACCACACGACACCCCTACCGAAATACCCTGCGCCGCACGGCGGCCGCAGCCGTCCTCGCCGCCGTCCTGGGCCTTGCGGCCGGCTGCGCGGACGAACCGCCCGCCGGGCACGAGGAGCGGCTGAACAAGGCCGCCGGCGTCGCCTCCTTCAAGATCACCTGCACGAAGGACCTGTGGGACCGCACCAAGCTGGGTTCGACCTCTGTCACCGACTCGCACGAGGACGCCAAGCCCCGCAGGGCCGACGGCGAGGCCGGGCAGCGCGGCCTGGTCGAGATCACCCTCACCGGCGCGCAGCTCGTGGACTACCTCAAGACCCTGGAGCGGGACATCAGCGGCGGACCGGCCGCGAACTCCTCCATCGAGCCGCTCTCCCGGCGCATGTACGACGCCATCGCGCCGGTGGTCGACCGGATCGAGAAGGGCAAGCCGCCCACCGAGGCCCCCCGGGCGGTCGTCGACGACGCCGTCGGCCTAACCGACCCCACGCCGTCCAAGAGCACCGCGAAGAGCTGAACTCCGAGCGGTCCGGCCCGTACGCGGGTCAGGAAGCCCCGGCTACCTGTAGGCCACCCTCGGCGGTCCAGCTCTTCACCAGGCGCGCCTCGCCGCCGGCGGTGGCGGTCAGGGTGAGAACGGCTTCGTCCCGGCCGTGGGACCCGAGCCACTCCGTGAACTTCGCGTCGGCCGTCTCCGCCTTGGCCCAGACGCCGAGGACGGCCGGCCCGCCCGGACGGAAGCGGAGCTCCACCTCGTACTCGTACTTGACGTCCTGGTCCTCGAGGACCGTGCTGCCCACAGCGGTGGCCTTCCTGTGCTGATCGGGGTGCCCGGCGGGGAGGCGTTGGCTTCACGGGCGCGACCCCGCCGGGCACCTCCAGCGCGGCACAAAAGAGACGCGGCGAGCCGAGCGGAGACCAGGCGCTCACCTTTGTCCCTGGACGGGACGTGCCCCTCAGCTCACGGAAATGTAGAGCTGGTCATCATCCGTCAGACAGCCGCTGACTCCCAAGGACTGCCACATGTCGACCATGTGTTTGCCGCAGCACTGGATGGCCTTGTCCACGGCCGCGAATTCTTCCAGGAGGGGCAATGTCGGGGTCGAGTCGAGCACCTTCCGAATCGGCTCCCAGACCGGGCCCAGCATGTTGCGGACGGCCGTGTGGTCCGAGAATCCCTCCAGGAGTGGTGCGTTCCCGCTCGTTTCCTCCGTGGCGTCAGCGTGCGCAATCAGCATGAGGACCGCGCACGTACCCCAAAGCAACCTCTCGTACATCTCGTCCAAGTCGACCTGATGGGTCTGATACGCCAGCACCAGGTCAGACCATCCAGGGTCCACCTGATCGAGAAGGCCCGCGAAAGCCTCACGGTAGCCCTCGCCGACAAGATCAGCGAGAGTAGCCGGCCGGGTCTCTCCACCGTCGACCGTAATGGTGACCCACTGCCGCAGGAAGGCGTTGGCGATCAGATCGCACCGGAACTCGTCAGCCGCCTTGTACGCCCAGATTGCCGCGCACTCTTCGGGCGTCTTCGGGCGAGTCGTCTTGGGAGGCCGGGTTCCGGCTTCGGCCCGCATCCGCCCTAGCAGGGCGTGCCCGTACTCGTGCGCAACCAGATGGTGAAGCTTCCCCTTGATCGTGGACACCTGGAGACTGGGACCTGAGGTTCCAGAGGAAGTAGCACCAGGTGGGAAGCAAGTACACGAAGCGGTACACCGAGGAGTTCAAGCGGGACGCGATCGCGCTCGTCGACTCCACGGGTAAGACGGTCACCGCCGTCGCCCGGGACCTAGGGATCAGCTCAGAGTCTTTGCGCGGCTGGTACCGCCAGGCCGAGAGGGACCGGGGCGAGGGACGGCCCGGTGAGCTCACCATCGCCGAGAGGGAGGAGCTCAAGCGGCTGCGCAAGCTCGCCGCCGAGCAGGCCAAGACCATCGAGGTACTGCGAAAAGCCGCGGTCTTCTTCGCGAAGGAGAGCGATCGGTGAACGACACGTACGCGTTCATCGAGGCGGAGAAGACCACCCACGGCGTCGCTTTCCTCTGCAGGCTGCTGAAGGTGGCCCGCTCCTCTTTCTACGCCTGGCTCGCCGCGGCGAAGTCCCGGGCCTCCCGCCTGGCAGCCGACGAGGCCCTGGTGCACGAGATCGCCGTCATCCACGTCGCCTCCCGCCAGACCTACGGTGTCCCGCGCATCCACGCCGAACTGCGGCGGCTGGGACGGTGCGTGAACCGCAAGCGCATCGCCCGTCTGATGCGCGAGCACGGCATCCAGGGCGCCCACCGTCGCAAGAGGCGATCGCTGACCCGGCCTGACAGGAAGGCGAAGCCGGCACCGGACATAATCGGCCGCGACTTCCACGCCGAGATCCCCGGCACGAAGCTGGTCGGCGACATCACCACCCTGCCCACCGGCGAGGGCCGGCTCCACCTCGCCTGCTGGCTGGACCTGGCCACACGCGAGGTCGTCGGCTACTCGATGGCCGACCACCACCGCGCCACCCTCGTCGTCGACGCGTTGAAGATGGCTGCTGGCCGCGGCCGCCTCAGGCCCGGCTGCATAGTGCATTCGGACCGCGGTAGCGAATACACCAGCAGTCAATTTCGTTGTGAAATAGCCGAGTTGGGCCTCCGTCGGAGCTGCGGACGCACCGGATCCTGCTTCGACAACGCCGCCGCGGAAAGCTTCTGGGCCCTGCTCAAAGAAGAGATCGGCACTCGCGTCTGGCCCGACCGGGCCACCGCCCGTGCCGAGGTCTTCGACTTCATCGAGACCTTCTACAACCGCCGCCGGCTGCGCAGGCACAAGGTCTTCGGCTACCTCACCCCAGCCGAGACCCGACAGCGGCAACAGCACGCCCTCGCTGCGTAACGAACGAGTGTCCGAAATTGCGGGGAAACTTCATCGAGGTCATCGGACGTCACATAGACAGGGAAGCTGCCCTTGACTGTCTCGGTCTCCACAACGAACTCACAGTCCAGGACATCCCCGCCTGGGGCCGGCCGCGCCAGCACCCGCAGCGAGACAACGTGACCGCTCGTCCCCGGCGGATCGGCCAGATAAATCAGCTCGCCCAGATCGTCTTCCACCACAGCCCCTCCCACCGGCCTCGAACGGAAGCATCATTCCTGAGCCTGCTGACACACACGGCGCCGAGGTGGGTGTTACTGATCCTCAGCAACATTTCGCAGCCAGTTGATCACCTTCTGCTGCCGAAACTCCACGACAAACGTTCTCCGTTGCCACCTACGAAGCCACCGTCCGCAAGGTCGGCCTGGACACCGCGATATCAGCAGCGCTCACGCCGTGGCGGAAGGCTCGGGTGGTGCACGGTCCGGACAAGATCCTGCTGGACGTGGCCCTGACGGTCGCATTGGGCGGGGACTGCCTCGCGGATGGCCGGCCACCGCCACCGCGTACGAGCACGTGGAGAAGTGGCTCCGCTCGCGCTACTGCACGATCGTCTGGCATCGCACCCGTGCGTCGGGCACGCTCGTCGACCTGGTCGCCGCCGACTCGATGCCGTGCCCGGCCGGCGTCGCGCTCTACATGACGGGCCCGGGACGCGTCGCATGGCCGGGCCCGTCCTGTATCGGCGCAGGTCAGCGGAGCCGGACGGATGCGACCAGAGTGTTCAGGTCCGGCCAGAGCTTCTTGTTCGTCTCCGGCAGTACGACCCACAGCACCGAGGGGCGGACCCGCCCGGTGTCGACCACGAGGACCGCGTTCAGGTCCATCGTGGACGGCACCCCGCGTCTGTGGAAGTGGATCTCGCTGACCAGCAGCCAGGCGTCATGTCCGTCGACCTTCAGCGGCTGCGAGGCGACGTCGACCAGGACCGCCTGGTCGCGGGGGTACTCGTAGCGCCGCCGCTCGTCCATCACCGCGCCCGCCACGCCCCGCAGCTCCCCGGTGCCGCCGGCCGCGGCCATGATGTCCTCGTCGACCTGTGTGGACTTCACGAGTGCGCGCTGGCGCCCCTCCTGCTTGCGGGTGAAGCCGTCGAAGACCGGATCCAGCGTCTTGCTCCGGTCCCACGTGCCGCCCAGCTCCGCGTACTCCAGGGAGGAGTCCGTGACGGTGCCGATGACCGGTGAGCCCTCGCCCGGGTAGTCCGGCACCTCGACGGTGCCGGTGAGCCGCCGCTCCTCGGGCAGCGGGGAGGCGCCGGGGGTGAGAGTGGGCACGGGGATGCCCCGCTGCGGGGCGTCCGCGGTGCTGCCCGCGCAGGTGGCGGACGAGGAGTCCGGTGTGCTGTGCGCCTGCTGGACCACCTTGCCGCCGACCAGCACGGTGCACGTGAGAGTGCCCCCTTCCTGGTCCTCGCGGCTTCTGACGTCCAGATAGAAGTCGGCGCCCGCCGCCAGCTCGACGGTCTTGCGGTACGGCAGGATGACGACCCCGTGGGGCTCGTGGTTGCCGTTCGCCTCCCCGACGGTGAGGTTCACCGAGGGGTGGTCGCCCGTCGCGATGTAGGTGACCTCGACCCGCCGGGATTCCTTGTCCGGGGATGCCTTGTCGTCGCTCGGGTCGTCGAAGGCCAGGGCCAGGCCCACCACGCCGAGCGTGACCGCCTCGAAGAGGATCACCAGGGCGCCGACCAGGTAGAACCCGCCCGGGATCCGGTCGAAGGTCTTCTTGCCGCGGCCGGAGTGGAACTCGGGTTTCGCCCGGGATGTCTGCGTCATGTCGTCCTCCCCCTCACGCCCGGCCGCTGTCGCCGGACCGGCGGTCGGCCGGCTCGTCGGCGAACCGCATGGCCAGCAGACCCGCCTCCCGTGCCTCGTCCAGCATCCGGTGCAGGTCCTGGAACCGGGACCGGTCGGCGAGCCCCTCGATCTCGGCGACGGCCAACTCGTCCCGCACCGTGTTCACCACCAGCTCGTGCATGTCCTCGCCGAGTTGCTCCAGCTCTCGTACGGCCTCCCACTCGCGGTACGCCGCGTCCGCCGCGCGGGTGTTCTCGGCGTACCGCTCCAGCGCCTCCACCCGCTCCTCCAGCGCGCTCGACGATAGCCGCAGCGCCCGCCGCTGAGTCCGCAGCACCTCCTCCACCCGCGAACCGGAGGCGTCCCCGGCAGCGGTGCGCACCTTCCGCGCCAGCCGGGTGAGCTCGGCCAGGCGCTGGGCGATCTCGTACTGCTGGACCGGCAGCGTCACGTCGTTGGCGATGTCGTCCAGCAGCCCCTCCCGGTCGACCTGCGACTGGAGTACCGCCGTCACGGCGGCCTGGGCGCGCTCCATCCGGCGCAGCGGCGAGTGGCCCAGCAGCTCGCGTAGGGAGTCGTCGCCGAAGTCCTCGGCCAGGTAGTAGCGGCCGTGGCGCAGCCGGGCCACCCGCTGCCGCTCGTCGGTCCCGCAGCCGAGGACGACGATCAGCAGCCAGGCCAGCAGGTGCACGCCCACGGCGGTCAGAATGAACGCCTCGAACCCGAACTGGACCCCGACCCAGATCAGCCCCGCCTGCGCCGCGAGCCCGACGGCCAGGCCGGGCCACACACCGATCAGCGCCCACATGATCGTCACCGGCAGTAGCGCGCACACCGCGGAGACCCCCAGGGCCGTCCAGATGTCCGCCTTGGTACGGCCGCCCAGCCCCGGCTCCTCGGGCAGCGGCAGCGTGGCTGGGAAGAGTCCGTCGGCGGACCTCTCCAGCAGCGCGCGCTCCGCGTCCTCGAGGGCCGGATCCACCACCGGCCGCAGCGCAATGTCCTGCGCCATTCAGCAACACCCCCCACAGGTTGGGGGAGATCGTGACACACGCCGGAGGGGCTGCCCACGCCACCCCTGTTCCCGGCCGCCGACCGGGACGGCGCGAACCCGAAGACAAACTGTCTTCCACCCTTGGCCTGATGCCGCTGAGGCCGACGGGGTGCGACGCGCGGCCAGAGGCGCGAGAGGCGCCCCTGTCCGGTGGCCGGCGCCCCCAGTCCTGCGCCCGGTGACCCCTGTCCGGGCGCTGGCAATTGCCACTTCACACGCTTCTGTGCATTCCCTCGAATGTAACTGGCGCGTGCACCACGCTACTGAACTTGATTGGGTGATGTCGGAGTTGTTCGCCTGACGGCGGCCGGTCCGCTCCGGTAGCCCTGAACCGTGAGACACGCGCGGGGCGGCGGGTTGACCGACGCCGGGAGGGCCGCGAGGGAGCGGGTCCGGCTGCGGGCCGTGGAACGCTTCGGGGCCGGGCAGAAGAACAGGGAGATCGCTGCCGC
The DNA here is from genome assembly GCF_053618675.1 of Streptomyces sp. NPDC055632. Classification (NCBI taxonomy): domain Bacteria; kingdom Bacillati; phylum Actinomycetota; class Actinomycetes; order Kitasatosporales; family Streptomycetaceae; genus Streptomyces; species Streptomyces sp. NPDC055632. The sequence continues at coordinate 45,539 of NZ_JBSHHY010000038.1, read as the reverse complement.
GTTGCGGGTCAGCGAGCGGTCGGTGGAGCGGTGGCGCCGCCGGTGGCGCGAGCGCGGCGAAGCGGGGGTCCTGTCGGAAGGATCGCCGGGGCGGCCGAAGCTCGGCGACACACGGATCGCGAGGCTGGACAGTCGATGACACCGCCGCGCGCGAGAAGTTGGGGACGCGAGGGCTGCACCCGGTGGTCAGGGCCCGGGGCCGGGGCTCGGGCCGGGTGTCCATGGCCGGGCTGACCTGCTACAAGCCGGGGAAGCGGTCCAGGACGTTCTACTCGGTCCGCGAGTACCGGGGCCGCAAGGGCGAGCCGAAGGGCATCGGCCGGCGCGATCTGCGCGACCTTCTGGTCGGAGCGCACATCCAGCTCGGTGGCCCGATCGTGCTCGTGTGGGACAACCTGCGTATGCACCTGGTCGAGCCACTGCGGGAGTTCATCACCGCCCACGCCGACTGGCTCACCGTCTTCCAGCTTCCGAGCCACACGCCGGACTTGAACCCGCAAGAGGGTATCTGGTCGCTGGTCAAGCGCGACACCGGCGATCTCGCCGCAGCCGACCTCGGCCAGATCACCCGCACCGTCAAGCGCAGACTCAAACGGATCCAGTACCGCCCGGACCTGGTCGACGGCTGCTTGGCCGGCACCGGCCTGATCACGGACGGCGGACCGACATCACGAATTCAAGTTCAGTACTGCCCCGAAGGGCCCGGACCTTGGTCCCGGGCCTGCACTGCCGCGCGGGCCCGGGTCTGTTCGCGATCCAGGAGACCCACGACACCGACGCCAAAAGCCGGGCCCGCCGCAGACGCGCCGCGGCCCGGCTGCCGACGGGAGTCGGGTGCCGGGCCGAAGGGGACGCGGGGTCAGAAGGGCATGTGGCTGCGGGCGCGACGGCCGACGGAGCCGCTCTTGCCGACCGCCTTCGAGCTGCTGCGGAACGGCTTGCTGAAGAGGCGGCCCAGCGGGCCAGGGGCCTTGCCGCCTGCGCGGGAGCCCAGGCCGAGGGTCTTCTTGGTGCCGCGCTCGGGGTGCTTGGAGAGGCGGGGCAGGAAGAACGCCAGAACGGCGAGTACCACGCAGATGGCTATGATTCCGGCGATCATCATGGTCGGACTCCACTTCCTCGGTGGCGCGGTGACGCTTCGTCGTGCGTGACCACGCGTACCCGGCGAACCTTCATTCACGCCCCGGCTGTCAGCTGCACTACGGCGCAGCTAGGTTCTGTCCGGCGCGTGGCAAGGAGGCCCGGAAGCAGTAGGGCGGTGCAGGCACCGTGACGCCGAGCCCACTTCCCCGGCCACCTGCGGCCAGGGAAGTGGCTTGCGTCGCGATAGCTTCGGGCGTCGTCTCAGGACCTGAGGGCGTGGGGGTGGATCTGCTGGAGTCCCATCGGCGCTGCGGGTGGCAGAGGTTCGGCGTGATCGTGAGATCGCATGGACTGCAGGAAGTAGGCGAGCAGTCGCCGGGAGGCGGCCAGGGCGGTCTCCTGCGGCTGCCCCGCCAGGGAGCCGTTGGCCAGGAGCAGAAGGGTGATGTCGGAGGGGTCGAAGTCGGCGCGTAGTTGTCCGGTGTTTTTGGCGCGCTGCACGAGCTTGCTCAGGCCGTCTTCGGCGCGGGCGCGGCGGTGCTCGTAGTCGAGGGTGTCGGGGAAATGAGCGAGGAACGCGCCGGCGAAGCCCCGGTCGACGGCCTGCATGGTGCACACCTTCTCCAGGAGCAGGCGCATCCCGTGCCAGGGGTCGGGGTGGCGCAGGGCATCGTCCAGGGCGGTCGCGCACAGGGTGAGCTGTTCGGTGAAGGCGGCGGTGACGAGCGCGGCGCGAGTGGGAAAGCGCCGATAGAGGGTGGCGACGCCCACTCCCGCGCGGCGGGCGACAGCGCTCAGGGGGACGTCGATGCCCTGTTGTGTGAACGCTTCGCGGGCGGCTTCGAGGATGCGTTCACGGTTATGCCGGGCATCGGCGCGCAGTCCGACGCCCTCTGCGGCGGGATCATCGCCGGACGGCGGCTGGTGTGCTTTGTGAGATGGCTGAGCAGGCATTTCTCTCACTTCGATATAAGTGGAGGATAGCGTCCGTTTAGCGGGTTAGCGTGAATATACCGGCGGACGTAGTCGCTCCGCTCGCCCCCTCAGCACGCGAAACGAGAGAAGATCATGAGTGAGATGCGCGCCGCGCTCTTCGACCGCTACGGGCCCCCGGAGGTCCTGTACGTGGGCAGTATGCCCGTGCCGTCCGTCCGGCCCGATGAGGTGCTGGTACGGGTCCATGCCGTGAGCGTCAACGGCGGTGAGCTGCCCGGGCGGGCCGGGAAGCTACGCCTGGTCACGGGCCGCACCTTCCCGAAGGTGACCGGTATCGATTTCGCCGGTGAGGTCGCCGAGACCGGGTCGTCGGTGACCGGGGTACGGCTGGGGGACCGGGTATGGGGTCTGCTGGGCCGCAAGTCCGGCAGCATGGCCCAGTACGTCGCCGTCCGTCCCCGGCAGATCGCCCCCACCCCGGAGAACCTCACCCTGGTGCAGGCCATCTCTCTGCTGGCAGGTGGGACGACTGCGGTGACCGCTCTGCGCGACAAGGCCGCGCTCAAGTCAGGGGAGCGTCTGCTGGTGCGCGGCGCCGCCGGCGGCGTGGGCAGCGTCGCCGTACAGATCGGCAAACTCCTCGGCGCCCACGTCACCGCGCTGGCCGGCGCCGGGAACCTCGACTTCGTCCGCGACCTGGGCGCGGACGAAGCCTTCGACTACCGGACCACCCACCCCTCCCGTCTGGGCCGCTTCGACGTCGTCGTCGACACCGCCGGAACACGGCAACACATCTACCGCCGGCTCCTCGCCCCCGGCGGACGCATGGTCGCCGTCACCATCGACACCAGCAAGCCCTTCACCAGCCTCGCCCGCATCCTCGCCTCGACCGTCCACGGCACAGGACGCATCCGCGCCTTCAGTGGCAACCCCGACACCGCCCTGCTCACCGAACTCACTCGGCACGCCGAGAACGGCGACATCGTCCCCGTCCTCGACACCGTCCACCCCCTCGAAAAGATCGCTGATGCCCACCGGGCCCTGGAAGCCGGCGGGGTGCGCGGCAAGCACGTCATCCAGATCGCGTAGGCCGGAGAAGCACGGGCGCGGTGCGGTCGTCATGACGGAACGGTTAGCGGCGGAAGAAACGGTGCTGTACCCGGTTTCCACCATCGCGAGTTCACGCCTCACGCTCAGGACGCCGAGGTGCCACCGGCATCCGATCCCTGGTCGGTTCCGGCAGCCGGGCCTGCGGATTCGAACCGTCGGGCGCGTAGCTGTCGCACGGTCCAGGTGACACCTGCGATGACGAGGCCGGCGGACAGGCTCCCGAGGAACTCGGGCAGCGCGGAGATGAGAACGTCGGACACGGAACGGCGGGCACGCCACGACGGAGGCCCTGGCGTGCCGTGCTCCTCTATGCGGGGCGGCGACGGATGTGCTGTGCGCCCGAGCCCCTGGGCGCGTTCTGGGGGAAGGTCTCAGCGCGGGCGTTGTCGACCAAACGGTCGGCTCCAGGCCCATGCGTTCTCCGACCCACGATCATTCTGCCCGGCCGGCCCGCCCCACCGAGGCCGTTCGCCACTTCCTACCGAACTAGACGGAAGGTCCGCTTTTCATCCTGTGTGGGAGGAGAGAGGTACCGCCGTCCCCGAGTACCTGTCCGTGATGCGCGGACAGGAGTGATCTCGTCGGATAACGGCCCAGGGTTGTCCGAGCCGAGAAGCACCGGCCCGTCAGATCACTCGATGAATGCAGAATTCTGACAATTTTCTTCCCGGTCTAGACAGTGAGGTCCCGGGTGGGCATCCTGCGTGGAGACCGGGGAGAACCAGGTAAGGATCTGTCGGAAGGCTCCTATGGAGATCATCATCAAGGGCGCGAGCGAAGAGTTCGCCGAGAAGCTCGTCGCGCTCGCCACTCAGCATCACGCGGAACTGTCCATCAGCACCGTCCAGCCGGGCTGGACCGTCGACCGAGCCGAGCGTTATCTCCGTTCCCTGACCGCCAGCGGGCGCCGGATGGCCCAGATGGTCATCGTCGACGGCGACGGCTACCTCGAAGCCGACAAGTTGCGCAGCGAACTCGGCAAGCTCAACGGCCCGTCCAACTCCCTGAAGCGAGCCGTTGATCGTGGCGTCCGCAAGGACTGGTGGCCGGAGGGGACCCCGGCCCCCATCACCCCCGTGTCCAACCCCACCAACCCCTCCTGGCACCAGAACATCGCCTACCGGATGGACCAGGAACTCGTCCCCGTCTTCCGTCAGGCGCTCACCAGAGCCATGGGCTTCCCGCCGGCGGACAACGATGAGGACGACGACCAGCAGCCGTAAGCCTCCCATTCCATCGACATCCCCTCCCCCGGGCGAATCGCGGATGGCCTCGCCGTACCGCGCAAGGAGCAAGAGGGCGACCAGGAGGCACACCGAGACCTCCGCGACCACTCCCCCGGGTACGAGAAGCCTGTGATGCAGACCGACAACGCCCAATACCTCGAACTCGCCGCCCGGTCCGGTCGGTGACCACGCATCTCCCGATCATGGAGTCCGACCGCTGGTCGGCCTCGGTGGAGGCTTTCACCCCTGACCTCGGCCTGCCACTCGCGTCCGTGGACCTCGGGGACTACGCCAGCAGGACCGAGGCGGCCCGCGAGACGGCACACCGCGACGGACGGGTCGACGGCTGCGCTCCCCGAGGGCGGGCCGCGGCCCGCCGACTGCCGGAGCAGGCGGCACACAGTGCTGCAAGGTGATCTCCCCAAAGTGCTACGCCCCTTCAACCAAGGGGCACCGCGCCGTGAACGAGGAGGTGGCACCTTCGTCCGGGTGAGTCCCAGCAAGCTGGGACCGAAGCAGCGTGGTTGATGCCGGGAAGTGGTTGCCGTGCATACGTGGCGCACGCCTGCCTACGTGGACGCATCGTCGTGGCTGACTGTCGGTGGTGCGGGTTCAGGAGGGTGGGAGAGCGCTGACCCCGGGGAAAACCTGCTGGTAGTGGACCTGTACCAGCGTCGGGGAACGCAAGGGGGCTGGTGTCTGCGAGTCGTACCCGTGTGGCTTCGGGTTCATGGAGCGGCAGGTGCAGAGGACGTTCTAGATGTTGACCGACCACGTTTCCGCTGGTCAGAGCCTTGCTGGTTGGGAAAAACTTATGTCTCGGGGTCAAAACACCCCCCACTGACATGCCTGTGGAAGCAAGGTCGCCCGTGAAAATTGCGACCTCTATGCGCAATCTTGCGACGCCGGAAGAACCTTGCTTCTCCAGTCATAGAACATCGGCGCAACGCGCACATGGGTCGCGTCGTTGCTATGCATGTGCGCAATCGATACTGTGCGCTTCGTCTAGGTATCGATCATCAGGAGTGTCAGGAACCCATGCCCGCATCCGCTCCCGGAGATCCACGGCGTTCTCCGCGGACAGCACCACGCGCCCCCAGCGTCAACAGCCCCTTCGCGGTCGGCGCACTCCGCCCACGCGCCAACACCGTCGAGCTCCCCCCGGGCCACCGGGCAGAGATCACTCAGGAACGCGTCTCCGCCCAGTTCCTCGGCAAGTACTTCGCCCAGGACAGCCTCGACTTCCTGATGTGGCTCGCCCAGTACTACTGGAACGACCTCACAGGCCTGCGCGTCGTGCTCTACCTGATGGGCAGCCAAGAGGTCGGCGGCATCGTCAAGCGCACCCAGCGCAGGATCGCCACCGATCTGAAGCTGTCCGACGAAGCGGTTTCCCGCGCCATGACCAAAGCCCGGAAGATGGGTCTCGTCCATACGGTCTCCCGCGGCCGCCACCAACTCCAGCCCACCGTGACCCTCCGCGGCGGCTACGTGACCGTCGACACCCCTGTCCGGGGAGCCGCAGCGAAGCGGACGACCGTCAGGATCGAACAGCTCAGCCTGCTCAACGAGCTGGTCCTCGACGATCAGGTCCCGGAGGTGTTCCGGGAGATGGCAATGCCCGACGCCACGCTCCCACCGCCGTCTCCTCGACCCTCCAAGGAACCCAAGACCAGCCCCAGTACCCAGCAGCCGGAGGAGTGAGATGATCACAGCAACCTCTGTAAGCCCCGAACCACCCGAGCTGACCTACGGCTCGCTGAACGGCTTCGCTTATCTGCCGGCCATGCCAGGCATCGCGTACCGCGTCCTGACCAAAGTCGTCGGCATCCAGGAGCCCGGCGGACGCTGCATCATCACCGAGAACGAGCTCGCCGAGATGCTCAACGTTCATCGGTCGCTGGTCGGACGCGGATTCCAGTGCCTGGGTTACGCCCGACTCGTCTTCCGGCAGGCCAAGGGCGTCTACCGCCTCAATCCCATGATCAGCGGCTACCGCACCGTCGCCGACCAGCTCGCGGCCATCAACGAGATGGACCCCGAAGACCGGCTCGACATCGACGACTACCAAGAACGCTACGACCAGGCCGTCGCCGAGGCAGAGGAAGAGCGCCGCCGCCGTGCCGCCGCCCGCAAGAAGTCCCAGGGCACGGCCCCGACGGAATCCGCCGAGACCGACTCCGTGGAGGACCCCGCGGTCCTCGACTTCGCCGCCGCCAGAAGGACAAGGCGCAGGAGCGGCAAGAAGTAACACGGGAAACACTGAGGCCCCTGCCTGAGCAGGGGCCTCAATGCGTCTAGATATCGCCGTCAGAGTACTGCCTCCACCGCGATAGCACCATCTCGATCTTCAACCATCCGTGTCCGAACGACCCACCTGAGGTGTGCGTGCCGAGGGGACGATTGCGACGTGATCGCCACTTTGGTCTCCTGCGGCCGGCGCAACCTGCCGTAGGAGACCTCCGTCCACCGGGCGGAGGCGGTCATTCGCCGAGGCCCTGACCGAACCCGCCGTCCACGGGCAGTTCCATGCCCGTGGTGAAGGTGGCCTCGGCGGCGAGGTACAGCGCGGCGGCGACCTCTTCCACCGTGCCTCCTCGGCCCATCGGCGTGGAGGCGTTGCCCTGTTCGACGAACTCGGCGCGTTGCTCGTCGGTCAGTTCGGCGACGCCCATGGTGGGGGTGAGGATGAAGCCGGGGGCGATCGCATTGACGCGGATCTTGCGGGGGAGCAGTTCGGCGGCGAGCACCTTCATGAAGGCGGCGACGGCCTCCTTCGCCCCGGAGTAGGCGCTGAGACCGGGGAAGATGCGGTCGTTGGAGACGGTGGTGAACACGATCGAACCGCCCTCGGACATCAGCGGCGCCAGTCGCTGGACTGTGAAGAAGGCGCCCTTGGCGTTTACGTCGAAGACGCGGTCCCATGATTCTTCTGTGACCTCTTCGAGCGTCTGGAACTCGGCGATGCCCTGGTTGACGAACAGGTAGTCGATACCGCCGAGGCGGTCGGCGACCTGATCGCGCAGGGCGGCGATGGCGTTGATGTCGGTGGCGTCTGAGCGCACCGGGTGGGCCAGCGGGGTGCCGAGCGCTGCCTGGACCTCGGCAAGCCGCCGGTCGCTGCGTCCGGTGTACATGACGTCGGCACCGCGGTCGGTCAGGGCCTGGACGATGGCCCGGTCCATGCCGATGGTGCCGCCGGTGACGACAGCCCTCTTACCTGCCAGGGCCTTCGGATCGATGGTTGAACGTCCCTGGTCGCTGCGGTTCGTTGCCATGGCAGGTAAGCTAAACCTTGACGTCAATGTCAGAGTCAAATCTCTGTGGCGGGAGTCACATGTTCATCGGTGAGCTGTCGAAGCGGACCGGCGCCAGCACCAGGAGCCTGCGGTACTACGAGCAGCAGGGGTTGCTGCGACCGCAGCGGCGGGCCAGCGGCTACCGCGAGTTCGACGAGTCCGATGTGGCCGCCGTGCGCCGGGTCCGCATCCTGCTCACGGCCGGGCTCAATACCGACTTGATCCGGGAGGTGCTGCCCTGCATGGCCGAAGAGGGAGCCATCCTGGCGCCGACCTGCGAGGAGATGGCTCAGGACCTCAAGGACGAACGCGAGCGCCTGAACCGGTCCATCGAACAGCTCCAGGACGCCAGCGCCATGCTCAGCTCAATCATCCACGCAGGCGAAGCGATCGCCGCCGGGACCGGCCGCAACGACCCTTCCACCAGCCGATGAAGCCGCTGCTCGACGCCTTCTGCACCACCCAGGTCGCTCGAACCGCCGACACCGTCCGCTCAAGTCGCCAACTCGGGCGCTCACTCGCCGACTGACGTACTCAGGCACACCTCCGTCGCACAGAGCGGCCCCGGCGCGGCCCCTACAGGTCGAACTCCAGGTGCTCGACGTTCGTGAAGCGGACCTCCTCCAGGCTGCCCGCGCGGCGGCCGCCGTCCTGGAAGTACACCTCTCTGATTCCTTCGGCGGTGATCTCCTGGAGGCGCTGGTCGCCGGCGCCGGCGTCCTGGGCGTCGAAGAGGCGGGCGGCGTAGTGGGGTGGCAGTGCCACGGTCAGGTGGCGGATGCGGTCTTCGTCCGTCGTGCCGATCGGGGCGGTGTAGCCCATGCGGGCGCGGGTGTCGATGACGATGCCGCCGGTCGTGGCCGCCTTCTGCCGGGCCCTGGCCCGGACCTGGGGCTGCCAGCGCTTCTTCACCTCGCGCTCCAGGCGCGCGGCGAGGTCCGGGCGGGGCTTCTTGATCTGGCCCTTCACGTACCGTTCCACGGTGCGCTGGGAGACCCGCAGCAGCTGCGCGACCGCCTTGGTGCCGCCGAGCTGCTTGACCAGGTAGCGCATCTGCGCGCCGGCCGACTTCGGCGCGGGGCGGGTGAACGCCTTCTGCACCGCCTTCTCCAGGCCGTCCCCGAACAGGCTCATCGTGGCCTTCTCCTACTCTCCGTTGTCGACGTCGGTGACGGTGCCGTCCTTGATGTACCGGGCGAGGTTGAGGTCCGGGGCGTCGAAGCGCTCGCGGACCTCCTCGCCCCACAGGACGGTCTGGGTGCCCTCGTGCTTCACCAGGCCGGGGTTGATGCCGAGCTTGAAGCCGCCGGGCAGCGGCTTGCCCTGACGGTAGGGCAGGAAGTCCAACGGCGATTCGCCGTCGGCCGCGTACACGACGCAGTCGGACAGGATCGCGATCGGGTACTGCCCGGTGAACGACGCGTGCTTGACGATCTTCCGGTGGAGGTTGATCCGGGTGCGGGAGATGACGGCCGCGCGGATGTCCGGCCGCCACGTCGGGCGGGACAGGGCGCGCCACGGCTCCCCCGGCCGCCAGCCCTCGCCGCGCGGGCGCTCGCGCAGCTTGCCCAGGCCGCCCTTGACCGTCGCCTTGATCGCCGAGGCGACGACGGCCAGCTCCGGATCGCGGCCGCGGTGGCCGTCCATCGCGGCGAGGAACTCCTCCGGCGACAGGTCGGCGCCGACGCCCAGGTCGGCCATCGTGGCGAGGTAGGCGTCGCGCAGCCGGTTGTACCAGCCGTCCAGGTACCGGCCGTTCTCGTACCGTACGTACGCCTCCAGCGGAGCCACGTCGTACCCGAGCTCCACCGCGTACGCGACGGTCGGCGTCGCGTACCAGGCCGGTCCCCCCGGGCGGTCGCCCTTCGGCGTGAACGGGCTGGGCAGCAGGTCGCCGTCCAGCTCCACCCACTTGTCCTTGGCGACCTTCACGTGCGACAGGTCGACGTGGGAGAGGTCGACCAGCCAGCTTCCCGGCAGCTTCGGGTCGAATACGGGGTTCCTGACGCGGGTGGGTGCCCCGAGACCGACGACCAGGCCGTTGGCTCCGGCGGCGAAGGCCATGTTGACGTCGATGCCGACCAGGTGGCGCAGGGTGCACTCGGCGTCCGTCATCGGCCGCGCCCAGTCGTACGCCTCCTCGAAGAGCTTCTCCGCCGGGCCGCGCACGTGGAAGCGCGGCAGGTCCCTGAGCAGGGGGTGCCCGTCCGGGGCCTCGCAGGGCGCGCAGTCCACCGGGTCCTTGCCCAGGGAGGCGGGGTTGCGCTCGGAGTGCCGCTTGCCGTCCGCGTCGGGCTCCGAGGCGCGGGTCGGCGGGTGCAGGGCGGTCATCAGCTCCAGGCCGGTCACCGCGGTCGAGCCACGCGGCGTCATCACGCGGGAGGCGTACACGCCCAGGACGCGGGCGAGCTCCGCCGGCGGGAGCTGTCCCACGCTCCCCCAGTGCCGGGTGTCGAGGGCGTGCCAGGACGGGATGCAGAGCTGCACGCAGGCCCGTTCCGAGCCGGTGGCCGGGCGGTAGATCCGTGCCCACGGCCCGAAGCCGCGTTTCGTCAGCTTCCACTCCGCGCGGGCCAGCTGCTTGACGACCTTGTGGCTCTCGGGGATCCGGCCGGCGAGCCGCTCCTCCTCGGTGAGGGCGACGGGGAGGCCGTAGCGCTTCAGCGCGGCCTCGGTGAGAACGAGGAGCGGGTCGGCGTCCTTGCCCGGCCCGGACAGCTTGGGCTGGCCGAGCCTGCCCTCGCGCAGCGTCCACTCCACCAGTGAGGGGAGCGACTTGGCCGGGATCTCCAGGAGGAGGCCGCCCGGGCAGTACGCCAGTGCCTGGCCGGTCTCGTCGACGTCGACGACGGCGAGCGGGCCGTTCGCGAACCGTGCGTCCGCCCTGTCGGGCGTGCCGGGTGTGCGGGGCGCAGAGGTGTCGGCCGGGGGTGTCCTCCGGGGGGCCGGAGGAGGGTTGGTGAGGACGGGGGTGGGTCGGGGCTGCGTTTCCCGAGCCGGGCGTGTGTGAGCCGTCTCCGCTTCCGGGGCCGGGTCCGGGTCCGGTGTCTCCGTGGGGGGAGTGTCGGTATCGGCGGGGTAGAGCTTCGCGAGGCCGTCGAGGAGGCGTGCGTACGCGTCGCGCTCCGGCGGGCGCGGCTCGGTCCTGCCGGACTCCCAGGCGCTGACCGTGGCCCGGCGTACCTGGAGTGCGCTCGCCACCTCGTCGATCGTCAGGCCGTGCGCGCTGCGCAGACGCTTGCGTTCCGTCGGCGGCGGGAGCGGGGCGCGGGACGCGAGCAGGGCGTCGACCGCGTCGAACAACTCGGACATGGAACACCTCCGGGCCGACACCTTACCTGGTGAAACGTACATATCGCGTACGTTCGGCGTACGAAACGCGTGCATGGGGAGTGGGCGTGTGCTGTGGGGTTCCGGGGTTATCACGGCGTGATAGGTCGGCGAGGGCCGGAGCGGGGTGAGGGGTTATCACGGCGTGATAACCCGAGAGGAGTTCGTAACCTTCCTAACGCGTCAATGGCAGAAGTTGATCTCAGTCGTTAGTAGGGTGACGTCCATGACGTCACTCGAAACGGGCGGCGACCGGGAGAAGGTCGTCACCAAGCTCACCAGCACCCTCCGGCAGGACCTCAAGGTCCGGGCCGCTCTCCACGGTCTCGACATGCAGAACGCCGTCGAAGCCGGGATCACCGCCTGGCGCGGTCTGGGGTCGAACCTGGCCGCCGTCGACACCGCCGGTGCGGAGACCTACTCCACCTTCCTTCCCGCCGGGCTGTGGGACGGCTTCCGCGACGACTGCAAGAGTCGTGGGGTCTCCCTCACCCAGGGCATCGCCCAGGCCGTCGCCCTCTGGCTCGACAACAACCCCGTCCCCGAGGCGAAGCGGCCCGCGATGGTCCGGCGCGTCATCGTCTGCAACCAGAAGGGCGGTGTGGGCAAGACCGCCATCACCGCCGGGCTCGGTGAGGCCCTCGCCGAGAACGCGGCCGAGCTCGTCCCCGTCCGGGTCTCCAAGCACTTCGCCGCGCTGCTCGAAGCCGACGACCGCCCCGAGGATCCCCTCGCCCTGGAAGACCTTCCCGGGCTCGGTCAGCGTGTTCTGCTCGTCGACTTCGACCCGCAGGGCCACCTCACCAAGCAGCTCGGCCACGAACTGCTCCCCATGGGCGGGGACTCCCTCACCAACCACATGGCCGGCGAGGGCAAGGGCGAACTGGCCGATCTGGTCGTCTCCGTCGAGGAGGACCGCTTCGGCGACCGGCTGGACCTCCTGCCCGCCTGCACCGACGCCTTCCTCCTCGACGTCCGCCTCGCCTCCGTACGGGCCCGTGAGGCCGCCCTCGAACGTGCCCTGCGCGCCGTCGAGGCCGACTACGACGTCATCGTCGTCGACTGCCCCCCGAGCCTCGGCCTCAGCATGGACGCCGCGTCGTACTACGGACGCCGCCGCGACAACGAGGAGACCGGCAACTCCGGCGTCCTCATCATCGTCCAGGCCGAGGACAGCAGCGCCGACGCCTACGGCCTGCTGACCGCGCAGATCGAGGACATGCGCGGCGACCTCGCCCTCGACATCGACTACCTCGGCCTCGTCGTCAACCACTACGACGCCCGCCGCGGGTACATCGCGACGTCCTCCCTCCAGTCCTGGATGGACATAAAGGATCCGCGTGTCGTCGGCGTCATCGGTGACCTCAAGGAGCAGAAGGAGGCCGTCCGCGCCAAGCGGCCCCTCCTCGCCTACGCACCCCGGTGCGAGCAGTCCGTCGCGCTCCGCGCCCTCGCCCGGGAGATCAGCAAGTGAGCAAGGCCAAGAACCTCGGGGCCGGATCCTCCTTCGCGCAGGCCCGTCCCATCAGTGCCCGCCGGGCCGCCATCGGTGCGGCCACGGCCGCGCCCACCGAGGGCGTTCCCGACCCCACGGAGCTTCCGCTCGGTCTCATCAGCCAGAACCCGGACAACCCGCGCGAGGAGCTCCGCGATCTCGAAGGGCTGGCCGACAGCATCCGCGAGATCGGTCTCGTCAACTCCATCACCGTCGCCACCGTCGACTCCTATCTGGCCGAGCGGCCCGAACGGGCCGAGGACGTGGACGAGGGGGCGCGGTACATCGTCGTCGACGGCCACCGCCGGCTCGAAGCGGCGCGGCTTGCCGGTGCCACCGTGATCCGGGTCAGCGTCAACAACCACCTCGTCGCCACCGACGAGGCCCTGCTCGAAGCCGCGTTCGTGGCCAACGTCCACCGCGACGACATGAACCCGATCGAGCAGGCCCACGCGCTGAAGAAGCTCGTGGAGTTCTACGGCTCGCAGAACAAGGCCGCGAAGCGCCTCGGCATCGGCCAGTCGACCATCTCCTCCAAGCTCTCGATCCTCGACCTGGACCACGGACTCCAGGCCGATCTCGTCGAGGGGCGCCGGACGATCGAGCACGTCCGCAATCTGTCCAAGCTGCCTCCCGAGCAGCAGCGGGCGAAGGCCGACGCACGGGCGGAGGCGGCGGAGCAGAGGTCCGCCGCCAAGCGCGACCTATCACGGCGTGATAACCCGCCGGTCGTTCACGAGGTGGCGGTCTCGGGTGGGGGCGGAACCACGGACGGGAGCGTCTTGAGTGGGGGTGCCTCGGGAGAGAGCGTCTCGGGTGGAGGCGTCTCGGGTGGGGGCGTCTCGGGAGATGGTGCCGCGGACGGGGGAGCCGTGGACGGGGGAGCCGTCGACCTATCACGCCGTGATAACCCGGTGGGCGACGACCGTGGGTCCCTCGTGGACGAGGTGCCCGCGCCCAGGAGTGCGCAGGAGGCTCCGGCTGCTCCGGCGGTGCCGGTCGTCGCTCCGGTGCCGGCCGTTCCCGAGGTGCCGCTGCACGACGGCGTGGCGCTGATGGACATGGCCTTCGACCGCCTCGGCCCGGGGCAGCGCAGTGCGTTCATCCAGCACTACTTCAAGCGCAGTACGGGGGTGGGGGCCGTCATCGCGGACATGCGGGGGGACCTCGCCGTGCAGGACCGGAACTCGCTGGCGGCCATCCTGGAGCAGGTCGCCGCGGGTCTCCGTGAAGGCGCGTAGGACGGCACCACGGAACCGGCGATGCCTTCGTCCCCCGGTGGGGGAGGGGCATCGCCGGCGCCGGGGCGGGCGGGGCGTCCCCGTCCCTACGTGAGCAGACGGGGGGCGTCGGTGCCCTTGGAGCGCTGGGTCTTGCTGCCCTTGGCGCCGGGCGCGAGGGTGCGGGGGTCGACCGCTTCGGCCGGTGCCCCCGTCGCGTACAGGCCCTCGGGGTCGTTGTCCCGGTCGTGGGGGAGCAGCCAGAAGACGCGGCGGCGGAACGTGCCCGAGGAACGGGACGCCTTGGCCTGCGGGCTGAGCTGGGCGTAGCCGATCATCCGCCCGTCGCGGTGGTAGGCGGGCCTGCCCCGCCGGGTCGGGAGGCGGTCCAGGCTCTGCCGGACGTAGTCGAGGTCCTCGACGTTCTCGAGCCAGACGAGCTCGGATTCGTCGCGGATCTCCTCGTCGGTGATGAGGGAGCTCATGTGGTCTCCTCGTCCGCGAGCACCGCCATGCCGATGCCTGGGTAGTACTTGCGGGAGTTGGACAGGATCATTTCCTTGGGCGAGGCCAGTCCGACGAGCTCCCGTGCCCGTGCCGCGAAGGCCCGGGAGGAGATGGCGGGCGCGCCTTCATTCTGGCACCAGCTCCGGTAGGCGGCGTACAGGCTCGCCTGTTCCGCCCGGTGGTCCGGGTTGAGCAGACAGCACTCCTCGAAGAAGCGACCGGTGTGGTCCTCCGTCTCGGCGTACGCGGTGGTGGCGATGCGGACGCGCTCGGGGCCGGTGAGGTCCCGGTCGCCGGCGAGGTAGCGGCGGGAGCCGTCGATGAGCCAGTTGAGGATTCCGGGGCCCTCCTCCGTGACGAGCAGATCGGCCAGGTTGTCGATCTTCCGGTCGTCGGAGACGACCCTCTCGAAGGGGAGCAGGCGGATGCGGCGCCAGAAGGCGAAGCCGCCGGTGTTGACCTCGGGGCGGTGGTTGCCCAGGAGCCAGAGCTTGTGCGTCGGCTCGAAGCTGAAGAAGTCCTGGCGCATCCGGCGGGCCTTGATGCGGTCGCCGCCCGTCAGGAGTTTGACCCGGGCCTCGTCGAAGCGGTCGCCGGGCTTCACCTCGCTGCAGACGATGACGCGTCGTCCGTGCAGTTCGGCCAGGTCCGTGGGGTGGCCTTCGTACGGCCGGGCCATCAGGAAGCCGGGCGGCGCCGCGTCGGCGTAGTCGCCCAGGAGCTTCAGGAGCACGTCCAGCAGAACCGATTTTCCGTTCTTGCCGGAACCGAAGAGGAAGGGCATCACCTGTCCGCCCACGTCGCCGGTGATCGAGTACCCGAGGAGCACCTGGAGGAAGTCGATCATCTCCGCGCCCTCGGCGTCCTCGCCGAAGGTGTCGGTGAGGAACCGGAGCCAGCGGGGGGTGGGCATGGCCCGGGGGCTGACGGACGTGGAACGGGAGTGGAAGTCCTTGTCCGAGGCGGCGGGCCGGACCGCGCCGGTGCGCAGGTCCACGATCCCCGCCGGGGTGCACAGGGCGTACGGGTCGGCGTCCAGGGAGGCGGCGTTGAGGACCATGCCCGGGGCGGACTTCGCCTGCGTCAGCATCGCGTTCATGCCGCCGGTGCTCAGGGCGCGGCGGCGGTGCTGGCGCATGGCCGTGTCCGTGTACACGCCCCGCGGGTCGGTGACGGCGATGTTCTCCGCCAGGTCGCCGGCGGCCCACAGGACCGTGTCGTCCTCGTCGATCTGCCAGCGGGTGGTGTCCCAGCGGTACCAGCCCAGGCCGGGCACGTGCCGGTAGTCGTGGGAGTAGAGCCTGGCGAAGAGCTTGGCGTTGCCGCGGTCGCTGAGGGTGTCGGGCAGCAGGCCCGTCGGGCCGGCGTGCTCCCCGGGCGGCCGGGGCGCGCCGGGGGGCGCCTGCTGGGGAGGAGCGTCGGAGAAGTGGGCCAGGATCTGCGCGGCCACCGCCTGGGCGTCGAAAAGTTTGTCGTCGGGACCGACAGTCATACGTCCCCCCTGGAGCCCCTCGGGCGTGCGTGGCCGATGCTTGGGGAACAGCCGTGAGTGACCGATCCCGCCGGAGGGGGGACGGATCCGGACTGGGGCGCGCAGGAAGAGGGAACCCGCTGATCCGGTTCGGTTCCCCGACGGCCCGGGGCGGGACGGCCTCCGTGGGAGAACCGACCGCGCCAGGGCTGCCTTAAGTCGCTGCGCGGAAAACGCAGTTCACCGGCCATGTTCTTCCCCCACCAGCGACCGAAGCGACTCATCAATGACATGAACAGTACCGAAGGCAGATCACGACGTTCGGGATCCTACAGAAAAAAACCGTCCGGTCTGTCAGAATCAAGTTCGAGCCAATCATTGCTACCCCGGTGGACGCAACCCGCTGGCCGAGGGGCGTGCAGCGACCCAAGAGACCCAGGCGCGTACGTCCGGCCCGGAGCGACCCGGGAGGGAAGGCCCGGTCGGGGCGGAGCCGGGGAGAGCGACTGTGGGCGAGCGACCGGAGCGCTTCGGGTAGCTCCCGGACCGGGGGAGGAAATCCCAGGTCAGGGGGTTGGGTGGGACTTCTCGGCGACTCAAGCGACCGAAGCTTCGGGTATATGAGGGTTCCCTGTGTGCGCGTGCGCGTCATACATAGGGAGACTCAGTCGCTTCAGTCGCTTTCTGAGGGTGTTCACCCTTCCGACCTGCGGTTTTCCCGGCGACCCGAGCCGTCCGGCGGAGAGAGCCGGGTCGCTTGACCCCGCCTCCGGTAGCTGGTTCCCTCTCAGGACATGAGCGAGGAGGCGTTTTTCCCGAGGAGTTCACCCGCTCCCCGGGTGTTCGGAACGTCCTGTGCACGAGGTCCGGTCGCTTCGGTCGCTGCCAGGAGTCGCCATGCCCGCTGAACTGGGCTTTCCCTCCAGCGACTCAGGAGCTGCCGCTCGGGCGCCCGTACCGGCCGCCCCTTCGGTCACTGCGCGGTGGTGTGCCCGGCAGGGCTGGCCGGTCCTCCCGCTGGCCCCCGGCCGCAAGACGCCCGCGGCCAACTGCGAGGCCTGCCGCGAGCCGGGCCACCGCTACGAGGCCTGTCCCTGCCCCGAGGCCGGCCGCTGGTGCCACGGCTTCCGGGCCGCGACCCTCGACACCGCGCGCATCGACCGCTGGTGGGGCGGCGACGCACGCTTCGGCGTCGGCGTCGCCTGCGGTCCCGCGGGGCTCGTCGTGATCGACGTCGACGCGCATCCGGACCGCGAACCGCCCGCCCGGGACCGCCTGCTGCCGGGCATCGGGATCGACGAGCGGGTCGACGTGGCCGGCATCGCCACCGGCTTCCACACCCTCGCGGTGCTCGCCGCGCTCAGGGGCCGCCCCAGTCCGGCGGAGGACACGACGACCCTGCGCGTACGGACGCCCTCGGGCGGGATGCACATCTGGTACCGGGTCACCGACGGGCGCCGCTGGCAGTGTTCGACCGGCTCGACCGGAGGCCGCGCCCTGGCCTGGCAGGTCGACGTACGGGCCCACGGGGGCTACATCATCGCCCCGGGCACCACCACGGCCGCGGGCACCTACACCGCGCTCGGGGAGGCCCGCAGGCCCGCGCCGCTGCCCGGATGGCTGGCCGCCGAGCTCGAACGCACCGGTCACGCCCCCGTCGAACGGGCCGCTCCCGTCCGGCAGGTCGTACCGCCCAGGGCGCGTCGGGCCGTCGTCGCGGCGGGCGGCGGGCGCGACCCGGCCGAGCGGGTCCTCGCGGGCGTCCTCGCCGAGGTCGCCGCCTGCGGCGCGGTCGCCGAGGGAGCCGGCTTCACCGACAGGCTGAACCGGGCCGCCTACACCGCCGGGGGCCTGGTCGCCGCCGGCCATCTGTCCTCCGAGGAGGCGTACGAGGCGCTCCGCCGGACCGCCGAGGCGGCCCGTCCCGGCCAGGAGGCGAGGGTGGACCGGATCGTCAGGGGCGGCCTGGCGGCTGGTGCCGTGCGGCCGCTGCACCTCCGTGCCCGCTCGTGACGCGAGCGGGAGACCGGCGGACGGACCCGTGTTGCAAAGAGAACCGCCCGCCCGGTATATTTTTGTTCGCCACGGAGGCCGGGCGGGGGCGTGTGTCTTCGGGGTGTGTGTTTTTCGGGGGTGTGGCCGTGCCGTGTCGGCCCGGTCAGCCGACCGTGGCGTCCGGGGCGGTCGCCCGGAGGCGCAGTTCGGCCGCGATCGTCTCGCCGCGGCCCTCCGTGAGGTCGACGGAGGCGAGGACCGAGGAGACGGCCACGCTGGGCAGTACGTACCGCAGCAGGCTGGAGGCCCGGGACAGTAGGTCCTGGTAGTCGCACACGGCCTGGGACATGGCCTGGACCCCGCCGAAGGAGCCCACCAGGACGTCGGCGGCCTCGGAGGGCACGGCGTGGGGGAGTAGCTCCCCCTTGATCCGGGCCTCGTCGAGGAGCGCCCTGACCACCTCGGTCCAGTAGGTGAACGGGCCGCTGCGGTCGAGGCCGTGGGCCTGCTGGTCGAGCGAGAGCCGTACGCCGGCCCGGACCATCGGCTCGGTCTGCAGCCGGTAGGCGTGCAGCATCACCGTGTCCGCGAGCTCCTGGATCTTGTAGCTCCGGGGCGGCACGGGAAGGAGCTGGTCCTGCTCGTGGATGACCCCTTGGGCGAGGTCCTCCTTCGAGGGGAAATGGAAGTACAGGGCCCCCTTGGTCACTCCGGCGGTGTTGAGGATCTCGCTGATCGTCGCCATCTGATAGCCACGTTCCTCGAAGACCTTGGCCGCTGCCGAGAGGATCGTCTGTCGTGTACGGACTGATCGGTCCTGCTTGACCACTTTCGCCTCTTTCTTGCGGTGAACCTGAGGGCGCCATAAAAAAACCGCCCAGTATGTATCTTACATCCAGCGGTGCTCGGCGCAGCTCTCCGAACCCAATTGATCAACATCTGAACAATCGGGAACGTGGTGGGTGGGCGAGGCGGAAAAGCGGGAGGGAGGGCGGCGGGGGCCGCCGTGATGGTGCGGGCCGGTCTCCTCGGGGCCGGGGGCGTGCGCCCCGAGGACCGGAACGGTGCGTCGCCGTGCGGGGGCCGTGCCGGATTACTCGGGGCAGGGCGCGGCCGCGGTCACGGTGGCGCTGAAGACGGGTTCGCCCTCCTGGTGTCCGGTCACGAGGACGGACTCCCCGGCGCTCGTGCCGGGCAGGCGGCGGGCGGTGATGAAGCAGGGCGCGTCCAGCTCCGCGTACCGGCTGAACGTGCCGGTCAGACCGAGGGCGAGAGCCGGGCGGCCCAGGGTCGCGGCGGTGGCCTGGCGGGCTGCTTCGAGCAGCATCATGCCGGGTACGTGGTCGACGGGGTGGTCGAAGAGGATGGGGTGGCGGGTGTCCACGCGGAGCTGCCAGTTGTCCCGCTCGCCGGTGGGCGACAGGACGACGTCCGTGGGCGAGATCCGCCCGACGGTCTGCGGGGCGGTGGGGGCGGTGAGCGGGATCCGCGGGCGGCCGGAGGCCAGCCGCTCGGCGCGCATGCGGGTGTAGACCCTGGACGGCACACAGGTGAAGTCGGCGGAGCCGGTCGCGGCGATCCGGCCGTTGCGGCGGATCACCGCGTCGTAGCGGAAACCGGCGACGGAACGGCCGCGGCGCTTGACGCCGGAGCAGGTGATCTCGATGTCGAGCGAGGCCGGCGCGTCGTCGACCAGGAGACCGTCCGGGCACACCACGAAGTCGAGCGACCACATCAGGAAGCTGTGGTCGAGCGGGACGCCGTACTCGGCGTGGGCCAGGAGGCAGCCGGCCTGGCGGATGGTCTCGGCGGATATGAGCGGGTCGTGGCGACCGTCCACCGCGGTGAAGAAGCTGTGGGCGCGGGGCCACTGGGCGGAGACGACGAAGCGGTCGTCGCCCGTGCGCTTCCAGTCGGTGAGCATCACCTCGGCGACGCTCGCTCTGTGGACGAACTCCTTGGGCACCGTCGTGGTGAGCGACGGGTAGCGCAGAGCGGCCGTCCAGGCCGGTGCGTGGTTCTCGGGGCAAGTCGTGTCTGCTGAGCGGAAGGTGCTGGTGGACATGGTTCCCCCTGAGGTGTGTTTGGCTCGAACGTGCGTGACGTCCCCTCAGGCAGCGAAGATACAGACCAACCGGTTTATTTTCTACGGGGTCGCCACACTCCCTTCGCGAATGCACCCAAGTTTCCCCACCGGACACCTCGGCAATGTGTTTGACGTGCGGGAATGTGCCTGTGGCAACTGCCTCCGAGAAGGGGGAGGGCGTGCGGCGCAGGGTGTGCATACTGCCTTTTCCAGGCGTCGGACCGGGCCCGTCGCGGGGGTCCTCCAGAGGGTCCCGAGCGGTCTTCGAGCGATCCTCGGCCGCCGTGGCCGTGGCCGGGGCCGGGGCCGATGGGCGCTGGGGCGGGGACGGGGTGGGAGGGGACCTTCGGCGAGGGCGGGACGGACCGCCGGCGGGGGAGTGCGTAGGGCCGGTGGCAGGGGTGTGTACGGCCCGTTGAGCTGCGGCTCCACGCGTGCTCCAGGGGCCGGTGCCAGGATCGGGGCCGGCCCGCTCGCGGACGAGGAGACGGCATGAGCGCCCTCATCACGGACGACGAGCTCGCCCACGAGGTGGGCCTCGTCTGGCTGGAGGACACCAGCCGGCTCGACTACGTCCGGCAGACCCTGGACCGGCTGCCGACCCGGTGCGGCAGACCCGCCCACCACCGTGACGGACGGATGGTCGGATACGCCCTGCTGGGGCCTGCGGCCAAGCCCTCGCGCCTCTCGGGCACGTTCAGGCGGCGGGTGTTCTGGCTGCTGCCGCACGACCGGGACACCGCTCCCGACGGGCTGTACGCCACGGGATCGCCCGCCGAGGCCGTGGACGTCCGGACCCTGGCCCCGGGCGACAAGGGGCGCAGGACGGAGCGTTCACGGGGCGGTTCCGGGTCCGCGGTGGCCTGACGGCGGCGGGCGCGGGCGTCGTACCGGGAGGCCCGGCCCCTTTCCGACGGTGCGCCGTCGCCCGGCCGACCATGTGGAAGACGCCTTCCTCGCGGCCGCTCCGGCTGCCTCCGGAGCCCCGACGCGGGTCGTCCCGCGCCCTCTTGCGCCCGGTTGTGTGCCACCGCACGATAGAAACCGCGCGAGCGGTTTGTTAGAGTTGCGCGGGGCCTGCCGGGGAAGGGCCGGGTCGTGGCGGTGAAGGTGCCCGAGCGACACCGGCCCGCCTCCCCCGTGGAGCCCCGGAGCAAGCACGTCCTTCCGGCCTGCCCCTCGGCGGGTGCGGCCCCTCTGCAATGACGGAGCAGTCGATGGTCAAACAGGAGCGCGCGGCGCGCACGCGCGAGACCCTGATCCGGTCCGCGGCCGAGGTGTTCGACCGGGAGGGCTTCTCCGCGGCATCGCTCTCGGTGATCAGCTCCCGGGCCGGGGTCAGCAACGGGGCGCTGCACTTCCACTTCGAGAACAAGGCGGCCCTCGCCGACGTCGTGGAGGCGGAGGCGCTGATAAGGCTGCGGGCCGTCAGTGACGCCGGCCCCCCGGCCGGTGCGGGCCGCGTGCAGCTCCTGGTCGACGCCACCCAGGGGCTCGCCGCCGCGCTGCGCCGCGACGTGGTGCTGCGGGCGGGCTTCTCGCTGAACGGCGAGCCGGTCCGAACGGTCCGCGTCGACCTGCGGGAACACTGGCGGCGCTGGGTCGAGGAGGCGGTGAAGCACGCCGAGTCGGAGGGCGAGCTGCGCCCCGAGGTGGCGGCGCAGGACGTGGTGACCGCCGTGGTGGCCGCGACCGTGGGCTTCGAGGTGCTCGGCGTACGGGACGCGGAGTGGCTCTCGACGGCCACGGTCGGGCGGTTCTGGCGGCTGCTGCTGCCGACGCTCGTACCGAAGGCCGCCCTGTCCGACGTCAAGGTCGAGGGGACGCGGTCCCCGTAAGGACCCGTCAGTCTGTTTCACCCTGTCCGGAACCGGTTTCCCGGGACCGGACAGGACTCGCCGAGCAGGTGCGACGGCTGCGTGGATCGATGAACCCGCAGGTCAGAGGCGCTCCTTGAGGAAGCGTCGAATCTTCTTCCCAGTTAAAACAGCGCGGTCGGTTTCGTATTGACAAACCGCGTGTCCTGTTTTTTACTGAGCCAGGCTTCATCTGCGGACAGGGGAGTACGCGTGGACATCGAAGTACTGGGCGCACTGGCGGTGCGGGAGCAAGGAGTCTCCATCACGCCGACGGCCCCCAAACCACGGCAGGTTCTGGCGCTGCTGGCGCTCCATGCCGACCAGGTCGTCCCGGTGTCGGCGCTGATCGAGGAGCTGTGGGCGGGCGCACCGCCGCGCAGCGCCCGCACCACCCTGCAGACCTACGTGCTGCAGCTGCGGGCCCTCATCGCGACCGCCCTGGAACAGGCCGCGTCCGACGGGGAGGAGAACCCCACCGGGCGGCGCACCGCCAAGGACGTGCTCGTGACGCTGCCGGGCGGCTACCTGCTCGACAGCGGCGGCGGCACCACCGACGTCCGCGAGTTCGACCGGCTCGCCGGCATGGGGTACCGGGCGATGGACTCGGGCGACTTCCCGGGCGCGGCCCGGCTGCTGCGCGAGGCGCTGTCGCTGTGGTCCGGTCCCGCCTTCTCCGACGTGCAGGGCGGGGTGCAGCTCGACATGGAGGCCCGGCGCCTGGAGGAGACCCGGCTCTGCGCGCTCGACCAGCGCATCGACGCCGACCTGCGGCTCGGCCGCCACCGCGAGCTGCTCGCCGAACTCACCGTGCTTGCCAGCCGCTACCGCACCCACGAGAACCTGCACGGGCAGTTCATGCTCGCCCTGCACCGCTCCGGGCGCCGCGGCGAGGCCCTCGACGTCTACCAGCGGCTGCGCGGCACCCTCGTGCGCGAGCTGGGCCTGGAGCCCTCCGCGGCCCTGCGCAGGCTCCAGCGCGCGATCCTCATGGCCGGTCCCGAGAGCGTCGTCGAGGCGGTCGAGAACGCCGACGACCGGCTCGTCCGCGTGGGCTGAGCCGGGCCGTGCGCGCGCCCCGCGCACGCGACCGGCCGCGCCGCCGACATCCTGGAGAAGGCACCGATGACCAGTGACCGAACCGTTCCTCCCGGCGACCTCCTGACCGACGTCCTCACCGTCCTCGCCGACGTCCTGCGCGTGCGGCCGGAGAGGATCGACCCGGAGCAGACGTTCCAGTCCCTCGGCTTCGACTCGCTGCTGACCGTCGAGTTCGTCGCCGTCCTCAACGCGCGGTACGGGCTCCGGATCCTGCCCACGGAGCTCTACGACCACCCGTCGCCCGCGGCCTTCGCCCGCCGGCTCGCCCGGGAGCAGGGGCTGACCGAGGGGGCGGGGGCGGTAGCCGGGGCGGGATCCGTGCCCGGAGCGGGGCCGGTCACCGGAGCCGGGTCGGTTCCCGGAGCCGGGTCCGTCTCCGCGACGGTGCGGGCCGGCGTGCCGTACGCCTCCGACGCGCACCCCGTCCCGTACGGGGAATTCCGCCAGGAGTCCGGGAGCCGCGCCCCTGCCGACGGCGGCGCGATCCTCGACGTCCTGCGCGAGCAGCTGGCGGCGATCCTGGGCTGCGACGCCTGGGAGATCGACCCCTCCGCGTCCTTCCCGCTCCTCGGCGTGGACTCGATCATCGGCACCGAGCTCGTCACCGTCCTCAACCGCACCTTCGGGCTGCGGGAGCGGGCCGCCGCGCTCCACGACCACCCGAACCTCGCGGCGCTGGCCGCCCACGTCGCCGTCCGCACCGGGGCCGCGCCCGCCCCGGCTCCGGCCGCGTCCGCCGCCGGGACGGCGGCGCACGGCACCGAACTCGACGTACTGCTCGACGCGGTGCGCGACGACAGGCTCACCGTGGACGAGGCACTCGTCCTGCTGGGTCGACACGGCTGAGGGGCCGACCGGCGTGGAGAGCCCGTTGGACGCGGTGGATCCGGTGGGGGAGCCGGTGGGCCCGGTGGGCGGCCCGGTGGGGCGGGTGGGCACGGGTGGTGCGGGAGGTCTCGGCGGGCCGCTCGACAGTCCCGCCGGCGCGCCCGTGGCGGCCCTGCTGCGCGGTCTGACCGGCCCCGGCGGCCCGGTCGCCGGAGCGCTCGCCGTCGTCACCGGAAGCTCCGGCACGGGCAAGACCGCCCTGCTCAACGCCGCCGCCCGGCGGGCCCGCGCCGCCGGGGCGGCCGTCCTCGCCGCCACGGCCTCGCCCGCCGAGCAGGAGCTCCCGCTCGGCGTCCTCGGCCAGCTCCTCGGCGGCGCCGCACTGCCCGAACTCCCCGGCGACGCCCGGGCGGCCGCCTTCGAGGAGGGCTTCCGCAGGCTGCGGGACCGGGCCGCGCGGGAGCCCGTACTGGTCACCGTGGACGACGTCCAGTACGCCGACGAGCCCTCCGCCCGCGCCCTGCTCTACCTCGCCGGCCGGCTCGGACCCCACCGGCTGCTGCTCCTGGTCGCCGGACAGCAGTGGACCCGTACCGCGCCGCCGCCCGCCCTGGCCCAGCTCCTGCGCCACCCCGCCGCGCACCGGACGGCCCTCGCCACCCTCACCCCGGAGCAGACCGCCGGCCTCCTCGCCGGGACCGGCGCCCTGGACGCGGACGCCGCACGGCGGCTCGCCCCCGCCTGGCACCGCGTCACCGGCGGCAACCCGCGCCTGCTGCGCGCCCTCCTGGAGGACCACGCGGCCTGCGCCCCCCTGCGTCCGGCCCGCCCGGTCGTCGGCACCGCCGTCAAACGCGCCGTCGGCCGCTGCCTGCGGGCCGCGGGTCCCGCCGCGGGCGAGGCCGCCCGGGCGCTCGCCGTCCTCGGGGACGGCGCCACCCTCGCGCTCGTCGGCGGGCTCCTCGGCACCCACGACCGGGCCGCCGTGCCCGCCCTGGCCGAACTCGACGCCATGGGGCTGCTCGCCTCGGGCCGACTGCGCCACGAAGGCGTCCGGGCCGCCGTGCTGGAAGAACTGGCGCCCGACGACTGCGCCCGGCTCCACGAGCGCGCCGCCCGGCTCCTGCACGAGGACGGGGCTCCGCCCGCCGCCGTCGCCCGGCACCTGGCCGCCGCCCACGCCGCCGCCCCGGACGCACCCGCCGCCCGCCCGCCCTGGGCCGTGCCCGTCCTGGCCGAGGCCGCCGGGGCGGCCCTGCGCGCGGGCGACCCGTGGCGCGCCGCCGAACTCCTGCGCACCGCCCACCGGTCGGGCCCGGACGCGCGGCACGCCGACGCGGTCCTCGTGGACCTCGCCTGCGCGGAGTGGGAGACCGACCCCGGCTCCGTCACCCGGCACCTGCCCGCCCTGGCACACGCCCTGGAACGGGGCCGCCTCGACCCCCGGCAGGCCCTCGCCGCCGCCGGGCCCCTGCTGTGGCACGGGCGGCCGGAGGCGCCGGCCGCCGCCGCGATCGCGCTGCGCGCGCTGACCGGGCGGATCTGGCCCCGGCCGGACGGCGTCCACGCCGGTGCCGGTGCCGGTGGGACCCTCGTCTCCGGGACCGGCGGGCCCTGGGCCGACGGCGCCGGGTCCGCGACCGCCGTGACGGGCACGCCCGAGCGGGTCCTGCGGGCCCTCGCGCTCGGCCACGCGCCCCGGCCCGCCGTCGCCGAACTCCTCGGCGCCCTCCCGCACACCTGGCGGCTCCCGCGCCCCCGGGCCTGGTCCGCGCTGCTCGCCGAGGGGGCCGCGTGGACCCAGGGCTCGCCCGCCCGCCGGGCCGTGCTCGAAGCGGCGGCGGCCGTGCTCTACCAGCGGACCGGGGAGCACCGGGCCGCCTCCCGGCACGCGGCGAGCGCCCTGGAGCTGGTGGACCCGGCGGCCTGGGGCGTCGCGGCCGGGGTCCCGCTGGCCGCCGCCGTCGACGCCGCCACGGCCCGCGCCGCCCACGACGAGGCGGCGGAACTGCTGCGGGTCCCCGTGCCGGAGGAGATGTTCCGCACCACCGCGGGCCTGCCGTACCTGCTCGCGCGCGGCCGGCACCAGCTCGCCGCGGGCCGGTTCGCGGCCGCCCGCGACGACTTCCACACCTGCCGGGACCTGATGGCCGACTGGGGTCTCGAACCGGCCGGGGCGCTGGACTGGCGGACCGGTCCCGTGGACGCGTCCCGGCCGGGGGAGGGCGGGCGCGGGGCGGTGGTCCCGCTGACCGGGAGCCGTGACGCCACCGGGCCCGCCGGCCCCCGGGCAGGGAACTCCTCCGCTGAGAAGGGGAGTCCCCTGGCCGTGCTCAGCCGGGCCGAGCGGCGGGTGGTGGGGCTGGTCGCCGAGGGCTGCACCAACCGGGCCGTCGCGGCCCGCCTGTTCGTCACCCCGAGCACCGTCGAACAGCACCTGACCCGCGTCTACCGCAAGCTCGGCGTGCGCTCCCGCGCCGACCTCACGGCCCTGTGGCGGGCCGCCGCCGACGGGGACGCGGCGCCCCGCGAGGACCGGGGCGCGGTGGTGGGGGAGTGACCGCCGCCTCGTCAGCCGCGCCGGGCGGCCGTACGGAACCCCCTGCGGTTCTTGCGGCCGAGCGCCCCGGTGGCGACCAGGTCGGCAAGCAGCGGGGCCGGCGCGTGCTCGGGGGCCCGCAGCTGCTCGTACAGCCGCTTCTGGATCGCGAGGGACACGTCGAGGCCGATGGTGTCGAGCAGGGCGAACGGCCCCATGGGGAAGCCGAATCCGCGCCGGACCGCCTCGTCGGTCTCCTCGATGTCGGTGCCATGGCGTTCGAGCAGGGCGACGGCCGCGCCCAGGTACGGGAAGAGCAGGGCGTTCACGATGAAGCCGGCCCGGTCGGGGCAGTCGACGGCGGTCTTGCCGAGGCCCTCGGTGAAGGCCCGGGCGGTCGCCGCCGCGCCGTCGGAGGTCTCGGCGGTCCGGGTGATCTCGACCAGCCGCATCAGCGGCGCCGGGTTGAAGAAGTGCAGTCCGACGACGTCGGCCGGACGGCCGGAGGCGGCGGCGCAGTCCGCGACCGACAGACTGGAGGTGGTGGTCGCCAGCAGCGCGCCCGGGTCGGCCGTACGGCCCAGGGCGGCGAACAGCTCCCGCTTGACCTCCTCGTCCTCCGCCACGGCCTCGACGACCAGGTCGCACCCGGCGACGGCCGCGACGCCGGCGGCGCCCGTGAGCCGGGCCAGGGCGGCGTCCCGGGCCCCGGCGGTGGTCCGGCCGCGCTCGACGGAGCGGTCCAGGGAGGCGCCGACGGCCGCGAGGGCGGCCGCCGCCTTCTCCCGGCTCCGGGCGACGAGCACCGTCGGGTGTCCGGCCGCCGCCGTCACCTCCGCGATGCCGCGGGCCATCGCGCCCGAGCCGAGGACGCCGACCGTGCGCACCGGCCGGACGCCGGCGGCGCCGGGGGAGCCGGCGGGCGGGCGCGGCGCCCGGCCCTCGTCGTCGTAGCGGTGGAAGCCCTCGCCGGTCTTGCGGCCGAGCAGTCCGGCGCCGACCGTGCGGGTCAGCAGCGCGGCGGGCTCGAAGGAGACGTCGCCGGTGCGCTCGCGCAGTCGCGTCAGCGCGGCGTGCGCGGTGTCCAGGCCGATGGCGTCGAGGAGTTCGAAGGGGCCCTGCGGCAGCCCGCAGCCCAGCCGCATCGCGGTGTCGATGTCGTCGCGGGAGGCGTGGCCCTCGTCGAGGAAGGCGACGGCCCGGTTGAGGTGGGCGAGGACCAGGGCGGTGGCGTCGGCGGCCGGGCGGGCGCCCAGGGCCACCGGCGTCAGGCCGAGGGAGGCGATCAGGGCGTCGACCGCCGCCGCCGCGTCCGGCGAGGTCAGGGCGGTGCGCACCGGTTCGACGGTGCCGCCCGGGCCCGGCGGGACCAGGAAGCGCAGTCCGGCCACGTCGGCGGGCCGGCCCGAGGCGATCGCGAGCCGGGCCGGGGGGAGTTCGGCGGAGGTGGTCACCAGGACGGCCCCGGGGGCCGCGGCCGCCAGCTGCCGCAGGACCTCCGTCTTGACGCCGAGGTCCTCGGTCACGGCCTCGACGACGAGGGAGGCCCGGCCCACCCGCGCCAGGTCGTCGGTGAAGACGGCGCGGTCCGCGGCGCCGTCGGGTGCGGCGGCCTTGGCCCGGCGGGCCACCCGGTGCCGTACGTCGGGGTCCGCGTCGACCGCGACGACCTCGTGTCCGGCGGCCAGGGCCAGCCGCAGCAGGCTCTCGCCGAGGCTGCCGAGGCCGACGACGGCGGTGATCGGTGCCTGGGTCATGGCGGGCTCCCTCAGCCTTCCTGCGTACGGAACCGGTTGATGGCGTCGAGGTGCTTGGCGCGCAGCTCCTCGTCCCGCACGCCCAGCCCCTCGCGGGGTGCGAGCGCGAGGACGCCGACCTTGCCCTGGTGGAGGTTGCGGTGGACGTCGTAGGCGGCCTGGCCGGTCTCCTCCAGGGAGTAGACCTTCGACAGGGTCGGATGGATCTTGCCCTTGACGATCAGGCGGTTGGCCTCCCAGGCCTCGCGGTAGTTCGCGAAGTGCGAGCCGATGATCCGCTTGAGCGACATCCACAGGTAGCGGTTGTCGTACTCGTGCCGGAAGCCGGAGGTCGAGGCACAGGTGACGACGGTGCCGCCCTTGCGGGTGACGTACACGCTCGCGCCGAAGGTCTCGCGGCCCGGGTGCTCGAAGACGATGTCCACGTCCTCGCCGCCGGTCAGCTCGCGGATGCGCTTGCCGAACCGCTTCCACTCGCGCGGGTCCTGGGTGTTCTCGTCCTTCCAGAACGTGTAGCCCTCGGCGTTGCGGTCGATGACCGCCTCGGCGCCCATGGACCGGCAGATCTCCGCCTTCTCCGGGGAGGACACCACGCAGACGGGGTTGGCCCCGCCGGCCAGGGCGAGCTGGGTGGCGTACGAGCCGAGGCCGCCGCTGGCGCCCCAGATCAGGACGTTGTCGCCCTGCTTCATCCCGGCGCCGTTGCGGGAGACGAGCTGGCGGTACGCCGTCGAGTTGACCAGGCCGGGGCTCGCGGCCTCCTCCCAGGTCAGATGCTCGGGCTTGGGCATGAGCTGGTTCGACTTGACGAGCGCCAGCTCCGCCAGGCCGCCGAAGTTGGTCTCGAAGCCCCAGATGCGCTGCTCGGGGTCGAGCATCGTGTCGCCGTGTCCGTCGGCGGACTCCAGCTCCACGGACAGGCAGTGCGCGACGACCCGGTCGCCGGCCTTCCAGCGGTTCACCCCGGGACCGGTGCGCAGCACCACGCCCGCCAGGTCCGAACCCAGCACGTGGTACGGCAGGTCGTGGCGCCGGGTCAGCTCGGAGAGGCGGCCGTAGCGCTCCAGGAACCCGAAGGTGGGCAGCGGTTCGAAGATCGAGCTCCACACGGTGTTGTAGTTGACGGCGCTCGCCATCACCGCGATCAGCGCCTCCCCGGGGCCGGGCTCCGGGGTGGGCACCTCCTGGAGGTGCAGGGACTTGCGGGGGTCCTTGTCCGCCGAGGCCATCCCCTCGAACATGTCCGTCTCGTCCCGGCGCACCACGCTGCCCCGGTACGACTCGGGCAGTGGCAGGGCCGCGACGTCGGCCGGCGCCACGCCCTCGGCGAGCAGGGCATTGACGATCTCGTCCACGTGAAATCCCTTGCGAGTAGAGGGGACGCTCCGCGGTCAGGCTAGGCCGGTTTCCGACGCCCGGGGACCCCTAATTCCTCCGGTGCGCACCCCTGTTTTTTCCCTGGGGTCGAACAGGGGATGTACGCCGCTCGCGGAACGCTCATGCTGTCGTCCGGCCCCGCCGGAAAACGGCTAGGAGAATTCATGAACGGAATCGCGGCATGACCGTCTACTCGCCCCCGGCGGGATCCATCGGAATCCTCGGCACCGGCTCGTACCTGCCCGGAGAACCGGTCGGCAACGACACCGTCGCGGCCCGCGCCGGGGTCACCGCCGAGTGGATCGAGCGGAAGACCGGCATCGTGGAGCGCCACTACGCCGCCGACCACGAGGCCGCCTCGGACCTGGCCGCCGAGGCGGCCGTCCGCGCCCTCGACGACGCCGGGCTGCGGGCCCGGGACGTGGGCTGGATCGTCGTGGCCACCTCGACGCCCGACCACCCCCAGCCGGCCACCGCCGCCCTGGTGCAGCACCGCATCGGCGCCGCCGGGGCCATGGCCTTCGACGTCAACGCCGTCTGCGCGGGCTTCGCCACCGCCCTGCACACCGGCGCGCGGCTGCTCGCGGTCCCCGAGGCCGACGGCGGGCGGCGCTGCGCCCTGGTCGTCGGTGCCGAGGTGTACTCGCGGATCCTCGACCGCGGGGACCGGCGCACCGCGCCGCTCTTCGGGGACGGCGCGGGGGCCGTGGTCCTGGGCCCGGTGGCCCCGGGGCGCGGACTGCTGGGCACCGGCATGGGCTCGTACGGGCACCTGCACGGGCTGATCGGGGTCGAGGCGGGCGGCAGCCGGCTCCCCGCCTCGGAGAAGACCCTGCTGCGGGGCGACCATTACTTCCGGATGCGGGGCCGGGACGTGCGGGACTTCGTCGTACGGGAGCTCCCGGCGGCCGTCGCGGGGACCCTGGAGGCCTTCGCGGTGGACCCGGGCGAGGTGGCCCACTTCGTGCCGCACCAGGCCAACGGCGAGATGCTGCGCTCGCTGGCCGGCTCCCTGGGGCTGCCGCGGGCGCGCGTGCACCTGACGGTGGACCGGCACGGGAACACCGGGGCCGCGTCCGTCCCCGTCACCCTCGACCACGTGGCCCGCGACGGCGCGCTCGCCGAGGACGACCTGCTGTTCCTCGCGGGCTTCGGCGGCGGGATGACGGTGGGGACGGCGCTGCTGCGCTGGGGCCATTAGGGCGTGTGCCGAGCCCGAAGGGCGGGCCCGGCGAGCCCGCCCTTCGGGGTGCGGCGGTCAGACGAGGGTGGGGCCGCCCGTGAGCAGGTGGAGGCGGTGCAGCAGGTCCTCCTGCTGCCGGGTCAGCACGTCGATGCGGGAGCGCAGCCGGGCCACCTCGCTCCCGAGGTCGAGCAGCGCCGCGTCCGCCCCGAGGGCGGCCGGCGGCACGGAGAGCTCCGTGGCGGACAGCGGGGCCCGGTGCAGGATCGCCTCCATCCGCGAGCGCAGCGCCGGGCCCGGCCCGACCCCGAGCCCGTCGGCCAGCCGGCGGCAGGCCCGCTCGTACGCGCCGAGGGCCTCGGTGGGCCGCCCGGCCCGGCACAGCGCGACCATCAGCAGGTCGTGGAACCGCTCGCGCACCGGGTGCTCGGCGGTCAGCCGCTCCAGCTCGAACACGACCCGCTCGGCGGGCCCGCTGCGCAGGCTCGCCTCGTACAGGACCTCCAGGGCGGTCAGCCGCTGCTCCTCCAGGCGGTCCGCCTCCGCGGCGCAGAGGGCGCCGCGCACGCTCCCCTCAAGCGCCGGGCCCCGCCACAGCGCCAGCGCCCGGCGCAGCACGGTGACGGCCAGGGCCGGTTCGTCCGCCGCCGCGGCCCGGCCCTCGGCGGCGAGCCGGTGGAAGCGCTGGGCGTCGGTGGTGGCCGGGCCGAGCCGCAGCAGATAGCCGGGCGGGCGGGTCGTGATCCATGCGGACCCGCCGTCGCCGGGCAGCAGCCGGCGCAGCCGGGCCACATGGGCCTGGAGGGCGTTGGCCGGGGACGCGGGCGGTGCGTCGCCCCACAGTTCGTCGACGAGCCGGTCGGCGGCGAGCACCTGACCGGGCCGGGCCGCGAGGGCGCCGAGCAGGGCGCTCTGCTTCGCGCCGGACGGCACGGCGCGCTCGCCGGTCCGCGCGTCGAGCACCTCGACCGGGCCCAGGATGCGGAAGTCCACCGGCCCGTGGCCGGGGTCCCGGGGCGCTTCGTGCTCCACGGTGCCATTCACGTGGCACGGCTCCTTCCGAGGATTCGCCGGGGCCTCGCGGAAAGCGGTGTGAACTTCCGCCCGAACCCGGAACACCTGTTCCGCGGTTCATCCCTCGTATGAAATCTAGCAGTCGATTTTTCCCCGGCAAGGACGGGAAATAGAGACCCGCTCGACAGGCGCTGGAGATTTCCGGGACCGCCCCCTGTGCTTCGCTACCGTTCCTACGTCGAAGGCTGAAAATCGATGCGAACTCGACCACGTACGGAGGAAACCGTGAGGATTCAGGTTCTGGGTCCGTTGAGTGCCGAGGTCAACGGGGGCTCGATTGTTCCGACGGCCGGGAAGCCGCGCCAGATTCTGGCCCTTCTCGCGCTGTACCCGGGACGGGTGATCCCCGTACCGACGCTGATGGAGGAGATCTGGGGGACCGAGCTCCCGCAGAGCGCCCTCACCACCCTGCAGACCTACATCCTCCAGCTGCGCCGGCGGCTGGGCACGGCCATGGGGCCGGGCGCCCCCGGCGGGGCCAAGGAGGTGCTCGCCACCCGCCACGGCGGCTATCTGATGCAGATCGCCCCCGAGTCGGTCGACGTGCACGAGTACGAGGGGCTCGTCGGCAGGGGGCAGAAGGCCTTCGAGGAGGGCGAGGACGAGCAGGCCGCCGACCTGCTGCGCAGGGCGCTCGCCCTGTGGCAGGGCCCGGCCCTCGTCGACGTGCGGGTCGGGCCGATCCTGGAGATAGAGGTCATGCGGCTGGAGGAGAGCCGGCTGGTGACCGTGGAGCGCCGGATCGACGCGGACCTCCGCCTGGGCCGGCACACCGAACTCATCGTCGAGCTGGCCGAACTGATCGCGCGCCACCCGCAGCACGAGGGCCTGCACTCGCAGGCCATGGTGGCGCTCTACCGCTCCGGCCGCCAGGCGACCGCGCTCGACGTCTACCGGCGCCTGCGCACCCGGCTCATCGACGACCTCGGCGTCGAGCCCTCGCCGCAGCTCCAGCGCCTCCACCGGGCGATGCTCATGGTGGACCCGGCCCTGGACGTGGCCTCCGGGCCGCGCCGCAGCTCCACGTTCGACCTCTACGCGGCGTAGGGGCCGTCCGGCGGATCGGGGTCGGGAAGGCCCCTCGGGGTCGGGAAGGCGCCGGGGTCGGACAGGCTTCTTAGGGTCGGACAGCCCCCGGGGGTCGGAAAGACCCCGGGCCGGCCCCCGCGGCGGCGGGTTCGAGCGGACCTCCAGCGCGGTGCGCGAGGGTCCGGGCGGGAACCGACGACCGCGGGAGGACCGGCATGGGCGTGCAACTGGTGTGCTTCGCGCACGCGGGCGCCGGCGTCAGTGCCTTCCGGCGGTGGCGGGAGCTGAGCGGCGGCGCCCTGGAACCGCGGCCCTGGCTGCTGCCCGGCCGCGACGGACGCCGGCGCGAGCCCCGGGTCACCGGGCGCGCCGCGCTCCTGGACGACCTGCGCGCGCTCCTCGACGACCCGCCGACCGGGCCGTACGTCCTCTACGGGCACAGCCTGGGCGGCATGATCGCCTACACCCTGACCCGGGCCCTGCACGAGGCCGGGGCGCCGCTGCCCGAGCTGCTGGCCGTCGGGGCGTGCCCGCCGCCCCACGCGCCCCTGGGGCTGCCCCGGGCCGCGGACGCCCCCGACGGGGAACTCGTCCGGTTCCTCGACTCCTTCGGCGCCGCGCCGCCCGGAGCCGTGCCCGGCGACCTGTGGCACCGCAAGGTGCTGCCCGTGCTCCGCGACGACCTGCGGCTCGCCGCGGACCTGCGCGCCGCCGCCCTGACCCCGTCCGCCGCCGGGCCGCTGCCCGTTCCGGTGCTTGCCGTCGCCGGCACCGAGGACGCCCTGGCGACGCCGGACGACCTCGCGGGCTGGTCCGGGTGGACCACCGGACGGTTCGTCCGGCGCACCGTGCCCGGCGGCCACTTCTTCGTACGGGACCGCGCACTGCCCCGGCTGATCGGCCGCGCGGGCCGCGTCCTGCTGCGCGGCGACCTGCAGACGGCCGGCTGCTGACGGCCGTCTGCCGGCGGCTCACGGCCGAGCCCGGCCGCCACCGCTGGAACGCGCGAACGCGCCGTACCGGGGCTCTTCCCCGGTACGGCGCGTTCGTTCGTACGTGAGGTTCTGCCGGTACGGCGCGTCCGCGGCCCCGTCGGACGGGGCCCGCGGGTCAGAACGACAGGTGGTCCGGGGTGATGCGGCGCTCCCGCACAAGCAGCCGGTCGCCGTCGCGTACGAGGACGTCCTCCACGACCGCGCTCGTGCCCGGTTCCGACACGGGGTTCCACGGGCGCGTCACCCACACCATCGAGGAGAAGCGCGTGCGCAGCGTGCCGTCGGGCCGCTCGTCGACCTGGAGCATGCCGTACCAGTGCCGGCGGCGCACGGGCTCGGTCCCGAAGCGCGCGTGGTGCGCGGCGCGCAGGGACCGGGCGATCTCCCCGCGCCCCACCGACTTCTTCCGCACCGGGGACGGGGTCAGCGTCCCGTCCTCCGTGAAGGTCTCCGCGAAGGCCTCGGCCCGCAGGTCGTCGAGGAGTTCGGCCTGCCGGGCGTAGAAGCGCTGCGCCTCGACGTACGGGTCGGCGGCGGGCGCGGGCACCGAGGCCGCGAAGGCCGCCTGGGGATGGGTGGTGTAGGTGCTCATGCCGCTCCTCGGGAGTCGTCGAACGCTTCCGGACCCGTCCCGTTCCTGCGGTCCAGCGCGTCCGGACAGCATCCGTGGCGCCGATCGAGAGTTGTTCGAAGATTCCTCAAGCGGTCCTGCGGACAGTGAGGGCACCGGATCGGACCGACCGGTTCCGACCGGTTCAGATCGATCCAGTTCGGTCCGGTTCGGTACCGATCGATCAGGTTCGGCGCCGTACCGCGCCCCCCGAGAGGAGAAACACCCGTGACCTCCCACGTCCTGGTCGTCGGCGCCGGTCCGGTCGGCCTCACCGCCGCGCACGAACTCGCCCGCCGCGGCCTGCGGGTGCGCCTGATCGACGGGGCCCCGGGCCCCGCCGTCACCAGCCGCGCCGTCGCCGTGCACCCGCGCACCCTGGAGACCCTCGACCAGATGGGCGTCGCGGAGCCCTTCGTCGCCGCCGGCCGGCGGAACCGGGCGTTCACGATGTACGCGCGCGGCAGCCGGCTCGTCCGCCTGGAGGCGGACTACTCCTCGATGCCCACCCGGTACCCGTACACCGTCCTCCTGGAGCAGACCCGCACCGAGGCCCTGCTGCGCGAGGCCGTCGCCCGGCTCGGCGTCCGGGTCGAGTGGGGGACCCGGCTGACCTCGCTCGCGCAGGACCGCGACGGCGTCCGCGCCCGGCTCGAACACGCCGACGACACCACCGAGGAGTACGCCACCGGCTGGCTGGTCGGCTGCGACGGCGGACACAGCACCGTGCGCAAGCAGCTCGGGCTGCCGCTGATCGGCGAGTCCAGCGAGACCTGGGAGCTCGCCGACGCGCCCGTCACCGTCGACCTCCCGCCGGACACCATCTACTGGGTCCACACCGGCCGCCAGGCCCTGATGATGGTGCCGTACAGCCGTGAGGGACAGTGGCGGCTCCTCGACACCTCCCCCGTCGGCACCGGTGCGAAGAACGGTGCGAAGGGCGGGCGGGACACCGGCGTCCCCTCCGTCGCCGAGCGCTTCGGCGCCAAGCTGAGCGCCGGTCTCGGCCGCGAGGTCCGGGTGGGCGAGCCCGAGTGGACCTCCGTCTTCACCTTCCAGCAGCGCATGGTGCCCCGCATGCACGACGGCCGCGTCTTCGTCTGCG
Organism: Streptomyces sp. NPDC055632; assembly: GCF_053618675.1. Classification (NCBI taxonomy): domain Bacteria; kingdom Bacillati; phylum Actinomycetota; class Actinomycetes; order Kitasatosporales; family Streptomycetaceae; genus Streptomyces; species Streptomyces sp. NPDC055632. The sequence continues at coordinate 10,327 of NZ_JBSHHY010000038.1, read as the reverse complement.
GGGACGCCGCCCACGTGCACAGCCCCGCCTCCGGCCAGGGCATGAACACCGGCGTCCAGGAGGCCTACAACCTCGCCTGGAAGCTCGCCATGGTCGTCCGCGGCGAGGCCGGGCGCGGCCTCCTCGACACCTACGGCGAGGAGCGCGTGCCCGTCGGCAGGGCCCTGCTCGGCTCCACCCGCAAGGCCACCTTCCTGGTCCAGTTCAAGAACACCGTGGCCGGGTTCGCGCTGCCGGTCGTCTTCACCCTCGTCCGCAACGTCGGCCCGCTGCGCCGCGCCATCCAGCGCAAGGTCCTCGGCGCGATGTCCGGACTCCGGCTCGGCTACCCCGAGAGCAGCCTCACCACCCGGCGGCCCGACGGCCGGGGCCCGGCCTTCGGCACCCGGGCCGCCGCGGCCGCGGCCCGCCACCCCGGCGGCCCCGGGGCGGACGCGCTGCGCGACGAACTGCGCGACGTCCGCTGGACGCTCCTGGTCGCCGACGGTCCCGAGCGGGTCCGGCGGACGGCCGGGGCCGTCCGCGAGGCCTTCGGCTCCTGGCTGTCCGTACGGACCATCGGCGGCCCGGCCGGAACCCCCGGAGGGCTCCCCGACCCGGACGGGCGGCTGCGCGCGGCCCTGGGCCTGGCGCCTGGCGCCTGGGTCCTTGTCCGGCCCGACGGCTACACGGCCTCGGGCGGCGCCGAACTGACCGCGGCCGCCCTGGACGGGGCCCTGGCCCCGCTGGACCGGGCCGCCGCGCCCGCCGACGCGGACGTTCCCGTCGGTGCCGAAGTCCCCGCCGACGCGGACTCCCCTGTCGATGCGGACGTCCTCACCGGTACGGACGCTCCCGCAGGTACGGTCACGGAGCCCCGTACCGCTCCCGCCCGGGTCCTGGAGGGCCACCGGTGACCGGGCCCGCACGGAACCGCGGCACGGTGCACCGGACCGAGATCGGGGCGCCCGCCGGACTGGTGTACGGACTGCTCGCCGACGCCCCGCAGTGGCCCCTGTACCTGCCGGACGCCGTCCACGTGGAACGCCTCCCGTGCGACGGGCCCGGCGAGCGGCTGCGCAGGTGGGACGTCACCGGCGGGGTCCTCCGCCCGCGCACCCTGCGGCGCCTCCCGGACGCCGCCCCGCGCCGGATCGCCTTCCGCGAGGAGGACCCGGCGGACCCGGACGGCGCGCCGTCCGGGAGCTGGACCGTCGAGGACCTGGGCGCCGAACGCGCCCTGCTGGTCCTGGAGGTGGACGCCCCCGCGCCGGCCGGGAGCCGCTCGCCGGAGGCCGTCGCCGCGCGGGACGGCGCCGTGGCCGCCCTCCGCGAGGAGGCCGGCCACCTGGCCCGGCTGGCCGCGCACTGGGAACGCCTCGACGAACTCGTCCTCTGCTTCGAGGACTCGGTGCGCGTCGACGCCCCGCCGCAGCGCGTGTACGCGCTCCTGGAGGGCCCCGGCCCCCGCCCGTACCGCGTCCCGGCCGTCCCGCCCGACTCCGTGCGGGTCCGCCTGCCCGGGCGCGGGCTCGTCGTCCACAAGCAGCCGCGGACCCCCGCCCCGCTGGCCGTCCACACCGGGATCTGGACGGTCGCCGACGACGGCGCGGGCGCCACCCTCCTCACCTCCCGGCACGGGGTGCTGCTCCAGGCCGGGCCCGTCACCGGGCTCTTCGGCCCCGACGCCACCTCCGAGACGGTCCGCCGGCACGTCCGCCGGACCCTGGGCCGGCGCAGCGCCTCGGTGATGGAGCAGGTCAGGCGGTACGCGGAGGAGGGGGAGGAGGAGTGGCGGCAGGAGGACGAGCGGTGGCGGGTCGCGTGAACACGGTCCGCCGCGCGCCCGGGCGCGGGCCGGGGCCGAGGTGCGCGACGACCGTCGCGAGCACCTCCTCGGCCCGGTCCGTCAGGAAGAAGTGCCCGCCGGGGAACACCTCGGCGGTGAACGGGCCGGTGGTGTGCTCCTCCCAGGCCAGCACCCCCTCGACGTCGGCCACCGGGTCCCGGTCCCCGGTCAGCGCGACGACCGGGCACGTCAGCGCGGGCCCCGGCCGGTACGCGTACGTCTCCACCGCCCGGTAGTCGGCGCGCAGCGCCGGCAGGACCATCGCCAGCAGCTCGGGATCCCGCAGCAGCGCGGCGTCCGTGCCGCCGAGCGCGTCCATCTCGGCCAGCAGCCGTTCGTCCCCGGCCGCACCGAGGCCGCCCTCGAACGGGATCGACGGCGCCGGGCGCCCCGAGGCGAACAGGACCGCCGGCACCTCGCCGGCCGCCTCCAGGCGGCGGGCCACCTCGAAGCCGAGGGTGGCGCCCATGCTGTGCCCGAAGAGGGCCAGCGGCCGGTCGCGGTACGGGGCCAGGGCCGCGGTGATCCGGTCGGCGAGCACCTGGAGGTCCGCCACCGGCTCCTCGCCGCGCCGGTCCTGGCGGCCCGGGTACTGGACGGCCAGCACGTCCACCGCGGGCGCGAGCGCGTGCGCCACCGGGAGGAAGAAACCCGCGGAACCGCCGCCGTGCGGCAGGCACACCAGCCGGACCGGGGCCTGCGGAGCGGGCCTGAACCTCCTGAACCAGCTTCCCGCACCAGGGCTTTCGCTCATCCCCCCACCCTTCCCGTTCGACCGTCGCGTCCAGCATCCACCGGAGCGGCCGGCGTGTCCGACGACCGCCGTCCGGAGTCCGAGCCGTTGTCCACGCCTTCTCGAGAGGGTGCTGAGAGCGTGCCGAGCACGTCGCGTCCGCGCCGCCGCGGCTCCCCGCCCGCGGCCCGGCGCCGCAGCCTTCCGGAGGACCGCATGCCCGTGCCCGTACGGCCCGCCCAGACCCGGCACGAACCGGCCCGCCCCGCCCGCCCCGCGCGCTCCGGCGGCGCGGCGCGGGGCGGTGCGGGCGACGGGGACGTGCGGGCCAGGATCACCGCCTACCTCGCGCGATTCCTCCCCGTGCACGGACTCGCCGACGACGAGGACATCTTCGGCCTCGGCTACGTGAGCTCCGTGTTCGGGCTCGAACTGCTGGCCTTCGTCGAGGAGGAGTTCGGCGTCACGGCCGGCCGGGAGGACCTGGACCTGGAGGACTTCCGGTCCGTGGGCGCCCTGGTGGCGTTCGTCGGGGCGCGGACCTCCGGGACGGCGGCGGCCCCGGACCCGTCCAGGGGCCCCGTACGCGCCGTGGACGGCGGTTCGAGGGCTCGTCGAGCGATCCTCCGGCGGGGCGGAGCAGAGTCGGACGCAAGGGCGAGAGAGGGGTGGACCGATGTCGGATGAGAGAGTGCGTCGCACGTCGTACACGGTGGACGTGGCCGCCCCGGCGGGCGTGCTGTACGGACTGGTCGCGGACACCACGGAGTGGCCGCTGCTCGTGCCGCCAGCGATCCACGTCGAGCGGCTGGACTTCGACGGGGTCCAGGACCGGTTCCGCATGTGGGTGACGGCCAACGGCTCCGTCACCTCGTGGATCTCCCGCAGGCACCTGGACCCGGCGCGGCGCACGATCGACTTCCACCAGGAGGTCGCGGCGGCCCCCGCCTCGCACATGGGCGGCCGCTGGATCGTCGAGGAGCTGGGCGCCGACCGCTCGCGGATCACGCTGCTGCACGACTTCACGGTGGCGGGCGACGACCCCGCGGGCGCCGAGTGGCTGACCCGCGCCACCGACGACAACAGCCGCGCGGAGCTCGCCCGGCTGAAGGAGGCCGCCGAGCTGTGGACCCGGCTCGACGGACTCCGGCTGACCTTCGAGGAGTCGGTGCGCGTCAACGGACCCGCCGAACTCGTCTACGACTTCCTGTACGGGATCGGCGACTGGCCCGAGCACCTGGCCCACGTCGTCCGGGCCGACGTGCGCGAGGACCTGCCCGGCGTCCAGGTCGTCACCACGGACACCCGTGCCCCCGGCGGACCCGCCGTCACCACCGAGTCCGTGCGGGTCTGCTTCCCCCACGCGGGCCGGATCGTCTTCAAGGAGACCCGCACCTCCCCGCTGCTCGCCGCCCACTGCGGCGAGTGGACCGTCACCCCGGACGAGAGCGGCGTCACCGCCGCCGTCACCCACAGCGTCCTGCTGCGGGAGGAGGCCGTCGAGTCCGTCCTGGGACGCGGCGCCGACCTCGCCCAGGCCCGCCGGTACGTGCGCGACACCCTGGGCGCCGCCGGCGCGGCCACCCTCGGACGCGCCCGCCGCCACGCGGAGTCCGCCGTCCGCGTGCTGTGCCCGGGGCAGTGACCGGGCAGCCCATGACCACGACGCCCGACACGCTGATGCCCGACACGCCGACGCCGCCGCCGTACGCCGGAACGCGCGCGGCCGGAGCCGCAACCGGATCTGCGAACGACCCCCTGACCGGAGCCGTGAACGAACCCGTGACCGGATTCGTGAGCGACCCCCCGACCGGAGCCGTGAGCGAACCCGTGACCGGATTCGTGAGCGACCCCCCGACCGGAGCCGTGAGCGACTCCGCCACCGGACCCGCGCCCGAGGCGCGGGCGCTGGAGCGGGCCGCCCGGCTCGAGTCCCTGCTCGGCGACCCGCTGCGGCCCGCCAACCCGCACGGCATCGCCGCCCTCGTCGCCGCGGACGACCTGCGCAGGCCGCCCGCCGCCACCGAGCGCCTCCTCACCGAGCACGGGCTCGGCGCCGAGTTCGTGCCCGCCGCCCTCGGCGGCCGGCTGACCCGGGCCGACCTGCTCGCGAAGGTGCTGCGCCCGGTCTTCCGCCGCGACCTCGCCCTCGGCTTCGGCTTCGGCATCACCTCGCTGTTCGCCACCGCCGCGGTCTGGGCCGCCGGCAGCCCCCGCCAGCGCGAGGAGACCGCCGGTCTCCTCCTCGGCGGCGGCCGGGCCTCGATCGTCCACCACGAACTCGCCCACGCGAACGCCATCCTGCGCGACGAGTTCACGGCCCGCTCCGTGCCCGGCGGCCACCTGCTCAGCGGGCGCAAGGACGTCGTCATGAACGCCGCGCGCTCGGGCGCGTACGTCGTCTACGCCCGCACCGCGGCCGAACGCGGGCCGCGCAGCCACTCCGTCTTCCTGCTGCGCCCCGGCGACCTGCCCGGGGACACGGTGCGGCACCTGCCCCGCGTGCACACCCCCGGCATGCGCGGCGGCCTCTTCTCCGGCCTGGAGCTCGCCGGCTGCCCCGTGCCCGGGGACGCCATGGTCGGCCGCCCCGGCGAGGGCGTCGCCCTCGCGCTGCGCACCTTCCAGGTCAACCGCTGCCTCATCCCCGCCGTCGCCGTCTCCTCCGTCGACACCGTGCTGCACTCGGCCGTCCGCGCCGTCACCACCGGCCGCAGCGCCCCCGTGGCCCGGCGCTGGCACAAGCCGCTCACCGGGGTCTTCGCCGACCTGCTCGCCTGCGACGCCATGGCCACCGTCGCCCTGCGCTCCCTGAGCCTGCTGCCCGAACGCACCCACGTGCTCGCCGCGGCGGTCAAGTACGTCGTGCCCGACCTGCTGCGCGACGACCTGGAGGAGCTCGCCTCCGTGCTCGGCGCCCACGGCTACGAGCACGGCAGCCCGCAGTACGGCGCCCTGGAGAAGGTCGTCCGCGACCTGCCCGTCGCCGGGCTCGGCCACGCCGGCACCGCCGCCTGCCAGGCCGTCATCGTCCCCCAGCTGCGCACCCTCGCCGCGCGCTCCTGGTTCCGGGCCGAGGAGCCCCCGCCCGAGCTCTTCCGCCCGGGCGCCGCCCTGCCCGACCTCGACTACCGGCTGCTCGGCTTCGCCGGGGGCGACGACTTCCTGCCGGCCACCCTGGTGGCCTGCGCCGACCGGCTCTCCGCGCACCGCGCCCTCGGCGGCGCCCTCGCCGTGCTCGGCGAACTGGCCGAGGGGTTCGTCGGCGAACTCCGGGCGCTGCGCACGGCCTGCGCCGCGCTGCCCACCGGGCACGCGGGCCTCTCCGACCCGGCGGTCGTCGTCCTCGGCGACCGGTACGCGCTGGTCCTGGCCGCCGCCGCGGTCCTCGGGGTCTGGGAGGGGCAGGACGGCACCGACCCCTTCCTCGCCGATCCCGCCTGGGCGGTCCTCGCCCTGACCCGGCTCGCCGGGCGGCTGGGCATCGCCGCGCCCGAGCCGCCCGCCGGCTGTGCGGAGCACCTGCTCGCCGAGGTCGTCGGACGCTACCGCGCGGGCCGCAGCTACGACCTCGACGGCACGTCGCCCGACCGGTGAGCCGCGCGACCCGCGCGCGCCGGGCCCCGACGACCGGTGGGCCGTGCGACCCGCACGCCGTGCACCCCGACGACCGGTGAGCCGCACGCCGCGCACCCCGAGCACCGCCGCCCCGCGCGGGCGGTGCGCCCCAGCAGCCGCAGAGGAGGTCAGGAACCGTGCCGGAGCAGCACCGCGTCCCGGACGGGCGCGCCGTCCCGTCCCCCGTCCACGTCACCGGGCCCGGGGGCCCCTGGGACGCCCTGCACGAGGACCTGGAGGGACTCGGCAGCGCCGTGGTGTACGCGACCTGGGGGGAGTGGCTGACGGCCGCCCTCGCCGCCCCGGAGCTGCGACGCCTCCTCGGCCGCGACTGGCCGCGCTACCGGCGCACCGAGGACGCCGCCGTCCGCTACCGCTTCGTCACCTCGCGGATGGTCGTCAAGTACACGGCCGCCGCGGCGCTGCGGACGGATCCCGCCGCGCTCGACCTCGCGTACAAGATCGGTGGACGGCCCTACATCCGCGGCTTCGACCAGATCGACGTCAGCCTGAGCCACACGGACGACCTGATCGCCGTCGGCGTCAGCCGCACCGGCCGCATCGGGGTCGACGTGGAACCGGCCGGCCGGCGGATGTCCTTCGAACTGCTCCACGACCACATGTGCACCCCGGCCGAGCAGGCCGAGCTCGCCGGCCTGTCCGAGGAGCGCAAGGCCGCCGAGCTGCTGCGCCTGTGGACCCTGAAGGAGGCCTACACGAAGGCGCTGGGCCAAGGGCTGAGGCTGGGGTTCACGGAGTTCGGCTTCGGCCTGGAGAGCGGGGACCTGACGGCCCCCGACGGCAGCCCGGCCGCGCGCGGCGAGTGGGCCTTCGGGACCCACCGGGTGCTCGACCGCTACCTGCTCAGCGTGGCCCGCCACGACGCGGGTCTCGACCCCGATCCGGACACCGCCGTCCGCACCATGCTCGACGACGGGTTCCTGGGCGCCGTCGAGGAGATGCTCGCGGCCGGCTGACGCGCCGACTGACGCGCCGACCGGCCCGGTGACCGGGCCGGGAGCCGTCGTGTCAGCGCCGTGTCAGCCGCGCGTCGGCGCCGCGTGGCGCGCCCGCCCATACTCCCGACGCCTCGCCGATTCCGTACAGAACGCGACCGATCGCACAGAACAGAACCGACCGCAGCGCACCGCGCCGAACCGACCCGGGAGGGACCGATGACCATGGCCGCACCCCAGGCCGTGACGGTGGTCATCGCCCCCGGCCGGCCGAGCTCGCTGGAGCTGCACGGTCCGCTGGCGCCCGCCGCCCTCGAACCGCTGCTCGACCGGTTCCCGCCGCCCCGGCCCGCGCTGCGCCGGCACTCCCCGGTCCACCACACGCTCCGGCTGCCCCTCTCCTTCGACGCGGGGCGGCTGGCCGACCTCCTGACCGGGCCGGAGACCGCCCCCCGCGCGGCGCCGGAGGAGCACGGGGAGGGTGCTCAGGAGGACGTACGGGAGGGCATCCGGGACGGCGTACGGGACGGTCTTCCGGGTCCGGAGTCCGTCGAGTCCGTCGAGTCCGCCGGTTCGGTCGAGTCCGCCGAGTCCGCCGAGTCCAACGAGTCGGTCGAGCCCCTCGCGTCCGTCGAGCCCGCCGAGTCGGTCACGTCCGTCGAGCCCGTCGACTCCGCCGAGCCCGCCGGGTCCCTCGCCCCCGTCGATTCCTTCCCCCGCGGTCCGGCCGCCTTCGTCGCCGCCCGGCGGCCGTACCCGCTCTCCCACGGACACCCCGCCGCCCCCCGCCAGCAGGACATCCTCCTCGGCTCCCTCACCCACCCCGGCGCCGGGTTCCACGTCGAGCAGGTCCACTGGCACTGGTACGGACCGCTCGACCCCGAGCGGTTCCGGGCGGCCTGGCAGCGCGTCACCGACCAGGAGGCCGTGCTGCGCGCCGTCCTGGCCCGCCCCGCCCCGCACCACCCGCCCCGCGTCGTCGTGCGCCCCTCCGCCGTCCCGCAGATCGCCCGCCGTTCCCAGGGGGCCGCGGAGTGGAACACGCTGGTCGCCGCCGAGCGGCTGCGCGAGTTCGACCTGATGCGCGGCGGTCCGCTGCGCATCGTGCTCGTCGACGAGGTCCGGGACGCCGGCCCTCCGGGCACCCGGATCCTCGCCACCTACCACCAGGCCCTGATCGACACCCGCAGCATGGGCCTGCTGCTGCGCTCCTTCTACCGCGCCTACCTCGACGACGGGCGCGCGCGCGGCGGCGAGCGCCGCCCCGACGTGCGCGACCACCTCCGCTGGGTACAGGGCCAGGACCTCGGTCCCGCCCGGGCGTTCTGGTCCCGTGCCGCGCCTCCGGCGGGCGCGGCCACCCTGCCCGCCCGGGTCACCGGCGACGTCACCGGCCGACGGGGCCACGGCCGGGCCTGGCAGCGCCTGACCCCGCACGAGACGGTCCGGCTGCGCGACTGGGCCGCCGGTCACGGGGCCACCGAGAGCACCGTCGTCCAGGCCGCCTGGGCGCTGCTGCTCCACCGTGCCCACCGCGCCCGTCCCGCCCCCGCCCCGGTGGCCTTCGCCGCGGCCGTGTCCGGCCGGGGCATCGCCCTCGACGGGGCCGAGGGGATGCCGGGCGCCCTGGCCAACCCGCTGCCCGTGGCCGTGGACGTCGGCCCCCGCACCCGGATCCGCGACCTGCTGGCCGCCCTGACCGACCGGGCCCTCGACACCACCGCGTACGAATGGGTCTCCGCCGGGCAGATCCACGGCTGGTCGGGCCGGGCGGCCGACGACGAACTCACCGAGTCCGTCGTCGTCTTCCAGCCGCCGGACCTCCTGGCCGCGCGCTCCGGACCTCTCTGCGGACCGCTCTCCGACCCGGCCGCCGAACTGCGGGAGGACCTGGCCGCCGAGGGCGTGCGCGTGGAGCCTCCGGAGCTGTTCGGCGCGCACACGGGCGTGCCCATGACCCTCGCCGCCCGCCACGACGGTGTGGGCGGACTGGCCCTGACCGTCGTCCACGACCGCGCCCGCGTCGCGGACGCCGACGCCTCCGAGTGCCTGGCGCAACTGCTCCGGCTGCTGCGCGACCTCCCCCTCGCCGTCGAGGGGTCCACGCCCGTCGAGGAGGTCCTCGGCCTCCTGGAGGGCCGCCCGGTGCCCCGCATGGCGCACCGACCGCCGTCCTCCCTGCGCCTGCTGCGCCCCGGCGCGGGGCCGGGCGCGGGCGTGATCTGCCTGATCCCGCCGCCGGGCTCCCCGGAGAACTGCTACGACGTGCTGGCCCGCGACCACCGCGGGCCCCAGACGCTGGCCACCGTCACCGCGCCCGCGGACGCGACGGCCTGCCTGACCGCCCTGGGCCCGGCCCTGGCCGCCCGCGAACCCGTCCTGCTCGGCGGGTACTCGGGCGCGGGCGCCCTCGCGTACGGCGTGGCGCAGCGGATCGCCGCCCACGGCTGGGCGCCCCCGCTCGTCGCGATCGGCGGCGCCCCGGGGGCCGCACCCGACGCCGCCCGCGACCTCGCCGCGGTCCTCGCCGCCACCGCCGCGCACGCGGCGGCCGGCGGGGCGGGCGGGGCCGAAGGACTCGTATGACCCACGCACCGGCCGGGCGGCACCGGAACCGGCCGGCCGTCCCTCCCACCACCTGGAGTTCGCCATGACCCGCCGTCTGTTCACCTCGGAGTCCGTGACCGAGGGGCATCCGGACAAGATCGCCGACCAGATCAGCGACACCATCCTCGACGCCCTGCTGAGCCAGGACCCGACCTCGCGCGTCGCCGTGGAGACCATGATCACCACCGGCCTCGTGCACATCGCGGGCGAGGTGACCACCAAGGCGTACGCGCCGATCGCCCAGCTCGTGCGGAACAAGATCCTGGAGATCGGCTACGACTCCTCGAAGAAGGGCTTCGACGGCGCCTCCTGCGGCGTGTCGGTGTCCATCGGGGCGCAGTCCCCGGACATCGCCCAGGGCGTCGACACCGCGTACGAGAAGCGGGTCGGGGACGTCTCCGGGGGCACCTCCGGGAACGCTTCCGGGGACGCCTCCGACGGCGACGGGCTGGACGCGCAGGGCGCGGGCGACCAGGGCCTGATGTTCGGCTACGCGTCGGACGAGACGCCCGAGCTGATGCCGCTGCCGATCCACCTCGCGCACCGGCTGTCGCGCCGGCTGACCGAGGTCCGCAAGAACGGGAC
>NZ_JBSHHY010000037.1:0-61609 GCF_053618675.1 Streptomyces sp. NPDC055632 | reverse complement strand
GACCGCCCCATGCGGCCGGTGAACTGGTCCGACAAGGCCCTCGCCTCCGCCGCGAGCATGGCCCAGGTCCGCCACCAGATGCGCCGCCTCGCCCGCGGTCGCCGCACCAGGTTCGGCACGAGCCCGGCACTCGCCCTCATGTCCGAACGCCGCAAGCAGCGCCGTGCCCTGCGCCGCTACCGCGCCTGGCTGACCGCGACGCGGAGGGCGAAGTCGACGTGATCCGCACGGTGCGGCCCGGATCGATCCCATGGGGGCCGGCCTCGTCGCCGAGATCCATCGGCGAGGATTCCGCCCCCCATTGTTGACGGTGCTCACATCGGGCTTTACAGTCATGTGTACACCGCTTACATGAGAGTGAGGGATTCCGCCATGTCCTCGTCGCAGCAGAGCACCGTGAAGGTCGATCTGGGGGGCCGGGAGGTCACCGTCCCCGAGGGGGGTCTGTACGACCGGTACCGGATGACCCCGGACCTGGACGCGATCGCCCGCGACCCCCGCGTCAGCGGAGTGGACTTCTTCCGGGAGCTGCCCAAGATCAAGGTCGACTCACCGATCGGCCCCACGCTGACGCCGAACTTCTACTACACGATGTCGAGCGCCCGGCTCACGATGGTCGCGCCCACCCGTGCGATCCGCGCCCGGCTGCCCGAGGAGCTCTCGCCGCTGGAGCTCGCGCCGGGTCTCGGGCTGATCTCGGTCATGTTCTTCCGTTACGACGTGTGCGACATCGACTTCTACACCGAGGCCGCCGTGGGCATCGCCGTGAAGCCCGCGCGACACGGCAAGCTCGGCTTCTTCGACCTCGTCACCGGCCTGAAGAACGAGCACCTCGACGGCTACGTGCTGTCGCTGCCGGTGAACTCGGACATCGCGCAGGTCCGGGGCCACGACGGCTACGGCTTCCCCAAGTGGGTCACCGGCCTCGACGTCGACATCGACCACCGCCGGACGACCGCCCGCGTGGCCAACGACGCCGGCGGAGTGGACCTGGCCCTCCTGGCCGACACGCCGAGGCAGACCGCCTACGCGAGCGGTGAGCGGGTGGGTTCGCTCACCTCGTACACGACGATCGACGGCGCCTGGCACTCCACCCTGAACCAGACCAACGTGCTCAACGCCGGTACGACGCGCAGCACCAAGGGCGTCTCCCTCCAGCTCGGCGAGGGCCGGATGTCCGACGACCTGCGCTCGCTGCGGCCGAAGCGGACCATCCAGTTCGACGTGATGACCGAGGGCCAGGCCGCCCTGCACATGCCGGTCCCCACCTCGGTCCGAAGCCGCAGCAAGTAACAGCAGAGCGAGAGGAGTCCCCCGTCATGGTCACCACATCCACCGGCCCGGCGGCCGTCCGCGGCCCGAGCCTTCCCCTGTCCCTCACCCCCGCCTTCCTCCAGCACCTGACCGCCCGGGTGTCGGCCGCGCCGAACGCCGCGCGCGTCACCACCACCGCCCCCTACACCGGCGTCCCGCTGGCCGACTTCCCCGTCTCCACCCCGGAGGACGTCGAGGCCGCGTTCGCCCGCGCCCGCACCGCGCAGAAGACCTGGGCGGCCACCCCGATCGCGGAGCGCAAGCGGATCCTGCTGCGCTACCACGACCTGGTGCTCGCCCGGCAGGACCAGGCGCTGGACCTGATGCAGGCCGAGAACGGCAAGACCCGCCGCGACGCCTTCCTCGAAGTCGTCGACATCGGGATCGTCTCGCGCTACTACGCGCGCAACGCCGCCAGGTACCTGGGCCCCAAGCGGCGGCGCGGGGCGATCCCGCTGCTCACCCACACCACCGAACTGCGCCACCCCAAGGGCGTGGTCACCGTCATCTCGCCGTGGAACTACCCGCTGAGCATGGCCGCCAGCGACACCATCGCCGCCCTGATGGCCGGCAACGCCGTGGTGCAGAAGCCCGACACCCAGACCGCACTGACCGCCCTGTGGTCGATGGACCTGATGTACGAGGCGGGCCTGCCCGAGGGCGTGTGGCAGATGGTGATCGGCCGGGGCAGCTCCATCGGCGGCGCGCTGATGGACAACGCCGACTACATGATGTTCACCGGCTCCACCGCCACCGGGCGCCAGATCGCGAGCGACGCCGGCCGGCGCCTGATCGGCGCCTCCCTCGAACTCGGCGGCAAGAACGCCATGATCGTCCTGGACGACACCGACATCGACAAGGCCGCCGAGGGCGCCGTCAACGCCTGCTTCCCCTCCGCCGGACAGCTGTGCGTCTCCATCGAGCGCCTCTACGTGGCCGAGTCCATCCGCGACGAGTTCGTGGCCGCGTTCGTCGCCCGCACCGAGAAGCTCAAGATCGGCGCGGCGTACGACTACAGCATGGACGTCGGCAGCCTCACCACCCCCGCCCAGCTCAGGACGGTCACCGAGCACGTCGACGACGCCGTGGCCAAGGGCGCCGCCGTCCTGGCCGGAGGCAAGGCCCGCCCCGACCTCGGCCCCCTCTTCCACGAGCCGACGATCCTCACCGACGTCACCCCCGACATGACCCTGCACTCCCACGAGACCTTCGGCCCCGTCGTCTCCGTCTACACCTACCGCGACGTCGACGACGCGGTCACGCAGGCCAACGCCACCGCCTACGGCCTCAACGCCAGCGTCTGGTCCCGCAACGGCGCCCGCGGCCGGGCCGTCGCCGCCCGTGTCCACGCCGGCACCGTCAATGTCAACGAGGCCTTCGCCGCGGCCTGGGGAAGCATCGACGCCCCCATGGGCGGCATGGGCGACTCCGGCCTCGGCCGCCGCCACGGCGCCGACGGCATCCTCAAGTACACCGAACCCCAGACCGTCGCCCACCAGCGGCTCCAGGGCTTCTACCCGCCGGCCCGCATCAGCCCCGAAACCTGGACCGTCCTCCTCGGCAACGCGCTCAGGGTGATGAAAACGGTCGGCATGCGCTGAACAGCGGTCACCCGAAAGGTATCCGCGCGCCACGCGCGGACGCGCGGGCCTCGCTGCGCCGGGCGGAGAGCGCGGTGCGGCTGATCCAGGACGGACTCCTGCCCCGCGGAGAGGTCCAGCGCTGCACCGACCACGCGGAGGAGCTGATCCTGCTGCCCTCCGCCGACCTCATCGACGAAACCGCACTCCGTCTGCTCACCACGCTGAGGGGCGTCGGCCAGGCCCAGGCGCGCCGCCTGGCCACGGCCCTTCTGGCCTGGATCGAGACCTCCGGCAGCGCCACGGACATCGCCGACCGGCTGGGGGTCCACCCCCAGACCGCCCGCTACCGTCTTCGCCGGATCCGCGAACTGCGGGGAGACGATCTCGACGACGCGGACCGGCGGTTCGAGATGCTCCTCGTCCTGCGTTCCCAACGCCTGCGAGGAATGCTCTTCGAGGGCGACGCACCACGAACGGCTTGATCGGGCCTTGAGGTGGATGCCGCCGCGTTCCTTGTCCATCAGCGCGAAGACCGCCGACACGCAGTCGCCGACCGAAGCTTCGGCCGCAGGGCGACCTGGCTCCTGGAGGACCGGCTGCGGGGGAGCGGGGCGGAATACTCCGAGGCCCGCCTGCCCCTGCGCCCGTACGTGGTCGTCGACCGCGACCTCTGCACGGGGCAGAACCCGCCCTCCTCCGACCGCCTCGCCGCCCACTCGGGCGCCACCTCCGGCGTCGTGGGACCCACCGCCGCCTTCGGGCTCGACACGCTCCGTGAGGGTGGTGCCGAGCTCGGGCTCGTCACCGTCTGGGCCCGGGCCGGCCTCAGGAGACGGTGAAGGGCCGCGAGACGCCGGTGAACGCGTCGACCGCTCCCGTCAGACCGTTCTTCGCGTCGCCGTGGTGGACGATCCGGTACGTCCCCGGCGGGGTGCCGGGCGCGATGTCCCAGGTGATGGTCGCGGTGGACTCCCCGGTCAGGGCGTTGGTGCGCCGCCGGCGGTACGTCGTCCGCCAGTCGCCGTCGTCGAGGTGGCGCACCCAGGTCCGGCCCCGCAGCCGCTGCACTTCCAGGAAGGTGCCGCCGCGGCGCGGATTGTTCTTGGGATGCCCGGTGACGAAGACCACGGTCACCCACCGGCCCGGCCGGTGGTCGGCCGCCGCGTCGGTGAGCACCTGGCCGTAGGAGCGGAAGAGGCCGGGAGCGTCCAGGACGACGCCTGGCTGGACGCTCAGGGTGCCGATCGCTGCGGTGGGCGGGGGAGCACCCGGCGAGAGCGCGGTCCCGTCCCGCAGTGAGGCGACCGGCTTCGCGAACTCCTGCTGGTACGCGGGCGCGGTGTACCGGCCGAACAGCGTGGAGGCGCCCTCGTACTGCTGCCCGTCGTACTCCTCGGGCGTGGTGACGTACTGGCCGTACCCGTTGGTGTAGCCCTGCATCAGCACGTTCTCCAGCGGGACGCCCAGTACTTCGGCAACGGCCCGGCGGATGCGGAGCCCGGCGACGACGGTGTACTCGGCGGGGCCGCCGATCAGGTGGAGCTGACCGCTCTTGAGCAGTTGCAGCGGAAGGACGTCGGGAGTCGCCCGGAGGAGTCCGCCGGGGACGACCGGGGTCTTGGGCGACTGCTCGGCGGCGAGCCACGGGGGGACCGCGGAGTCGACGAGGTCGATCAGCGGCGCGAGCGGGGAAGGCACGCCCTCGAACAGACCGGGGATGCCCGGCCCGTCCTCGACGCTGCCGGCGAGCGTGGAGAGGCCGATGACGCCCGAGCTGGTGCGGTGGGTCCGGCCGTCGGGCGTGTAGCGGCCGTCGACCCGGACCCGGGACATGTCGACGTAGCGCAGCCGGGAGTCGACGCCACCGCTGACCGGGGTGGTGGCGGAGGCGTGGATGCGCTGGGCGGCGGTGCTCTGGCGCAGGCCGATGATCCGGGTGTTCTCGAACTCGCCGCCGATCGGGCCGGATCCGGGCGCGAGGCCGAGGTTGGGCGACATGTCGCCGGCGTTCGCCCGTGCGCGCAGCCGCTGGTGGATGCCGCCGGTCTGCTGGTCGGGCTTCGAGTACCCCATCATGCCCCTCTCGGCCGCCGCGCCGGTGATGTCGGCGATTCCGCGGCCGACCAGGTACGGGTACGGGGCGGGCGCGTCCGCCGCGGCGGCCCGGCCGGTGCCGACCGCCGGGCCGCCGGCGACCGCGGCCATCAGATGGAGTCCTTCTCTGCGCGCGAACGACGGTGTTTCCACGTGTCCTGCCTCCGGATCGATGGAGTGTCCCTCGGGGGTGTGACGCGGACGACCGCGCACGCGGTCGGTGGAGCACGCTCGCGGCGGTGTGCCGTCGGCGCGGAACGCGGTGTGCGCGTCGGGGCGGGACCACACCGCGGCACCGCCGACACCCGGAAGCCCGTGGCTGGGCTACCGCTCCTTCGAGGTCCGACCGCCGGTGCCGGCGGACGACGGAGCGGTGTCCGGGGCCCTGACGGGGCCGAGCACCCGGCGCAGGTGGGCGTTGGTGAAGGTGCCCCGCGGATCGAGCCGCGAGCGGACCGTCTGGAACCGGTCCCACGCGGGATAGCGGGCGGCGAGGCCGTCCGCCTCCATCAAGTGCCGTTTGCCCCAGTGCGGCCGGCCCTCGAAGGCCAGGGCGATGTCCTGGACGCCGCGGAAGTACGGTTCCCACGGCATGCCCCGGTACATGTGGACGGCGAGGTACGCGGTCTCGCGTCCGTAGGCCGGGCTGAGGTGGGACAGCTCGTCCGGGGCCACGAACCGCACCTCGATCGGGAAGCCGACGTCCAGGCGCTCGCGCTCGATCACCCGCAGGATCTCCCGGAGGACCTCGGCGCAGGCGGCGCGCGGCACGGCCCACTCCATCTCCGTGAACCGGACCGAACGCCTGCTGGTGAAGACCCGGTGGCTCTGGTCGACGTACGCGGAAGGGGTCATGAGCCGGGTGACGGCCCGGTTCAGGGCCGGGATCCGGGACGGGAAGCGCCGGCCCGCCCGGCAGGCCGCTTCGAAGACGCCGTTCTCGGCGAACTCGGTGATCCTCTTCGCCAGCTCGTGCGGAGGCCGGACGGCCTCGTCGGTGCGGTTGTTCAGCTTCACCAGGGCGGCTTCGGCGTGGGGGAGCGCGAAGAACTCGAAGTGGTCGTTGCCGTCGACGAGCTCGTCAAGGCGGGCGAGCGTCCGGGCGAGCGGCATCGTCCTGGTCTCGGCGCGCAGCGCGAACGCCGGTACGACGCGCAGGGTGTAGCCGGTGATCACACCGAGCGCCCCCAGGCTCACACGGGCCGCCCGCAGGACCTCGGGATCTGCGTCGGTGCAGGTCAGCGTGGTGCCGTCGGCAAGCACGAGGTCGAGGGCCTCGATCTGGGTGGCGAGGTTGCCCAGCTTCCGGCCCGTCCCGTGCGTGCCCGTGGACATGGCGCCGGCGACGCTCTGCCGGTCGATGTCCCCGAGATTGGGCAGGGCGAGGCCGTGGCGCGCGAGCTGCAGGTTCAGATCGGCCAGCCGGGTGCCCGCGCCGACCGTGACGAGCCCCGCCTCGGCGTCGACGTGCCGCAGGCCGCTCAGCCGGTCCAGGTTCAGCAGCAGGCCGTCCGTACAGACCTGGTCGTTGAAGGAGTGGCCGGCTCCGACGACGCGGACGGTCCGGCCCTCCGAGGCCGCCCGCCCGGTGACGGCGGCGACCTCGTCCACCGAGCCCGGCCGAAGCACCTGGCGGGGCGTGCAGGACTCGTCACCCGCCCAATTGGTCCAGGTGCCTGCCGGGGGAGTGCTCTTCTTCATTCCATGACCTCCTGGGTCTCGGGCCGTCGGGGCGCGGGCCGTTCCTGTGTTCCGGGCACGATCACCTGGCGTCCCCCGTCTCCGCGGTGCCGAGCACGGAGGCGACGACCCCGTCGAGCGCGTCCCCGTAGGGCGGGAACACCACGTCGATCAGGTCGTCCCGACCGCGCCGGACGACGCCGCGCGGGTCGGAGAACTCCCGGAAGCCGTCCACCCCGTGGTGACGGCCGTGACCGCTGCGGCCGATCCCGCCGAACCCGAGGGCCGGCACGGCACCCTGCACCGCGCAGGTGTCGTCCACCCGCACCACCTCCACGCCCCGGCTCCCGGCCTCCTCGACCAGGCCGGCGAGCCGGACGTCACCGGCACCGACGGTTTTCGTGAAGTTCATCGCTCTCCCCTTGGCCCATCGCGGACGGTCCGTCGCGGATGGCCCGGCACGGACGGCCCGGCACGGACGGCCCGTCGCGGATGGCTCATCGTGGCGGCGAGCCGAGTGTGAGGTGAAACACCAATCTCGGCGCGATCTACAATCCTGAGATTGTGGATATGAATCTGCGCAGGCTGCGCTCCTTCGTCGCGTTGGCCGAGGAGCTGCACTTCACCCGGGCCGCGGCGAGACTCTTCGTCGCCCAGCAGTCGCTGAGCAAGCAGATCTCTCAGCTGGAGGCCGAACTCGGGACGCCGCTGCTGCACCGCACCTCCCGCACGGTGGAGCTCACCCCGGCGGGGGAGGTGTTCCTGACCGCCGCCCGCGAGGTGCTCGCCCGCTTCGACCAGGGCGTGGCCGAAGCACGGAGGGTGGGCCGGGGGGAGCAGGACACGCTGAGGGTGGGCTTCATCGTCGGCGCCGCACTCGAACTGACCACGCACATCCTGGCCGAGTTCACCGGGCGCCACCCCGACGCCCGCGTCGAGCTCCACGAGTTCGGCTTCGCCGACCCGTCCGCCGGCCTGGCCGGCGCCGACACCGACGTCGCGTTCGTCCGACTGCCCAGTTCCACCCACGGCCTCGTGGTCACACCGCTGTTCACCGAGCCCTGCGTCGTCGGAGTGAGCACGGCCCACCCCATGAGCCACCGCGACAGCGTCCGCGTGGCGGAACTCCTCGACGAACCGATCGCCATCGGCCGCACGGACGACGGCGCCTGGCGCGACTTCTGGACCCTGGCCGGACACCGCGCCGGCAGGCACGCGCGGAAACTCGTCGAGACGCACTCCCAGAGCGAGGAGGTGGAGGTCGTCGCCGCCGGGATGGCCTGCAGCGTCACACCGGCGGCGGCCCGCCGCTACTCGCCCCACCCCGGAGTCCGGTACGTGCCGATCGGCGATCACCCGGGCTCGGTCGTCGCCGTGGCCCGTCGCTCCGGCCGGCCGAACCCGCTCGTCGCCTCGTTCGTCGACGCGGCGGTGGCGGTCCGCGACCGTGAGACGGGGATCCTCCGCATGATCCGGGGATCCTCCGAGGCCGACTGACCGCGCGCTCGCCGACAGGGGCCGTGCGCGGGGGAGGGACGTGGAAGGGGCGCCGGGCGCCCGAGCCCGGCGCCCGCCGATCTAGCCGTTGTGGACCGGCACCCGCCGGGTCACGAGCCAGGCGACGGCCAGCACCACGACCGGAAGCTGGAACGCCGCGGGCGCCCCGGCGAGGTCGACGAGGACGCCGACTCCGACCACGCCGAGCACCGCACCGACGTAGTTGAAGAGGTTCACCCGGGCGATCACCTCGTCGCTGCGCTCCGGCAGGATCCGGCCGGCGGCGTCGAACGCGACCGGCACGAGGACCCCGACGGCCAGACCGCTGACGGTGAAGCCGAGGACCGCGGCGACCGGCCCCGGAACCAGCATGACCACGAGGCCGCCGGCGACGCCCGACAGGCTCGCGCCGGTCAGGAGCACACCGAAACCGAAGCGCCGGATCAGCGTGTCCGTGGCGAGCCGTGCCACCAGCACCCCCACCTGGTACGCGATGTAGCCCGACGGGGCCAGCGCCGCCGTCAGGCCGAGGCCCGTCAGATGGACCGCGCTCCAGGTGCTGATCCCGGAGTCGATGGTGAAGGCGGCCAGGACGATCACACCGGCGGCCAGGACGGGAGCCCCCGGCAGTCCGTCCCGCTTGCCCGAGCCGTCCTTCGGACGGGCCTGTGCCGCACGGGCGGGGTCCAGGAAGCGCACCCCGAAGACCGAGAAGGAGACGTGCGCCACCGCGGCACAGACCAGAGCCGCCGCCGCGCCGCTCACCGACAGCACGAGCGACATCGTCAGGACGCCGACGACGGCCCCGCCGGTGTAGAAGGCGAAGCAGCGCCCCAGGGCGAGACGCCCCAGGCGGCGCTGGACCAGCACGCCCTGCATGCTCGACGCGGCGTCCACCATGCCGAGTCCGGTGCCGTAGACGGCCGCGGCCGCCACGAACGCGGACGTGCCGGGAGCGACCGCCAGCGCGACCGTCCCGAAGGCCTGGACGCCGAAGCCGATCTGCACGGCGCGCCGGCTGTCGGCACGCACGGCGACGAGGTCGGCGACGACAGATCCGGCCGCGGAGGCGACGCACACCCCGAGCAGGGTGACGGCGATCGTGGTCGCGTCCAGGGAAAGCCGCAGCTGGAAGGAGGGAAGCGAGGTGGAGACGACCGCGTAGCCGAACCCCTGCAGCGCGTACACCGTTCCCGCCGCCGTGAGCGCGGCTCTGCCGTCGCACCGGCCGTCACGGACCTCGGGGGCCCGGGTCCCGGCGGTCATCGGGCGTGTTCCGGGTGGGGAGTCCGGACGACCCCGACCGTTTCGTGGACGGAGGACGCGGCGAACGACGCACCGGGTACGGAACGGGGATCGGAGGACGCGGCGAACGACGCACCGGGTACGGAACGGGGATCGGAGGACGCGGCGAACGACGCACCGAGTTCGGCACGAGGATCGGCGGACGCGCGGACGCGTTCATCTGTGTCTGTGGGCATCGGCTGCTGTCCTTACACGGGGAAACGGGAGGAGGGCGGGTTGCCGCGGCCGCGATCGGACGGGCCGTGTTCCTCGGTCGGCAGGGGAGCCGCCGCGGCGGCGAACGCGGCGGCGGCGAACGCCGCGGTCCTGCGGGCGGCCTCGGTGTCGTGGTCGGCCAGCCAGGTGGTGGTGATGCCGTCGACGACGGCGACCAGGTGCCGCGCGAGCTCCTCCAGCGGGGCCGTCCACACGGACGAGGTCACCGTCGCGACACTGCGCAGCAGGCCGGACGCGGCCTCGTAGTAGGAGCGGTACTGATCCCGCATCTGTCCGTGCTCGTCGTGCCTGCGCGCGAAGACGGCGAGTTCGAGCAGCGCCAGCTCGCGCCGCGGATCCGCTTCCAGAAGGTCGATGTAGGCGTCGAGTCCGCTGCGGACGGCCGCCTCGACCGACGTGCTGTCCGCCCAGGACAGCTCGGCCGCGAGGCGCTCCTCGTCCGTGACGCTCTCGATCACCGCGCGCATCAGCGCGTCGTGCGACGCGAAGGCGTAGTGGAACGCGCCCAGCGGCATCCCGGCCTCGGACACGATGGCCCGTGTGGTCGCCGCCGCCACACCGCGCTCGGCGATGACCCTGATGGCGGCGGAGACGATCTCCTCGCGCCGCTGCTCCAGCGGTATGCGCCGCATCATCGGCGGCCCCCGCGCGAGCGGCCGGCCACGACGGGTCGCAGCCTCCGTTCGGCGCGGGCCGGACCGTCGCCGGAGTCGCCGAACCGTCCCGCGCGGCGCGCCCCGATGTTCGGGACCGCTCCCGAAGAGGTCACGGCACGCCGGCTTCGTTTCCCTGATCGCACATGTGCCCCCACGGAGTTGGACGACCGTCCAACCGGGAGTATGGGAGCCCCCGTTCCGTACCTCAAGAGGTCCGTCACGCCTTTTACCCGAAGGAAACGCGGAGGGCCGTTCGCCGCCCGGAGGGAAATCCGCAGGACATCCCGCACCGCACCGCCGTGCGCCGTCGGCCTTTGACCGGGCCCGGCCGGCGTCCGCCGCGGAGCACGATGCCGCCGGTGGCCCTGGAACGGGCCACCGGCGGCATCGAAGCGCTCATCACGCGGTCGTACGTGGTTCCCGCGGGCCCGGATTGCTCCGCCAGGCCCTACGGCTCCCTTCCGGGACTACGACTTCTGCTTGGCGCGGACCCCCTCGGCGATGCGCTTGCCCACGGTCGGGTCGATGTTGGTCCAGTACGCGAAGGCGCGCTCGAGGACCGGTTCGCTCACCCCGTCGAGGAGGTGGCCGACGACGTTGTCCACGAGGCGGTCGCGGGCCGCGTCGTCGAGGACCTCGCGCACGAGCGTGCCGGGCTGTCCCCAGTCGTCGTCCTCCGGGTGCGAGACGTAGGCGGTCCGGGTGATCTCGCCGTCGACGGCCCAGCTCGGCGGGCTGCCGTACCGCTCGGTGTCGGCGGCGGGCCCGCCCTTGGAGTTCGGCGCGTAGACCGGGTCGGACGTCTTCCGGTAGGCCATCGCGCCGTCCTTGGAATAGGTGTGGACGTCGACGACGGGCGCGTTCACCGGCAGCTGCTGGTAGTTGGTGCCGATGCGGGCGCGGTGGGCGTCCGCGTACGAGAAGAGACGGGCGAGTAGCATCCGGTCCGGGCTGGGGCCGATGCCGGGGACGAAGTTGTTCGGCTGGAATGCGGCCTGCTCGATCTCGGCGTGGTTGTCGGTGGGGTTGCGGTCCAGCGTCATGCGGCCCACCGGGATGAGCGGGTAGTCGCCGTGGGGCCACACCTTGGTGAGGTCGAACGGGTTGAACCGGTACGTCGCCGCGTCCTCGTACGGCATGACCTGCACGTGCAGCGTCCACGACGGGAAGTCCCCGTCCCGGATGTGCTCGAACAGGTCCCGCATGTGGAAGTCCGAGTCGACGCCCGCCATCCGGTCGGCCTCGTCCTGGGTGAAGAACTCGATGCCCTGGTCGGTCTTAAAGTGGTACTTCACCCAGAACCGCTCGCCGGACGCGTTGATCCACATGTACGTGTGGGAGGTGTACCCGTTCATGTGGCGCCAGGTGCGCGGGACGCCCCGGTCGCCCATCAGCCAGGTCACCTGGTGCGCGGACTCGGGCGAGAGGGTCCAGAAGTCCCACTGCATGTCGTGGTCGCGCAGGTTGTTGTCGGCCCGGCGCTTCTGGGACCGGATGAAGTGCTGGAACTTCATCGGATCCTTCACGAAGAAGACCGGCGTGTTGTTGCCGACCATGTCGTAGTTGCCCTCGGACGTGTAGAACTTCACCGCGAAGCCCCGGGGGTCCCGCCACGTGTCCGGGCTGCCCCGCTCTCCGGCCACGGTGGAGAAACGGGCGACCAGGTCGGTACGGGTCCCCGGCTGGAACAGCGCCGCCTTGGTGTACTGACTGACGTCGTGGGTGACCTCGAAGTGGCCGAACGCCCCGCTGCCCTTGGCGTGCGGCTGGCGCTCGGGGATCCGCTCCCGGTTGAACTGCGCCATCTGCTCGATCAGGTAGGCGTCCTGGAGGAGGACGGGTCCGCCCGGGCCCGCGGTGAGCGAGTGCTCGTCGCTCTCCACCGGGGCCCCGGAGTCGGTCGTCGTCGCCGGTCGGATCTCGGTCATCGCGGTCTGCCTTTCGTCGTCACGCATGCCCACCTTCATCCTTCTCGGCAGAAGCCGCCACCCGAAACGCACCGTCCCGCTTCGGGTGGGTACGCATCGGACGTGTCGGATGTTTGCGCCGCTCACTTCTCTTGAGTAATGTAAGTGGTGCACACATTGGGCTCTCGGTGATCCGGCCCGACCGGATCACCGTCCTCGGGACGGAGGCCGCGCCTTCCCCGGGCGCGAGAGTTCCTCATTTCGGTAGGGGAAGCAGTGGAGACGGAGTTGTCGTGAAGGCTGTGGCGATCAAGGAGCACGGTGGTCCCGAGGTTCTGGAGTGGGTCGAGGTCGAGGACCCGACGCCCGGTGCCGGTGAGGTCGTCGTGGAGGTGGCGGCCAGTGCCCTGAACCGGGCGGACGTCATGCAGCGCTGGGGGCTCTACCCCCTGCGGCCCGGCTGGTCGCCGTATCCGGGTCTGGAGGTCTCCGGGCGCATCGGCGCGGTCGGCGAGGGGGTCACGGGCTGGAAGGCGGGGGACGAGGTCTGCGCCCTGCTGACCGGTGGCGGCTACGCGCAGAAGGTCGCCGTTCCCGCCGGTCAGCTCCTGACGATTCCCCGGGGCGTGGGCCTGGTGGAGGCGGCGGGCCTTCCCGAGGTCACCGCCACGGTGTGGTCCAACCTGGTCATGACGGCGGGCCTGAAGGCGGGGGAGACCCTTCTGGTGCACGGCGGTGCCGGCGGTGTCGGCACGACGGCGATCCAGGTCGCCAAGGCGCTGGGCGCCCGTGTCGTGACCACGGTGGGCGGCCCGGAGAAGGCGGCCCGGGCCCGGGAGCTGGGCGCCGACGTGGCGATCGACTACCGCACCGAGGACTTCGCCGAGCACGGCCCCTACGACGTGATCCTCGACGTCGTCGGCGGCGACTACCTGGAGCGCAACGTCCGCTCGCTGGCGGCGGACGGGCGACTGGTCGTCATCGGCCTGCAGAAGGGCCTGGAGGGGCGGCTCGACCTCGCCGAGATCGTCTTCAAGCGGGCCTCGGTGCACGGCACCACCCTGCGGACGCGTTCGAAGGAGGACAAGGCCGAGATCGTGGCCCAGGTCCAGGAGAACGTCTGGCCCATGATCGAGAGCGGCATCGTGAAGCCGATCGTCGACCGGACCCTCCCCATGGCCGAGGCCGCCGAAGGCCACCGCCTGATGGAGGCCGGCGGCCACCTCGGCAAGATCCTGCTCGTGAACGACGAGAACGCGTGACGCGACGAACGCGGGGCGGGAGAGCCTGCTTCACAGGCTCGGCGCGGCGCGCGCGGTGTCCCGTCGTACGGGCGGCGCCCGCGCCGACGAGACCCGCATCGGCGGAGCCCGTACCTGCGGAACCCGTACGGACGAAGCCGCGCCCGTCACGGCGGTCCGGCCGGGGGAGGCGACCCGTCGCCTGCCCCTCGGCGGAGCGCCCCGACGGGCATCGGCCCGGTCAGACCGCCGGGGCGGGTTCCTCGGCGGGCCGGGATCCCCGGGTCATCAGCACCCCCGCGAGGGCCGCGACGGGATACATGAGCACGCCGTAGACGGCGGCGGGCACTGCCAGGCCGACGCTGCCGAGCACGCTGATCGCCAGGGTCATGGCGACGGCGCTGTTGTGCACGCCGATCTCCATCGAGCAGGCGATCGACTGCCGCTTGCCGAGCTTGAGCAGGCGCGGCGCGAAGTATCCGATCGTGAGGCTCGACATGCAGAAGGCCAGTGCCGCCGGTCCCGCCTCCAGGAGGTGGTCGACGATGTCGTCCCGCTCGGCCACCAGCGCGCCGATGATCACGGCGACGAGGACGACGACCGACAGCCGGCGCACCGGACGGTCCATGCGCCGTGCGAACGTCTCCGAGCGCCGCCGCACCGCCAGGCCGATCGCCACCGGCACGAGCACCAGGGCGAAGACCTGGAGCACCTTGCCGAACTGCAGCCCCAGGCCGTCCGGGCCGATGGCCGGCTCGAAGTACCGCAGGGAGAGGTTGGTGACGATCGGCAGCGTCACGACGGCCAGGACCGCGTTGACCGCGGTGAGCGTGACGTTCAGTGCCACGTCGCCGCCGAAGAGATGGCTGAAGAGGTTCGCCGTCGTCCCGCCGGGCGAGGCGGCCAGCAGCATCATGCCGACGGCGAGCACGGGGGAGAGGTCGAAGGCGACGACCAGCCCCAGACACAGGGCGGGCAGGAGCAGGAGTTGGCAGAACATCGCCACGACGACGGCCCGGGGGTGGCGTCGCACCCGGCGGAAGTCGTCGAGGGTCAACGACAGGCCCAGCCCGAACATGATGACGGCGAGGGCGAGCGGAAGGAATACGGTGGCGAGAGGAGTGTCCATGCGCGG
The DNA here is from genome assembly GCF_053618675.1 of Streptomyces sp. NPDC055632. Classification (NCBI taxonomy): domain Bacteria; kingdom Bacillati; phylum Actinomycetota; class Actinomycetes; order Kitasatosporales; family Streptomycetaceae; genus Streptomyces; species Streptomyces sp. NPDC055632. Next base: position 46,981 of record NZ_JBSHHY010000037.1, on the reverse strand, counting down.
CTTCGTCTCCAGGGGCGAGGATGGCGCGGAGGGAAGGTGCGGAGTGACAGCCGCATGACACCCGGATGACGGCCGTACGTCCGGCAGGCCCGGGCGCCGGCTGCACCGCGCACAGTAGGTGCGCGAGTGAGCACTGTCAACATTGGTCGTGGCCCGCCGCGCACCGCGGCCGGCCCCGGCCCCATCCGCCCCCGCACGCCCTGCGGAGGACACGCACCGCCCTGCGGAGGACCGCGTGCTTCACGGAGGGCCCGCGTGCTTCGCGAAGGAAAGGAACCCCATGGACACCCAGATCGACCTCGGTGACCTGCCCGTCGACACGAGTGCGCCCGTCCTGGTCACCGGCGCCACGGGATACGTCGCGGGCTGGATCGTGAAAGGGCTGCTCGACGCCGGTGCCACCGTCCACGCGGCGGTCCGCGACCCGGGCAGGACCGCCAAGGTCCGGCACCTCGTCGAGGCCGCCGACTCCTCGCCCGGAACCCTGCGCCTGTTCGCGACGGACTTGATGCGCGAGGGTTCCTACCGGGAAGCCATGCAGGGGTGCCGACTCGTCGTCCACACGGCCTCGCCCTTCGTCCGCGCCGTGCGGGACCCGCAGCGCGACCTCGTCGACCCGGCCGTGCACGGCACCCGCAACGTGCTGCACACCGCGAACGACGTCGACACCGTCGAACGCGTGGTGCTCACCAGCTCCGTCGCGGCGATGATCGGAGACGCCGAGGACGTCCTCCGCATCCCCGGCCGGACGATCACGGAGGAGACCTGGAACACGACCTCGTCCCTGACCCGCGAGCCCTACAGCCTCTCCAAGACCCTGGCCGAGAAGGAGGCGTGGCGCATCGCGGAGGCCCAGGATCGCTGGCGCCTCGTCACCGTCAACCCGGGCCTCGTGATCGGTCCGGCCCTGAACGCCGACCCGACCAGCGAAAGCTTCACCATCGTGCGGCAGATGACCGGCGGCGAGGCCCGCTTCGGCGCCCCGCGCATCGCCGTCGCGGTCGTCGACGTGCGCGAGGTCGCCTACGCGCACCTGGCGGCCGCGTTCCTCCCGGAGGCCCGGGGACGCCACCTCCTCATGGCCGAGAGCACGGACATCGTCGACCTCGCGCGCAGGCTCCTGCCCGCCTACGGAGACCGGTACCCGCTGCCGCGCCGCGCCGTACCGAAGGCTCTCGCCGTCGCCTTCGCGCCGGCGGCCGGGCTCGAACGCGGCTACCTGCGACGCAACGTCGGCTTCGAGCTGCGAGGCGACACCACCAAGAGCCGGAAGAGCCTCGGCGTGCGCTACCGGCCCGCACAGCGCTCCATGGAGGACATGCTCGACCAGCTCGTCCGGGCCGGAGCGGCGAGCGGCGCGAAATGAGCGGCGAGTGACGCGCGGCAGGGCGGACGGCACCTGGGCCTCCCGCCCTCCGGGATGCCCACGACCCCGATGAGGGCGCAGCATGGACGGAAGCGTTCCACCGGCGGCGCCCCGCGCGCCGCCGGGGTCCGGGCGCGGAGGGAGCGTGCGATGACCGACGACGTACCGCCCGAAGCCGGTGGTCCCGAGGCCGCCGTGACCGGCACCGACGCGGGCCGACGGGGTACGGGGAGTCTGCTGGACTTCCTCAACGTCGCCGCTGTCGTGGTGGACGTCGACGGCCGGATCGTGTTCTGGAGCCCGCAGGCCACCGACACCTTCGGACACACCGCCGAGGAGGCGCTGGGGCAGTACGCGGCACGGCTCCTGCTCGCCGAGGAGGACCGGCACCGGGCGGTGGAGCTGTTCGCCACGGTGATGGGGACCGGGCGGAGCTGGGCCGGGACGTTCCCCGTCCTGCACAGGGACGGCACGACCCGGCTCGTGGAGTTCCGCAACGTACGGCTGCAGGACGACCTGGGGGACGTGTACGCGCTGGGGATCGCCGTCGACCAGGCCGCGCTGCACGACGTGGAGGGCCGGCTGGCGTTCTCGGACCAGCTGGTGTCGCAGGCGCCGGTGGGGTTCGCCCTGCTGGACGCCGACATGCGGTACCGCCTGGTCAACCCGGCGCTGGAGCGGATCAACGGAGTGCCGGCCGCCGAGCACATCGGCCGCCGTCCCCGTGACATCCACCGCTACGACGGAGTGGAGACGGTCGAGTCCTCGCTGCGGTACGTGCTGGCGACCGGCACGCCGCTCATCGACCAGTACATCGTCAGCCGTACGCGTGCCGATCCCGATCACGACCACGCGTGGTCGGTGTCGTACTACCGGATCCACGGGCCCGCGGGGCGGGTGATCGGGGTGGCCTCCTCGGTCGTCGACGTCACCGAGCGGCATCTGGTCGCCGCCGAGGCCGAGCGGGCCAGAAGACGGCTCGCGCTGATCGCCGACGCCTCCGCCAGGATCGGCACGACCCTCGGGGTGGACCGGACCGCCCGGGAGCTGGCGGAGGTCGTGATCCCGGACCTCGCGGACATGGCCGCGGTCGACATCCTGGACGACGTGCTGTCCTGCCGCGCCCCCGCACGGAACGGAGACGGCGCGGAGTCGTTCCGGGCACTCGCCGTCACCTCCGCCTTCCCCAGCGACATCACCGCCGCGGCCGACCCGGTCGGGGAGATCGTCGCCTACGACCCCGAGCGGCTGATCGCCCGGTGCGTGCACACCGGGCAGCCCGTCCTCGTGGCCCACTGCGACGCACGGGACCTGCGGCGCATTGCCCGCGATCCGGAAGCCGCCGACACCCTCGCCCGGGCCGGCGCGCACTCCTACCTCGCGGTCCCCCTCATCGCCCACGGGGAGATCCTCGGCGCCTTCGACCTGCTGCGCGTCCGCAACCCCGTGCCCTTCGACGAGGACGACGTCCTGCTCGCCCGGGAACTGGCCGCCCGGGCCGCCGTCGCCATCGACAACGCCCGCTGGCACCAGAACGTGCGCACCGCCGCGGAAACCCTCCAGCGCAGCCTCCTGCCCCCGGCGCCGCCACAACGCCCCGGCCTGGAGATCGCCTCCCTCTACCAGCCGGCCCAGTCCGCCAACGAGGTCGGCGGAGACTGGTACGACGTCGTCCCCCTGGCCGACGACAAGACGGCCCTCGTCATCGGTGACGTCATGGGCAACGGCATCGACGCCGCCGCGGCCATGGGGCAGCTGTGCACCGCCGCCCGCGCCTACGCCGCCCTCGACCTGCCCCCCGGCGAGGTCCTCCACCACCTCGACCGGCTCACCCAGGGCCTGGAGCACTACATCGCCACCTGCCTCTACGCCGCCTACGACCCCCGCACCGGCCGGTGCCGCATCGCCAACGCCGGACACCTGCCGCCCGTCCTCGTCCGCCCCGGGCACCGGCCCCGGCTGCTGCACCTGCCCCCGGGAGCCCCGCTCGGCGTCGGCGGCGTCGACTTCGACACCGTCGACTTCCTCCTGCGCACGGGCGACCGGCTCCTGCTCTACACCGACGGTCTCGTGGAGACCCGGGACGACCCCATCGACGAACGCCTCGACCTCCTCCTGCGGGCCCTCGGCTCCGTGGGCCCGTCGCTCGACGCCACCTGCGTCCAGCTCGTCGACCTCATACGCCGGCCCGACGACCCCGATGACGTCGCCCTCCTCCTCGTGGAGGCCCGGCACGGCGAAGACACCGTCCTCCCCTCCGGCTGACCGGCCGCGGCCGCCCGGGTCGCGATGCGGGCACGGAACGCCGCGGCAATGACGGATCTACGACGGTGACCGGGACCCGAGCCGGACGGTGGCGTCCCCCACAGAAGTAAGCATTGTAAACATTTGGGTGTACGGTTGTCGTGCGGGCGCCCGGGAACGAGGGCGAGGACGGGAGCGGCAGTCATGGACGACACGCAGGCCGCAGGCCCCCAGGGCACGGTCGAGGTCACCTTGGGCGGGCGTACGGTGCGCGTTCCGGCGGGTGGTCCGTTCGACCGTTACCGGATGCGGACCGACCTCGACGAGGTGGCGAAGAATCCCCGGGTGGCCGGAGTGGGGTTCTTCAGGGACCAGCCGAAGGTGGAGGTGCGGTCGAGGATCGGACCGACCCTCACGCCGAACTCCTCCTACGCGATGTCGAACGCCCGGCTGACGATGATCGCCCCCGTGCGCGCCGTCCGGCGGCGGCTCCCGCGCGAGCTCGAACCGCTGCGGATCGCTCCCGGGTGCGGTCTGGTGTCGGTCCTGCTCTTCCGCTACGACGTGTGCGGCATCGACTTCTCCACCGAGGCCGCCGTCGGCATCGCGGTCAAGCCCGCCCGGCACGGACCCATCGGCGCCGTCCGACCTGCTGGCGGCGCTGAAGAACGACCACCTCGACTCCTACGTCCGCCTCGTCACCGCGGGCCTGAAGATCCTCAAGCGGCTTCCGGGCATCAAGTAGACAAACAGCAGACAAGCAGACAAGCAGACACGAAAGAGTGATCCATTCCATGCACACGGTTCTGGGCGCCAACGGTCCGATCGGCGAAGAGCTCACCCGGGAGCTGTACCGCAGCTTCACCCGCGACATCCGGCTGGTCAGCCGCAACCCCGTGAAGATCCACGACACCGACCAGCTCGTCAAGGCCGACCTGACCGACCCCGAGGCGACGGACCGGGCCGTCGAAGGCAGCGAGGTCGCCTACCTCACCGTGGGCCTGCCCATGGACTCGGAGCTGTGGGAGCGGCAGTTCCCCGTCATGATGCGCAACGTCATCGACGCCTGCGCCAAGCACGGCACCAAGCTCGTCTTCTTCGACAACACCTACATGTACCCCGGCACGACCACCCCGCAGACCGAGTCCACCGCCTTCGCACCCAACGGCCGCAAGGGCCGGGTGCGCGCGCGGATCGCGACGACACTGCTGGAAGCGATGGCCGCAGGGAAGGTCGACGCCGTCATCTGCCGGGCACCGGAGTTCTACGGCCCGGGAAAGACCAAGAGCCTGACCAACTCGCTCGTCTTCGACCGCATCAAGGCGGGCAGGCGTCCGTTCGTCCCCGTCAGCGCGAAGACCGTCCGGTCCCTCATCTGGACACCGGACGCCAGCCGGGCCATGGCCCTGATCGGCAACACCCCCGACGCCTACGGCCAGACCTGGCACCTGCCCATCGACCCCCACCGCCTCACCTACGCCGAACTCGTCCAGGTCGCCGAAGAGATCACCGGCCGCCGGATCCGCCACACCGTGCTGCCCCTGGCCGTCTTCACCCTCGGCGGCCGCTTCGTCAAACCGCTCGGAGAGGTCGAGGAGCTGCTGCCGCGCTACCGCGGCGACAACATCTTCGACACCTCGAAATTCACCGCGCGCTTCCCCGACTTCACCGTCACCTCCTACCGCGAGGGCATCACCGAACTCCTCGGCTGAACCCTCCGCGACGTCCCGTCGACACCGGACACCGTCACCCGCACCCGCACATCCGTGGGCCTGCTGCCGATGGGCAGCAGGCCCTGCACGCGCATGGTGCTCGGGGCCGGAGCCCCCGGGGCGAGGGAACTAGTCGGCCGGCGACCGGCTCACGAAGCACCGTCGAGGACCTGGCGCAGTCGGTGCGCGAACTCGTCCGGCTTTCCCGGATAGCCGAACTCTCCGTCGCAGAACCCGCCGTGGTGGCTCGGGAACACGGTCACCCGTTGTCCGAGGAGCTCGGCGGTCGCGACGGAAGTGCGCCCGGTCTGCACGTTCTCGGACTCCTCGCCCACGGCGATCACGATGCGGGTCGGCGCGGCGGCGAGCGCCTCGGTGTCCGGCCGGTAGCCGCTGACCGCCCACGACCGGTCGGACAGCAGCGGATCGTCACGCGAGCCGTCGTCCTGCGCGGGCATGCCGAACGCGGCGGGATCGGGCTGCGGCTGTGCGAAGTACGCGTCGGTGAACTCTCCCTCCCACGAGGTCATGGCCACGAACGCGGCCATCCCGGCCCCCCATCCGCGTTTCTCGTAGGCCTCCAGGACCCCGGCCCGCGCCCGCACGGCCGCCGGGCCGTCCGGCGTGAGGGTGATGAGCGGCGGCTCGTGCGCGACCAGGGTGGTCACGTCCGAGGGATACGCCGCCACGACCGCGAGCGCGGTGATCGCTCCGCCGCTGCTGGCGAACACCTCGACCGGTCCGGCCCCGACGGCCTCGACGACGGCGTGCACGTCGTCGGCCTGGATCTGCGGCGTGTGATCGTCCCGCCCGTCCCTGCGGGTGCTGCGTCCGAGCCCGCGCGGGTCATAGGTGACCACGGTCCGCTCGGGGAAGCGCGCGGCGAGCGCGGCGAAGCCGCCGGCGTCCATGGGCTGCCCGATCATGAACAGCGGCGGGCGTCCGTCCGCGGTCGGCAGCGGCCCGCGAACGTCGTAGACGAGGTCCGCGCCGGCTGTCTCGAGTGTGTGAGTCTTCATGCCCGTGCAGACCGGTCCCGCTCCGGAAACTCATCGGTGGGACTCGCGTGGCAGGGACGGGTACCCGGCCCCGAGGGAGCCGGAGCCCGTCCAGTCGGGGGCGGTGACCAGGGCGGTGGTCACCGCTGTGCCGAGGGCGGAGCCGAGTGAGCGAGAGACCGGCGTCCGAAAGGATTCAGCTGATGAAGTATCCGGCGTCGAGTCCGATCCAGCCGGTGAACCCGCGCTGGTCGTAGATGCGCAGCGCACCGTCGGTCTGGACCTCCCAGCGGATGGTGAGCGAATCGGAGATCCCGGAGCCGGTGACCTGACCGACCATGCCCTGCGTGCGGTGGGGGCGGATGTGCGGCGGGAGGGTCAGGATCGTCTCGCCGTTGGTCCACGGGGTGCTGTTCTTGTGCGACAGCCGGAGGTGGAGGTAGACGCGATTGCCGAGCTGACGGTACTGCGGGATGTAGGAGGAGGCGTTGGGGGCGTAGACGCCGGTGTCGTACTCCAGATCGGTCCACGGGACGTGGTCGCCGGTTCCGTCGGTGGTGCCGGTGATGCCGTAGAGGGCCATGTGGCGCGGTCCTGATTCTCTGGTGGCGAAGCCGAAGACGAGTTGCGGCCCGTTCGGCGTGGTGCGGACGGTGATGGCTTCGGTCTCGCGGTGGGACAGGTCGAGAGCGGTGGTGTTGAAGCTCCGCTCGATCATCAGACCGGTGGTGATGTCGTAGACGTTCCACCAGGAGTTGCCGGGGCGCGGGTTGGCCGTGCTGTAGGCACTGCCCTCGTTCTGGTGGACGAGGTCCCCGTACAGACACCAGGCCTGGGTGCGGTAGCGGCACGGGAAGCTGTACAGCGGGGTGAAGACACGGCGCTTGAAGGCGTCGAGGTCGTAGACGCGGTATTCGTCCTTGCCGGAGGACCTGTGGCGCACCCCCATGCGGCCGTGGTCGACGTCCAGGGAGGGAGTCGTGTGGGAGGAGCCCGGGACGGGGTCGAACACCTCGATCAGGTCGCTCCCCGCATCGACGACGGCGTCCGGAGCGAACGCGACGCGGCCGATGCGCTTGCCGTACGTGAAGCCGTCGGCGACCGGCTCCGCGTCGGTCTCCAGCCACAGGACGGGACGGCCGTCGACGTGCTCGACGCCGAGTCCGCCGCCGTGACCGACACCCCTCAGGTACATGACGGCACGCACGCTGCCGTCGGGGGCGACCTCGTTGACGCACAGGTCGCCCCGGCGGCCGCGGTCAGCGCCGGGAACCGCCGCCGGCTCGTCGGCCAGGCGGCGCCCGTCGCTGATGACCTGCGTCACGTAGGCCAGCCCCGTGACCGGGTCGAAGGCGACCTGCTGGTGCACCGTGCCCTGCTTGAGCCGGATCTCCCGGCCGAACAGATCGACGGGTTCGGCTCGCAGGTCGAACCTGTTTCGCGCGTTCAGGCCGTATCCCGGCCGGTTTTCGGCGACGACGCCGGTGGCGAGGGGAGCCTGACCGGCGTGTGCCCGCGCGGTTTCGACAGAGGTGAGGACCGGAGCCGTGGCCATGGCGGCCAGAACGGTGCGGCGAGTCAGCGGCATGACGCGAGGCCCTCGTCTCCGGACCGCGGCAGCACGGCGGAACCGGTCCGTTCCACGGGATCGGGACCGGCGCTCCGGATGACGGTCTCCGCGGCCTTCGACGAGCCGCGGCAGAGTATGCGGGCGGAACGATGGAACATGAGCGTGCAAGCCCCCCTTTTTTCAAGATCGTCACCTGCGTGACGTCGCAATCCTTGCACGTCAGGCGGGGGAGGCCCGTCGCCGGTTCCTGGATGCGCCCGTGCCCTCCAGGAGCGGGAATCCACCACCCGGCCGGGGTGAACGCCCCTACGGCAGAGCCGCCCCACGGGCTGTGATCCAGAGGCTGTACCACTCCTCATGGGTCAGTTCGGGCGTCGTGCTCGCGGCGTCGCGGCAGGCGCGGATGCGGGCCGGGTTGGTCGTACCGATGACGGGGGCGATACGAGCCGGGTGGCGCTGGAGCCACCACAGGACGATCGTCTCCGGCGTCGTGTCCTTGGCCTTGGCGAGCTCGGCGACGAGCGCGGCGGTGGCCCGGTCCTCCTCGGTCTGAGGCCGCCCGCTGTAGCGGCCCTGGGCCAGCGGGCCCCAGGCCTGGAGGGCGATGCCGTGGGCCAGGCAGTGCTCGACCGTGCCCGTGGGGAAACCGTTCGCGGCGGAGGCCGGTGTGTTGACGAGGACGCCGTCCTCCAGCCAGTCACGTCGCAGCAGGCTCATCTCCAGCTGGTTGGCCGCCAGCGGCAGGCCGAGGTGCGCCTGGAGACGGGCCATCTGCGGCGCGCTCATGTTGGACACGCCGAAGCGTCGCACCAGCCCCTGCCGGTGGAGGGACTCGAGGGCGGCCCCGACGTCGGCGGGGTCGGCGAGCGGGTCCGGGCGGTGCAGCAGGAGCATGTCGAGGTGGTCGGTGCGCAGTCGGGCGAGGCTCTCCTCGACCTTCCGGACGATGGTCGCGCTGCGCAGGTCGTACATGCCGGGCCGGTCCCCGTCGGCGAGCCGGATGCCGCACTTCGACTGGAGGGTGATCCGCTCGCGCAGCCCCGGCGAACGGTCCAGGACCTCACCGAAGACCGCCTCGGCCTTTCCGTGTCGGTAGATGTCGGCGTGGTCGAACCCGGTGATCCCGCTCTCCAGCGCGGCCTCGATCGCCGCCTCCGCGACGTCGATGTCCGCGGGGACGTAAGGGGAGGCGTCCCAGCTGCCGCCCAGGCCCATGCAGCCGAGGAGGAGGCGGTCGGTCGTCTCGTGTGCGGTCACGGGTGCACCCTCCTGCGGGCGGTCGACTGCCGGGACCGATCGACCGGCCCCCGCTTATGACCGGATTATGTCAGTGGGACGAGGCACGCCGGTCCGGCCGTGGACGAACGCTCCCACCGCGCCCTCCTCGACGCGTGGGCCTCACCGGGGCCCTGCGCGTGGAACCCCGATCGGACCGAAGCCCCGGCAGGCCTTCCCGCACCCCACATCGCTGCCGCACCGCACTCCACGGCGATCCACCCCACAGCCACGTCACCGCTGCCACGGGTCGGGACACCGACCACAACGCCGTAGTACTGACCAGCGAACTCCTTTACTCCGCAATGGACTTGACCGATCGGATCGCCCGGCACGAGTCAACGGCCGTGACCGCCTGCCCGCACGCGGTCACTTGCGGCGCGGCATCGACCTGCCTTGTCGGCGACATGAGCGCGGGCTGCGGATTCCCGGGGTCCCGTGGATTTCGGCGCGTCGCGGCGGCCCGCGCGTCCGGCAGTATGGTGGCGGCCGTGATCAAGAAAAGACTCCTCGCCACCCTCCTCACCGTAGGCCTCCTCGCGGCCGGTGCGCCGTCCGCCACCGCGCAGGACGAGACGTACGTGAAGACCGGTGTCGTCTTCAACAAGCCGTCCGGCACGACCGCCGAGCAGGGCGCGATCCTCAGCCACCTCGGGCGCCTCGTCAACGGCGCCCCCGGCGGATCGACCATCCGCATATCCCTGTACGCGTTCGGGTCGTCCTGGCTGGCCGACCAGCTCGTGAAGGCGCACCAGCGGAACGTGAACGTGCAGGTCCTCGTCGACGACACCAGCATCAGCGCGGCGTGGATGGGCACGGCCGGGAAGACGGTCCGGGACAAGTTCCAGGCCGCCTTCGCGACGCAGTCCGCGCCCGGCCAGACGTCGTGGTTCCGGGTGTGCGCGGCGGGCCGGCCGTGCCTGGCCGCGGGGACGAGCGGAGTGAACCACAACAAGTTCTTCCTCTTCTCCCGCTCCACCGGCAGCGGCTCGCCGACCACGGGCGCGGTGGTCGAGAACATCGTGGTGCAGTCCTCCGGCAACCTCACCACGTGGGACCGCGAGTCCGGCTGGAACGACGCGATGACCGTCACCGACAACGCCGCCCTGCACGCCGGCTACGTCCGCTACTTCGACCTGATGGCCGCTTCGCAGGCCCAGCCGGACGGGTCGAAGACGGTGAGCGACCTGGCGATCGACGTGGAGGCCGGGCAGGCCAAGGGCTACTTCTTCCCCCGCTCCTCGACCGACGTCGTCGAGAACATCCTGAGCATGGTCGAGACCCGTGTGCCGAACGCCGACGGGACCACCGCCCCGGTCTGCCACGGGAACACCCCGGGCCACGGCACGGCGGACGGCCGCACCGTGATCCGCATCGCCAACGGGCACATCTCGCGACCGGCCGTGGCGGAGAAGCTGTGGAAGCTCGCCGACGCGGGCTGCTACGTCGACGTCGTCTACGGCAAGCTCTCCGACTACTCGGCCGTCGGCACGCACCGGGAGACGGCGTACTGGCTGACGCGGTCGACCGCGAAGGGGAAGATCTCCCTCCACCGCCTGGAGAACGACGACGTGACGAACCCGGCCGCACCCGGGGTCTCCGGCACGGCCACCCACACCAAGTACCTGCTGATCGAGGGCTCGTACAAGGGCGTGAAGGACCAGAAGCTGGTCTTCACCGGCAGCCACCCGTACACCGGTCTGGCGCTCACCGCCAACGACGAGACGCTTCTGAAGTACGCCGGCCCCGAGATGCACGACGCGTACGTGGCGAACTTCCGCGACCAGCGCGCCGCCGCCCTCGCGGAGTCCCAGTACGGCGGCGTCTTCTAGGACTCGCCCGGTCGGTCATGGCTGCGGGCGGTCGGGCATGATGCCCGGGTGAGCACCATCGTGAAGTTCTTCGTGGCGCCGGACGACACGTCGGCGGGTCTGGCCCTCCGGACTTGGCCGGGACGGGCGTTCGAGTCGCTCTCCTTCGGCAACTTCGATCCCGAAGAGGCCGTGGTCGAATGGGAACGCCTCCTGGTCGGCGGCAGCTTCGAGGAACTCGTCGAAGCCGGCGAGCCCCGGATCGTCGCCGGCCAGGACGACGACGGGTGCGTCGTCTTCGCGCTCTCGCCCCGCCTGTCCGCCGCACTCGTGGACGCCGGGCACTCCGGGTTGCGTGACGTCGCCGCCTCGTGGGCTCGGCTGTGTGCGGAGGACGGTGAGGACATCGACACCCAGATCGCCGGCGTGATCATCGGCGATCTGGCCGATCTCGTCAGCAGCGCCCGGCGCCGGAACCAGAGCGTCTACTGCTGGGTCGCGTAGGAGCTCGTGGAGCCAAGACCCGGAAACATCGCCCGACCGTGACCGCGACCGCGACCGCGCAACCAAGCCGGGCGGCGCCAACGAGGTGCCGGAGCCGTACTTCCCGGTCACGGCACCGCCTCCACAGCAGATCCGCCCGGGCTACTTGACCAGCCGGAAGGCGGGGTCTTCGGCCCAGGCCCGCAAGAACTCCGCCGTTCCCAGCACCATCCAGTCGTCGTCCGCGATCCCCAGCACCCCCGGAAGACCGGCGACGACCGCCACCTGTCCGTCCAGCAGTTCGGCTTTGGCCACGCCCCCGATGACGTCCATGACGGCGGCGGTCAGCAGGGCCGTGGCCACGTGGTCGATCTCGCGATTGCAGCCGGCGCTGACATTGACGGCATGGGTCGGCCTGAAGCCGAGGACGGCCTCCACCTCGGGCTCGTCCGCGTGCTCGGCCTCGAAGGTGGTCTCGTCGCCCACGCCCGGGCCCATCAAGTACACGTGGAAAGGCCGCCGCCAGTCCTCACGCTGCGGGTCGAAGCCCACCAGAGCCGTGAGCCCCTCGTCCGCGGAGGTGTCGTCGAGGAGCGGAAGCGGGAACGGCTTTCGCCGGTCCTCCTCCCGCCCGTCCTCGACGCCCAGTCGTTCCGCGGGCACGTTGACGTCGAAGAAGCCGGGCCGCTTCTCGTCGAAGTGGGAGGAGAGCTCCACCATCAACGCGCGGAACTCCCGCAGCACGGCCGGGGAGAGCGGCTCCGCCAACTCGATCACCAACGTCGGACCAGACATGTCCCGAGCCTAGCCTCGATCATTTCGGGATCAGGGTCGGGGTGACGGGCCGTGGACGGCGTGTGGGGCAGTTCGCTGCCGGTGGTGGCCCGGTAGGCGTTCCAGGTGATGCTGAGGATCGCTTCGCCTTCGAGACGGTCGAATCTCAGTCCCACCAAAATTCCCGGCAGTTCAGGCCGACAAGGGATTCGGCGTAGGCGGCCAAGGTGGAACGCGTGCCTTGCCGGAGGACGTCGGGGCAGAAGGCGAAGTGCTCCGCGGCAACGGCCACGGCGTCGTCGAGCGTGGCCGGGGGTGCGGCGACGCCGAGGTGCAGGGTGCTGAACCCGAGACCGACAACACACACGCCGAAACGTTCCTCCCGGCTGCGCACGACGGCGGAGGATCCGGCAGTGTCATTGTCGTGGTGGAGGGTACGGGCGTGCGCTCCCACCGCAGGGCGAATACGGCAAGGGCACGTACGACGAGGTGCGCGCGTCCGGTCCCGGCCGTGAGGCTCACCGGGTACGGGTACGTCTCCGGAGTTCTGACCGGCCCTCCCCGGGTGTACTGTCCCGCCGTGACTGAGACTCGGGTGGGGGAATGGCTGGTCGACGAGGCCGCTCCGCTGGGAAGCGGACAGTTCGCGCGGGTGTTTCCCGCCCGACGGGTGCGGCCGGGCCTGGACGGGCACGTCGAGCACCGGGCGGTGAAGATCTACCACGTCCGGGGAGACGCGGAGCAGCGTCGGCGCGCGCTGGACGAGATCCGGATCCAGGAACGACTGATGGGGTGCCCGCACGCGGTGGCGTACGTCGACGCCTTCCTCGCGCCGGAAGGGCCGTTCGCCGGCTGTCTGGTGCAGGTGATGGAGCTGGGCGACCGCGCGCTCGGTGACCACCTGGACGCAGCCGGCCCGCTGCCGCCCCACGAGGCCGCCGCCGTCCTCGCGGGTGTGGCCGAGGCTCTGGACCATGTGCACGGCCGGGGCCTGGTGCACGCGGACCTGAAGCCGGGCAACATCGTGCGCTGTCGCGGTCTGTGGAAGATCGCCGACTTCAACGTGGCCACGGCCCTGCGGGAGACCGTCGCGTGGGACCTGGGCGGCACGCCCTCCTACATGTCGCCGCAGCGCCTTCGAGCGCCCGGCCCAGGACCGCGCGAGGTGCGGCCCGCCGACGACGTGTGGTCCCTCGGCATGGTCCTCGGACAGTGCGTCCTCGGAAGGCTTCCCTCACGTCTCGCCGTACCGCGCGAGGAGGAGGCGCTGCGGCTCGCGGGCGAGGTCGTGGACGCGCTCGTGGACACCGGCACGGACCCCGTGACGGCTTCCCTGGTGAGGGAGTTGCTGTCGCCCGACCCCCGGCACCGGCCGACCGCCCGGCAGGCCGCGCGGCGGCTGCGCGACCTGGCGACGGCGGAGCCGCTCGCCCCCACCCTCCTGCTTCCGTACGCGACGCTCGCGGTGGCCTCCTACGGCGATCCCCACCTGGAGGTCTTCGCCGCCGATTCCCGAGGTCTGTGTCACGGCTGGAACGTGCACGACGGCTGGAGCGGATGGCACGGCATGGACGCCCCCGCCCCCGCCCGCGCCCTGGCGGTGGGGTCCCCCGTGCCGTACCGGCAGTACCTGTGGCTCCTCGGCCGCGACGGGCGGCTGTGGCGACGGGAACTCACCGCGGACCCGAAGACCGCCGTGGCGACCGGGGACTGGTCGGCGTGGGAGGACGACGGGCCGACGCCCGGCACGGCCCCGCTGACCGACATCGCCGCCACCGGAGCCCCGTGGACCCCGCACCGGCTGTACGCCGTCGACCGGGACGGCGGTACCTGGCAGCGCGGGCAGGAGGAGGACGGACGGTGGGCGTCCTGGTCGCCGCTGCCCGGCGCCCCCGCCGGCCTGGTGTCCGTACGGCCCGGGGTGGCCTGCGGCGCCCTCGCCGCGGTCGACCGGTCGGGCACCCTCCTGTACAGCCCGGGCGCCGCCACCGGACGCTGGCGCCGCGTCCTGGACGAGGAACACGCCCCGGTGAGCGCCGCGGTGCCGCTGCCCGACGAGGCCCTGGTCGTCCTCAGCGGCGACCACTGCGTCCTCCGTCCCGGCGGACTGGCCTCCGGCCCCTTCCCCGTGCCGCCGCCGGGCCGGTACACCCGGCTCGACGGCACCTCGCGCTGGAACGGACACGTCGAACTCGTCCTCGGCGACGACGAGGGCCGACTCGTCCACACCTGGGCCGAGCGCGACTCCGCCGGACGGTGGCGGTGGGACGACCGGTGGTGGGACCTGCGCGAGGCCGTACCGCGCTGACCGGCACCTCCACGGTTCGGCCGGCGCCGCGGCCGGACGGCGGCGGTGGTGGTGGCGTATGCCCAGCCGGTGTTCCGCCGGCTGACGCCGGTCAGCAGTCGCTTCGACCTCCGGTTCAGCTGAAGGCGCGCCGGTAGGTCTGCGGGCTGACGCCGGTGGTGCGTTTGAAGCGGTCGCGGAACGTGGTGGGAGAGCCGAAGCCGACCTGGCCGCCGATGCGCTCCACGGAGTGGTCCGTGGTTTCCAGCAGGTGCTGTGCCTGGCGGATGCGGGCCCGGTGGAGCCACTGGAGCGGGGTGGTGCCGGTCTGGTCGCGGAACCGCCGGATCAGGGTCCGGGTGCTGGTCCCGGACCGCGTGGCGATGTCGGCCAGCGTGAGGTCGCGGGCCAGGTTCTCCCGCAGCCAGGCGAGCAGCGTTTCCAGTTCGGAGCCCTGCGGTGTGGGGGTGTGGTCGTGGACGATGAACTGTGCCTGCCCGCCCTCGCGTTCGAGCGGCATCACCGACAGGCGGGCGGCGTCGGCTGCGACCGCCGAGCCGTAGTCCCGGCGGATCATGTGCAGGCACAGGTCCAGGCCCGCGGCCGCGCCGGCCGAGGTGAGGAACCGGCCGTTGTCGACGTAGAGGACGTCCGGATCGACGTCGACGTCCGGGTGGAGGGCGGCCAGCAGTCCGGCCGCCTGCCAGTGGGTCGTGACGCGCAGCCCGTCGAGGAGCCCGGTGGAGGCCAGGGGGAAGGCGCCGGTACAGATGGAGGCGATCCGGGTGCCTTCGGCGGCGGCCGCCCGCAGCGCGTCACGCACGGCGGGGGAGAGCGGAGCCGTGACATCGGTGACGCCCGGCACGATGATCGTGTCCGCGTCCCGGAGGTCCTCCAGGCGCCAAGGGGCACGCAGGGCGAAGGCCCCGGCGTCGACCTCGTCGTGCTCGGCGCACACACGGACCTGGTAGCCGGGCCGTCCGTCGGGCAGGCGGGTCCGCGAGAAGACCTCGATCGGCGTGGTCAGGTCGAACGGGATCACCTGGTCCAGCGCGAGAACGGCGACTGTGTGCACGGCTGAAACCTACCTCCCCACGGATCGAAGAAGTGGAACCGGTACCTGCGCAGCCCCAGTTCACGGCGCTTTTCGCGCTCTCGGAAGGCCATGGCGATTTTCCGTTGAAAGCCGTCACTAATGCCACTGTCCGGCCGGATCGGCAGAGGGTTGACTCCAGGGCGTCGGAGAGAAAACGATCCCGAAGGAACGCCCGTGCACATCCAAGTCGTCCTGTTCGACGGTTTCGACCCGCTCGACGTCATCGCCCCCTACGAGGTGCTGTACGCCGGCGGTATGGCATCGGACGGTGCGGTGACCGTTGAGCTGGTCTCCGCGGAAGGCCCCCGAGAGGTGATCAGCGGCACCGGAGGACTGGCGCTGCGCGCCGCGGGCGCCCTCGACCTGGAGCGGGCGGACATGCTTCTGGTGCCCGGCGCCTCCGGCCGTGTGGGGGAGCCCGGCGAGGTTCCGGAGGAAGAGGTGGGCGCCGGTGAGGTTCCGGAGGGGGAGGCGGGCGCCGGTGAGTGGAAGCAGGACGAATTCATCCCGATACTGCTGGGCCGCACACTGACCACCGAGCTCCCCGCACTCCTCGAGCGGGCGATGGCCGACCCGGACATCACGGTCGCCACTGTCTGCGGAGGCTCCCTCGTCCTGGCCATGGCGGGCCTGCTGGAAGGGCGTCACGCCACCACCCATCACCTGGGCCTGGACATGCTGGACGCCACCGGCGCCCACGCGATTCGCGCCCGTGTCGTCGACGACGGCGACCTGATCACCGGTTCCGGCGTGACCTCCGGGCTCGATCTGGGCCTGTACCTGCTGGAGCGCGAGCTGGGCCCGCGTATCGCCCACGCCGTCGAGGAGCTGTTCGCCCACGAGCGGCGCGGCACCGTCTGGCGCGCCCAGGCTCCGGCACCCGCCGCTCTCTGACCTTCTGCCTCCCCACCGATCCGCTCGACACAGTCAGGAAGAACATGTCCGTCAAAGGCACCTGGGACCTGTCCGTCTCCACCCCCATCGGCAGAATGAAGGCCGTCGTCGAACTCCGTGAGCAGGACGCCGTTCTGACCGGCGTCGCCCATGGAACCGGCGAGGAGGTACCGCTCGACGACATCGCCCTCGACGGCGACCGTCTCACCTGGAAGCAGTCCATCACCAAGCCCATGCGGCTCGACTTGGCGTTCGACGTGACGGTCGACGGCGACACCCTCCGGGGCACCTCCAAGGCAGGCCGCCTTCCGTCCTCGAAGGTCACCGGCGAGCGCCGGACCACCCCCGGGCGCCAGGCGTGAACAAGCTCTTCCTGTCCCTGCACGTCCTGGCTGCCATCATCACCGTCGGCCCCGTCACCGTCGCCGCGAGCATGTTCCCCGCGACGCTGCGCCGTGCTCTCGGCGCTGTCGATGCCGACGACGCCCGGGCGACCCTGCGGACACTGCACCGCATCTGCCGGGTCTACGCGGGCATCGGCATGGCCGTGCCCCTCTTCGGCTTCGCCACGGCCAGTGGCCTCGGCGTCCTCGGCGACGCCTGGCTGATCATCTCGATCCTGCTGACCGCGCTCGCCGCTTGCGTCCTGGCCCTGCTCATCCTGCCCGGCCAGGACCGCGCCCTTGCCGAGGTGACGGGTCTCCCCGCGGCGCCGGCGCCGGACTCCCCGCGACCGGGCCGGCTCGCCATGCTCACCGGCGTCTTCAACCTGCTGTGGGCCACCGTCACCGTACTGATGATCATCCGCCCCGGCTCCACCACGGGAGCGTGACCGTGTGCCTCCGGCAGCCGCGAAGACCCTGGCCCCTGTTCCAGAGGGCGGCGTGCTGCTCGCGCTACGACGGCTCGACCGCGTCGATCGTCGAAACCCCACGACGAACGTTCTCCGTTGCCGCCCGCGAAGCCGCCTCGTACCTGGCGCAAGGCGGGCCGGTCGGTGTCACTACTGTTTCCGTCATGCGCATGAAGATGAGCGCGGCTGCCGGCTTCCTCGGCCTGCTGCTCACGGGTTGCGGGTCCGGTGCGGAGAACGACTCCGAGCCGAAACCCGTCTTCTCGGAGCTGCCCCAGAAGATCGTGAAGCCGGTGCCGGAACCGACGGGCGGACTGCACCCGTCGCCGCCACCCGGTGCCGCCTTCCACGAGACCGTCGCCTTCGGCCTGCGCGAGAAGGTTCTCGACATGGCCAACACGGACGGCACGACAACGGCCCGGTGCCCTGCGTCCCTCAAGGCGAAGGAAGGGGCCCGGGCCATGTGCGTGAGCACGTGGGAGGGTCTGAAGATCGAGTGGGACATCCTCGTCTACACACTGCCGGACGCGCCGAACGACCTGAAGTGGGGCGCTGAACCCCGTACGGCGATCCTCACCCGGGACGGTGCCGCCAACGCCGTCTACGGCTATTACGCGCCCGATCTCGTGCGCTGCGACAACATTCCCAGGGCCGTTCTCGTCCCCGTCGAGCGGGAGCTGAAGGAGTACACCTGCCAGACCGTGACGGACGGCAGAGCAGGCAAGCCCATGCCCGTACGAGTCGCCTTGAGCGGCCCGTTCTTCCGCTGCCAGGCACAGAGGGAGGTCCACGCATGTGGTTGAACGGGCGGTGACCCGACCCCACGCGGGGCTGGGACCCGGGACGAGGCGCGACCGATCGCGGGCGGGGAAGAGACGGAAGGGGGAGAACGCCGGCGGAGGTCGAGGAACCGGCCGCGGTGGTGCTGACCGAGGCCGGGCGGCGAACACTGCGGGAGGCCCGCGCGTCCCTCGCGGAGGCGGGCCCGGAACGGTTCGCCGACCGTGCCTCGCCGACGAACTCCTCACCACCGGCGACACCATCACCGGCCTGCGGCTCTTCCGTCGCCTCTCCCTCGACCTGAGCACCCTGCCTTCGCGTTTCCCGTTCCTGCTCGTCACCCCGCAGTACGAGGTCGAGCGGCTCCTGGAGCGGCGGGCCCGGGAGGCCGGGGTCGAGCTCGCTCACGAGAGCGAGGTCGTGGGGCTGCGGCAGGACGACGAAGGGGTTGACCTCGACGTACGCGGCGCGGACGGAACGGTCGTCACCCGCCGGGCGGCCTACGTCGTCGGTGCCGACGGCCACCGGAGCGCCGTGCGGGAGGCGATCGGCCTGGACTTCCCCGGTTCCTCCGTCGTCAAGTCGCCGATCCTCGCCGATGTCCGGCTGGCGGAGAAGCCCGAAGGAGTCCTCACCGTCAACGGCCGGGGCGACGCCTTCGCGATGATCGCCTCCTTCGCTGACGGCTGGTACCGGGTCATGGGCTGGAACCGCCGCAACGAGGTCCCCGACGACGCCCCGCTCGACCCCGACGAGGTCAGGGAGATCACCCGCCGTGCCCTGGGCTCCGACCACGGCATGCACGACGCCCGCCGGCTCTCCCGTTTCCACAGTGACGAGCGCCAGGCGCCGCACTGGTCCGGCTGGCCCGCACGCGGAATCCGCTGCCGCGTGCCGTCCGCGCTCTGGCCCCCGCGTTCGTCGGCGTCACCCCGCCCGCCCGGCGCAAGGTCCTGGGCCGGGTCACCGGAATCGGCTACGCCTACCCCGCCCCCCGAGGCGCCCACCGCCTCACCGGCACCCGCGTCCCCGACGTCTCCCTCAAGGACGGCCGGCTCCACGAGGCGCTGCGCGGCGGCCGGTTCGTACTGATCACGCCCGGGACGCACGAAGGCCCCGTCGTCCGTGGGGGGCGGCTGACCGTGAAGCACCGGGCGGGTGACCGCCGGACGACCGTCCTGGTGCGGCCCGACGGATACGTGGCCTGGGCGGCGGAGGACGTGGCCGAGGCCGAGGAAGCGGTGGCGCGGTACCTGGGCTGACGAGTCCGCGCACGGCAGGCGGTGAGACGCCGATTCTCTTCGGCGGTCGGAATGTACGAACGTACCTTCTGGGGCGTACGATCGTACGCATGAAGGTGGACCACTTTGCCGACGACCCGCGCACCAACCTGGAGCGCATGCTCGCGGGCGATCTCTACATCGCCGACGATCCCGAGATCGCGGAGAGGCAGCGGCGCGCCATGCGGCTCGCCGAGCGCTACCGGACCGCATTCCTGGACGACCCCGGCGCGGCCCGGGCCCTCCTCGGCGAACTGCTCGGCTTCGCGGGCGAGGAAATCGAGGTGCGACTGCCGCTGTACGTGGACTACGGCAGCAACATCTCCGTCGGGGCCCGGACCTTCGTCAACTACAACCTGACCGCACTGGACGTGGCGGCGATCACCATCGGCGAGGACTGCCAGATCGGCCCGAACGTCCAGCTCCTCACCCCCACCCACCCCCTGGAGCCGCAGCCCCGGCGGGACAAGCTGGAAGCCGCGCTCCCCATCAGCATCGGGGACAACGTCTGGCTCGGCGGAGGCGTCATCGTCTGCCCCGGCGTGAGCATCGGCGACAACAGCGTCATCGGTGCCGGATCGGTCGTCACCAGGGACATCCCCGCGAACGTCGTCGCGGTCGGCAGCCCCGCCCGGCCCGTCCGGGACCTTTGAGGTCCCCGGCTCCCATGGGCACCGGACACACCGACCCACAGCGCCGCGAGCGCATCCTCACCGCCGTCCTGGACCACATCGCCGACGAAGGCGTCGCCGGCGTCTCCCACCGCAAGGTCGCCGCCCGCGCCGGTGTGCCGCTGGGCTCGATGACCTACCACTTCCAAGGCATCGACGAACTGCTCCGCGAAGCCTTCACCCGCTTCGCCGGCCACGTCGCCGATCTCTTCGAGAGGCATCTGAACGCGGCCGACAGCGCCGAGCAGGCACGCGAAGCGGTCACCGATCTCATCCACGAACTCTCCGAGGGACCGCAGCGCGACCTGATCCTCACCCACGAGCTCTACACCCTCGCGGCCCGGCGTCCGGAGTACCGAGAACTGACACGGAAGTGGATGATCCGCAGCCGACAACTCCTGGAACGCCACTTCGACGCCGACACGGCCCGCCAGCTCGACGCACTTGTCGAAGGGCTCGCCCTTCACCGCGCCCTCGACACCGCACCGCACGACCGGCAGCTCACGAGCGAAGCCGTCAGGCGCATCACCACCACCGCCTGGACGCGGCCCTCCGACAGCCTGCGGGGGCCCGGCCCTGACACCGGGCCCCCGCAGGCACCCGCCCAGGACGCGCAACGGGTGTAGACCTTGAGGCGGGGTGACCGTGCTTCGCGGCGCGTGAGGACCTGACGGTCGCGCGACGGCGCCGGCCGGGCGGGACCGGTCCCGCTGCGGGGAGGTGTTGTGGTCGGGGCCGGAGCTTTCGTAGGTTGGGCGGATGGGCTTCTTCGCCAGGCTGACCGGAACTGAGCACCCCGACTGCGGTACGGCCCCGCACTCCGCGGAGGAGGTCCGGGCAGCGCTGCTCGCGCTCAACGGACCGGACGTGCCGTTCGTCGTGCGCGGTGGTGCCCCTGAAGGTGCCGACCTCGTGGCGGAATGGCGGATCTCGGATCCCGCCTGGCACACCTTCTTCGCCCGCACCCGGGTGAGCCGGGTCACCCAGTTCAGGATGCGCCTGGTCCCGGAATCCCATGAAGTCCGCACCATCGATCGCCAGTTCGAGATCTCGTGGGTCGGCGGTACGCCCAGGCCGGCCGTGTCGGCCGAAGGGTCACGAGGGCAGGTCAAGACGGTGTCATGGCGCCGATCGGTCGAGCGGGGGCCCGAGGGTGACCTCCAGGCGACGGAGTCCTACCGCTTCGACACCTCGGACATGAAGGACCCGCTGCGGGCCGCGGTCCTCGGCGCGGGGTGGACCTGGCGCGGAGCGGTCTTCAAGCTCTGACCTCCGCCCGCCGGGCCTCGGCGGTCGGCTCGGGCGGGAGGCCGGCGGCTTCTCGGGCCTTCGCGAGGTCTTCGGGGCTCACGGTCCTGGTGGCGTCATTCGTGGACGGTGAGGCGGTCGACGCTTCGGCGCCGCCCTTGTCCGAGGGCGTGGCGGGCGGGTTGTCGGCTGTGCCGCAGGCGGTGAGACCGAGGAGCAGGGCGGCCGCGAGAGGGGCAGTTCGGATGCGCATCGGATCAGCCTGCCGGAGAGGCTGGTTGCGGGGTGGCGGCGTATCCGTCTCGTGACACAGCTATGAGGTGGCGGTGGCGGCGATCGGGCCGAGCGTGGCGAGCGCACTGATCAGCGAGGTGAGCCCCGCGTCGCCGCCGCCGGCTTCGTCCTCACCGCCCGGTGACGCCCCGGCCTGCCCACGCCGGGCAGCGCACCCGCGGGGACGAACCCCGGCCGTCCAAGGGCTTCGGATCAATGCCGGGCCGGGGGGTGTTTGTGCTTGGGGTCCAGCCGGTAGTCGGGACAGTCGCGGTTCTGACACGTGCCCGGGCCTGGTACGGCGACGAATACGCCGAGGGTCTTGTGGCGGTGCGGTACGACCGGCACGGACTGCTTGCAGGTCGGACACTCGTACGCTTCGGCTTCAAGCTTCTTTTTGACCATATTTTTACTGTATGTCCATATGGGCATGCAGGGAAGTTTTCCGACTTTTTGCCATGGGCGAGGGGGTCAATCATCCCGACCCGTTGGACCGGCAGGGGGATCAGGGTCATCTGCCACGGGCGGCCGGCCGGGCTGCCCCGGGGGCGGGGGAGCGGCCGGTTGTTCGCCGGCCTGTTCCGTGGCGCTCTCGGGAGCGGGCCTTTTGATGCTGAGCACCACGGAACCCGTCAGGACGACGACGATGACGGCGAGGCTGACGGGGGAGGGGATCTCCGGGATGTCGGGGCTGATCATCTTGTGGGATGCCTGGAGGACGAGCTTGACGCCGATGAAGGCGAGGATGATCGCCAGGCCCTTGCTCAGGTAGTGGAAGCGGTCCAGGAGCCCGGCGAGCATGAAGTACAGGGCCCGCAGGCCGAGGATGGCGAACGCGTTGCTGGTGTAGACGATGAACGCGTCGTCGCTGACCGCGAGGACGGCCGGGACGCTGTCGACGGCGAAGATCAGGTCGGCGGCCTCGATCGCGGCGACCACCGCGAGCAGCGGAGTCGCCACCCGCTTGCCCGCCTCCTTGACGAAGAACTTCGCCCCGGCGTACTCGTCCCGCACCGGGATGATCTTGCGGAGCATCCGCACGGCGAAGCTCTTGCCCGGGTCGAAACTCTCCTCCTCGTCCTTGAGGAGCTTGTAGGCGCTGTAGAAGAGCACCGCGGCGAAGGCGAACAGCACCGCGGTGAAACGGCTGACCACGGCCACGCCGAGGGAGAGGAAGATCCCGCGGAAGACGAGCGCGCCGATGACGCCGAAGAACAGCACGCGGTGCTGATAAGCCCGGGGCACTTTGAAGTACGCGAAGATCACGGCGAAGACGAACAGGTTGTCGACCGACAGGCTCTTCTCCAACAGCCAGGCCGTCGTGTACTCGGTACCCGCCGTCGTACCCAGCACGAGGAAGACGACCGCACCGAAGATCAGGGCGAGGCCCACCCACAGGCCGCTCCATGCGGCCGCCTCCTTGAAACCGATGACGTGCGCGGTGCGATGGGCCAACAGATCCACCACCAGCGACACGACCACCGTCGCGGCGAATGCCCCCCACAGCCAGAACGGGACGTCAAGCACACCGAACACCCTCACGTCGGACTGCGCGAAACAATGCGGGTCCTATAACAGGAGTGTCCGGCATCGCGCTCCCGACAGCATGTGGAGCCGGTGGAAGCCCGCGTAGTGATCAAGCAGGACCGGGCGGGCGCCGAGCATGCCCGCGACCGACGCGATCGGGGGAGTCCGCGTCCGACGACGGTGGCGACCACATCCACGGCGTCGGTGCCTGCGGTGATCAGCCGGGCCGAACCCTGCCGTCCGCCAGGAGACAGATCGGCGTCGACACGCGGAGGGCGACCGCCCTCCGCCGGGCACAGCGACCCCACGGCCGGCCGGATCACTGTGCGGGCCGGTTTCGGCGACGATCGCCTCCAGTTCGCCGTAGGCCCTCAGCATCGTCGCGTACGCATACACCCCCTCCTCCCCTCCAGCCACAGAGCCGGTCCAACCACTCACGCACCTGCCCCGGCAGACCTGCGAGACACTCGGGCAGGGCAGGGCCACCGCACGCCCGGCGACGTCATCGAGGTGCGCCTCCCACGGCCCGTAGGGACCGGTGGTGCCGTAGGCGTCGTGATCGTCCTCCTCGCGGACCTCCCCCCATCGATCACGTACTTCTTCGTCCCCGCCACCCGCCCCGCGCTCCGTACACCACAGCTCCCCTTCCACCTCGACACCGGCGCCCCGGGCGCTTCACCGAGCGATGCTCAGGACTTGTGGATCGGTTCCGGGAGGGCATGCGGAGGGCGTACCTTCCCGAATGATCCTTAAGGTCTTCGAGCAGGCCCGCGTTGCAGCGCGGGTCGGGAAGGTACGCCCGTGCCCGGCGTAGTCACCGACGACGGCTCCACGCAGCCCGGCTGGCTGATCGACGGGATCGTGCGGGAAGGCGCCCGCCGAACGCCGAACGCCGAACGCCGAACGCCGAACGCCGAACGCCGAACGCCGAACGCCGAACGCCGAACGCCGAACGCCAGCCGTCGGCCGTCGCGCCGGAAGCGGAAGCCGACCGGTACATGGCCGGGTTGTCGGCCGAGCTCGAAGGCGCGGCTCGGCCGGCCCTACTCGTGCGTCCTGGTCCTGCCCGGCGTCCGTCTGGACAGCACCGAGGAGCTGATCGCCCGGACGGAGGGCTTGCGGCCTGGTGGCCGGGAACACTTCGGCGAGCGCCCGCCAAGGGCCCGTGGCACCGTCGCCGATCATGAGCCCGGGGTCGCACGTGGCGCGTCGGCGGCGGTCCGTGCGGGCGCACGATTCGAGAACGGCGTCCTGATCGAGCGCGAGAAGCGAGCCGCATGAACGTCCACGACATCCCGCAGAACCCGGACGAGCACGTCCGCTTCGCGGTCTACCTCGACAGGCTGAGGCATGTTGCCGACCCGAGCGAGGTCGAACTGGTCAGCCGCGTGCTCACCGATCCGGACCAGACCATGGCCCAGTCCGCCGTGCTGCGGCATCTGGACCGTCGAGCCGCAGATCTCCACCCCGGTCCCGCCTACGAGGGGTGGGCGCAGGCGATGACCCGGGCCACGATCGACCACCCCTTCCTGACCCGGCGCCTGCAGGAGTGGTCACTCTTCCGCGCTGTCACGCTCAAGCTGCCCTGGCGACCGGACGACCTGCTCGCGTCGTCCGACTGGCTCCAGTCCAAGAGCGCCGTCGGGACGAACACCGAGGCCGTCGAGATCCTCGCCGAACTCGGCCGCACCAAGCGGATCCGCAACACTGCCAGGAACGGCCTCAACCACCGCAGCGAGAGCTGAACCAGCCCACCCACAACTCTTGACCACTGCTCCACTCCACTCCGGCCTCCCTGGAACCACGACGCGGAACGGCTGCCGCGTCCCACAGCCGGATCGCGACGTATCCCACAGGCAGAGATGTAGGGCACGAGCGGCGCGCGCCCCTCGGAGCCGCGGCGTCGGCGGGGAACGCACGGTGCGTGCCCGGCGGCATGCGAGCGGTGCCGCGCCCACTCCGCACGGCATGGCATCTGCCTGACGGTGGACGCCTTTGGCGTATCCGGGCCACTGTCAGCCGGTGACTAACCCATAGCTGTCACGTCTCGTCGAGAGGAGGGGACGGGCGGGTCATGGGGAGGGCGGGCGCCGGGAAGTGTCCTTCGGCTTCGGCGGGTACTCGATCCGATCGGGCTGCCAGTACCAGTCCTCTCCTCGATGGACCGCCCGGCCGGGCCGGGGGCTCGGGCCGTCCCGGCCTGCGTCCCAGTGAATGAAAACCACGACCGCGACGAAGAAAAGGACCATGCCGAGGGCGGTCCACGCCATCGGATCGCCCTGGGCAAGCCGTGGCACGCCCGTGGTCCACAGGAAGCGCCCGAACCGCCAGGCCCCCACCACCAGCACATACCCGAGCCCGAGCCCGAAGGGCAGAAAAACCAGCCCGAGCGCCAGACAGCCCTTGTCCACATTCCCGCGACCCATCCCCGCCCCCGTCTCGTCGGCTTCGTGCCACCCGGGGCGGGGCATACCCTGCCCCGAGCGACACGACACCGGCTCAAGAACGCTGTGCGGGCCTCCAGCCCTACGAGTGCCGGCCGGACGCTGTCACTGGACCCGGCTCGATGGCGTTCCAAAACCGGCGATGATCTCTTGAACGTACTGATTCTCGGGAGCGAACTCCGCAACCGTTCGGCGTGCCTGCTCGATCCGGCTCGTCTCGCAGGGCAGCCGGACAAGGCAGTGGAGGGCGTCGCAATCGTCGTCCTCTGCGCGACTGCGGAGCATCGCTTCCATCCCTCGGTCACGAAGCCACCGATTGAGCCGCCGGCGCGCGTGGACGTCAGTGCGGGCCAGGCCCGAGAGTTCTGAGAGCCGTTCCGCGCGGACGAGTATCGCCCAGGACGGGCGACGACGGCTCAGCTGGCGCTTCTCTCGCCTCGGACTCGGCCCTAACCAACCGGGTCTCCGGCGAACACCGCTACGTCGGAAGCCGATTCGTCCAGGAGGGGACCGACACACGCAGGCACATGCAGGCGCTGCGGCAGCTACGGGTGGCCGACTCAGCCGATGCCACCTACCGCAGGCAGATGAACCGGCAGCTCACCGTGCAGGATTCCGTCACAAGCCGACGAAGGACGCGTGTCACGGCAAGCGCGGCACCATTCACCAGATCCACCAGGCGTACCGCGACCGGACGCCCGGGCCGGTCAGCTCAGCAGGGCAGCCGTGAACGTCTTGCGGTGGTCCACCAGCCAGGCCTGCATGCGGTCCCAGCGTTCCCCTCCACCACGCTCGGCCGACGCCCGGAGATAGACGGGGTCTCCGTCGGCCACACGGCGGGCGACGAAGGCCCGGCAGACCTCCGTGGCCTGCTCGATGACGCCGGGCAGCTCGGCGCGGTCCCCCGCCGAGAGGCCGTAGCCGTCGGCAAGGATCCGCAGCCGTGCGGCCGCATCCAGTTCCGGGGGATAGAGAGCCGCCGCGGACTCGGGATCGAGCATGGGTACCCAGTAGCGGGCGGTCATGGCGATGTCCCAGAGGGCACGGCCCGGGGCCGCCAAGTCGAAATCGATCAGGGCCGCGGCACGACCGTCGCGGAAGACGACGTTCTCCGGGCACACATCGTTGTGGCACAACATCGTTCCTCCCTCCGGGTCGGCAAGGTCCGGAGGCCACTCGGCACGGGTGTCGACCACGACGGCCGCGCTGGTCTCATGCAGACGCCGCAGCAGGCTCCCCACCGATTCGAGGGCAGCACTCGTCATCGCCCACTCCGAGAACGGAGGCAGAGCCACGTCGCCAGGAATGAAGCTCAGCTGCTCACGCCCATCCGTGGTGAGACCGACAGGGACCGGCGCCGCGTCGAAGCCGTGCTCCTTCAACGCAAGGAGATGGGCATGCAGGGCGCGCGCGTTGCGCGGTGCCGGTCGCTCCACCAGATCCCTCCGGCGGAAGACCGCCCCCGTGTTCACCATCCCGCCGACCAGCGCCTCGTCTTCAGCCGTCATGAGGATCACGCTATCGCCGGACCGACCCCGCACGGGGCGGGCTGTACACGACGCGGACCAGCGCACGACCGAACGCGCGACGCGGAATCCACGTTGTCGACCTGGAAAGTCGGGTGGCTGCGGCGCCGTGCGGAGGCCCGGCGACTCCAGTGCTCATCGAACCAACCACCGCCACGGAGCACCCGGCAGGCGCCGTAGACCTCGGCGTCGTAGACGTCCCAGCACCAGTCCCAGGAGTTGCCGACGATCTACCGGGCCGTCCATGTCCGCGAGAACAGGTACTCGCCTTCGCGGCAGCCCTCATCGCCCTTTTCCCCTGAAAGGGCAGGACGAGCGGGGAACCCAAGGGCTGACCGGAACGGCATCCCGCTCTACGATCATGCCCATGTCGACCTCCATTTCCTCCCTCCCGGTGCTCCGAGGCCGAGACGGGGCCGTCCTGTCCGTCGAGGACATCGGACTGGTCCTCGACCTCCCGCGCGAGCAGGTCACCTTCACCCCCGACGGGCTGGGCCGGATACGCGCCGAGGGCCGCTCGGTCCTGATCGAACTGCGGGCGAAGGCCGGGGCGACGCCGCGCGTCCACCGCATCGACGACGTGGACGAGGCGGCGGCCACCGCCTTCGCCGACGGGGTCAACGCGATCCTGGCGAACCGGACCGACAGCGACGACGTCGACGGGGCCCCGTTCGCCGTGGTCCGTTCGCTCGCCCCCACCTGGCGGACGAGGTTCCACCGCCGGATCCTGCGGGGCACGCTGTGGCACCTGCTGGCGCTCGTCGTCCTCTGCGTGGTGGCCGGTTCGCTGGGCAGATGGGACCTGGTGCTCCTCACGGTCCTGGTCGGCGGCCTCGCCTGGCTGGGCCTGTGGCTGGGCCTGTACGGGGTGATCCGCGCGCGGCGGGAACGCTGGCTGTACCAGTACGGTGTCATGGTGACCGCCACCCGGGCCACGATGTCCCGCGGGGGGTACGTCTACCCGGACGCGACCGGGACGTACCGAGGCTTCCTGCACGGCGAGGCCGGCCCCACGATCACCGTGGCCCACCCCCCGGAGGACCCTGCGGACGTGCTGGTGCCGGTGCCGCCGTTCACGCACCTGGTGAACACCTACGCGGGCGCCGTCCTGGTCTTCTGCTGCAGCGCCCTGATCGTCCTCCACGCCGTGATGGGGATGCTCTTCCTCCTCGACGGCTGACGAACTCGTACGTGGTCGGCGCTGCGAGGCTGGAGCTTGTTTTCTGATCGTGGCGGAGCGAAGGAGGGGTTCGCGGTGCTGGTCATGCCTGGGCGGCGGACGTCGACGATGGAACTGTTGGCCGTCGAGGCGGCGGGCCGGGGGATGCCGGTCAGAGCGGCGGAGGAGCCCGGCCTGGCGGGCCCCGCCTACTGGTACGGCGGACCGGTCGCGGGTGCGCGGCTGGCCGGCCGGCTCGGGTTCGCGTTGCTGGAGCCGGCGGACGGCTGGCTCGCCGAATTGCCGGAAGAGTTCACCGGCCGCCGGGTACGGGCGGGGACCATCGCGGACGCGTGGGCGATCGACCGGCCGACGTTCGTCAAGCCGCCCCGTGACAAGTCCTTCCCGGCCGATGTCTACACCGACGGCTCCCGGCTGCCCACCGCCCTGGATCCGGCAACACCGGTGCTGCTGTCCGACGTGGTGACCTTCGCGGCCGAGTACCGGCTGTTCCTGCTGGACGGCCGGATCGCCACGGCGAGCCGGTACGCGGTGTTCGGCCGGCTCGACCCCCGCCCGCTCGGTACGGACCGCGCGGACCGGGCCACCGCCGCGCAGATCACGGAGTTCGCCGACCGGCTGGCCGCCGCGGCCGGGCACACGCTGCCGAGTGCCGTCGTCGTGGACGTCGGGCAACTGCTGGACCCGTACCGCCCAGGCCACCGCTGGGCCGTGGTGGAGGCCAACATGGCGTGGTTCTCACATGCCTACGCGGCCGACCCGGCCCGGGTGCTGGACGCGGTCCTGCGGGCGGCGGGGCCACGCGAGCACATGCGGCCGCGAGACCTGGCGTTCGAACGGCACTGATCCGCACTGCGCGAACCGGACTTACCGGCGACCGGCCCGGCCGCACTCCAGAAGCCGACGCTTCCAATTCGGTCGAGATCGCATGTCGGAGGAAAAGAACCGAGGACGTAATCTTTCGGGCGCGGCCCGGTCGGCGGGCCGCGCCGTGGTGTGAGCCGAGGAACGAGGCGTGCGTGAGTCGTATGACGAGTGCGGGACTGCGGGCCGGTTGAAGGCGTCGATGCCGGCCCGGCGGTGGGCGACGTATTCGGAGCCGGTCCCGGCGGCCGATGCCGGGCCCGGCCGGTGGTCGCGTGCGGTGGTCGAGAACGCGGACGCGGAGGCGGTCCGGGCGGGGGCGTCGTAGTCGGCGGAGTGGCTGACCGAGACACCGGGGAAGCGGCTGCCGTACAGCCGTCCGCACGTGACTACCTCGGCAGTCGACCATCTCGTTCACGCCGGCCTGCGCGCCCACCTCGGCGGCGCCCCGCCTGTCCCGACGTCCACCCGGACCAGGTCGCGACCCTGGTCCTCGCCAACATCATCCGTACCGACGTGCCGGTGCGTCGCCCGCTGCCCGCCGATACCGACCCGGCCCAGGCCATCGCCGTCCTGGCCCGTGCACACCCATGCACAGCAGCGCGCCAAACAACTACGGTCGCTACCGGGGGAGTACTTCCCGGCGATGATCGAGGCGTTCAGGGACAAGCCGGGAACCCTGACACGCCCTGAAGCACGCCGCACCCTCGCCGTCACGTTCCCCGGGGGCATCGATCGGCCCCCAGGTCGGTGCCCGCATTCTGGGCGAGATCGGCGACGACAGGGCCCGGTTCGCCACGGCTGGAGGGCTGAAGGCGTACGCCGCCTCCGCCCCGATCACGCGGGCCTCGGGCAAACGCCGCCACGCCGGAAGCCGGTTCGTGAGAATGACCGGCTCAACCACATCAGCCACCTGTGGACCTTCGCCTCCCTGAGCGGTTCATCCGGCGCGGACTTCCACTATCGGCGCCGCCGCGCAGAAGGGGACTGGCACATGCGGGCTCCGCGGCACCTGTTCAACCGGATGCTCAGCCGGCTCCGCCACTGCCTTCAGACGCGCAGTCTGTTCGACGAAGCGATCGCTTTCCCGGCGAGCACCGCTACGGGTTCACTGACGGGTGCTCCTCTTCCGGCACAGCCATGACGAGACCCGAGCTGACGGGGCGCTTGTCGTTGACGAGAACGAGCCGGTTCCCGGTCCAGGTATCGAGCCGGTCGCACGCCCAAGCGGGGTCGTACGCTGCCGTGGGCAGCTGGGGTATGCGCTTTCGACCGGTGTCGTCGAGCCGGTAGGGAACCTCGAAGGCCGTGTTCCAGTTGTCCAGCTCCGTGGCAAACCGCTCCTCCGCTTCTGCGGGACCGATACCCAGGTACTGGCCGATCTCCGTCCAGGAGCTGCCTCGCTCGCGTTCGTAGATCGCGGCCGAAACCAGAGCGCGCTCCGCGAGTTCGATGAGCTGGAATGCCTGGCTCACCCGGCCTCCGGGACCGGTGTCAGGGTCGTTGCCGGTGGCGACCAGGCCGGCGGCGCCATCCGCAACGTCCGCTGCGTGATTGCACAGGACGAGGCGCGCCAGAGCCTGGCGGGTGAATCGGGCACGGGCGGCGTCATGAGGGGTCGTCTCGGTCACCCTCATAGCCTCTCAGGCCGTATCCGCACCGAGTACCCGATTTCCGCGTGGGGCCGGTCTGCGCTTGACGGCTTGACTCATGAGGTGTCTTTGTACGCGATGGCCGTACGAAGAAGTCAGGCGCTCGCGGGTCGGGTGGGCGGCGACGGTGAGTGCGGTTGCGCCTCTGTTGGTTGGTTTCGAGAATGTCCGCTCCTCAATGGCAGGACCGCTCTCCTCCTACGGGAGGTGTTGTTGCCGAGATTTGGGAACGCCTACGTATTTGTGAGGGCCGTGGTTGTGCTCGGCCCGGCGCGCTCTGGTTTGACCACCTGTGGTGTCCTCACGGGAGGGTTCGCGGTAACCCGTTCGCGTGGCGTGCTCCCTGCCGCGTACGTTCCGCGTATGACCAGGACAACGCCGGCCAGGCCGGTTGCCGTGGAGACCGTTTTCCCGGAGCTGGCGGCGTACCGAGGGCGGACCACCCGCCTGCACCCACGGCCGGGGCGGCCCGGGCGGCACGACAGCCATGTCGGCGGGCCGTTGCTGTGGCCGGGCAACGAGCCGTGGCCGGTCTGCCGCGAGCCCCACGAGCCCGAGACCGAGGGATACGCACCGGATGAGATCCGCGCAGCCCGAGCCGTGGGCGCATGGCCACGGAGCCGCCAGTGGCCCGACGACGGCAGTCCCGGGAAGGGCGGGCCGGTACCCTTCGTGGCGCTCGCTCAGTTCTTCGGTCGGGACGTTCCCGGCCTGGCCGCCGGACCCGGCGGAGCTGACCTGGTGCAGCTTTTCCGCTGCCCGTTCACCCATGGCCCGTACCTGGAGCGCCGATACCTCCTGCAGTGGCGGTGGACCGCGCGGACCGAGCAAGCGGACCACTTCCTTGCCGCCGCGCCCGAAGTGCCGTTGCTGCGGTGGGAGCACGAACTCCCCGAGCCCTGTGTCGTGCACCCCGAGGAGGTGGACACCTATCCGTGGGCGGAGGACGACACGCTGCCTGCGGCTCTGATCGCCCGCATCGATGCCTGGGACGATGCCCAGACGGCTAAAGGCGGCCGCGACGTCCTCAGCTACCAGGGTGCCCTCTCGATACCGCCCGGTTGGCGGGTCGGCGGCTTTCCCAGCTGGGCGTCGACGGGCCCGATGGACATCACTTGCGCGTCCTGCGTGGCCCCGATGCGGCTCCTGCTGACAGCAGGGGGCGACGAGATGGACCCCGACTCGCACAGCTGGATGCCCCTCGAAGACCGCGATCCGTCCCGGCGGGGGATGGCCTCGATCCGGGGCGGCCAGTCCGTCGCCCAGCCCACCCGGCTCCGTTTCGGCCGTGACCGAGACCTCCACGTCTTCACTTGCCCGACCGACCCGGGGCATCCGCCCCGATGGGTACTTTCCTGACGCGTTTCAGGGCGACGGATCGGGCTCGCAGAACGTCTTCCGAGGTGGAGTCGCATCTGTGTGGTTATGAGGTGACCAGGCCGCTGCCGTCAAGCGGTCGTGGCAGAGGTGGCCGACTGCGATGGGCGCGTCCGTTCACGCTTTGGACCGCACCGCTTGCTGCCGCTGCCGCTGCCGCTGCCGTTGCCAGCCCGGCTCGGAAGGGGTAGGTGGCAGGATGGCGAGATGCCCGACTCCCTTCGTGCCTTGTGGCTGCGCGGTATCGCCTTCAACCCGGCCGCGCCCGCAGAGGCGCTGACACGTCTGCTCGACCCGGTGGCGGGGAAGACCGGCCCGCTGATGTGCGAGGGCCGTGACCTGCCCGACGCTGTCGTCGATGCGGCCCTGCGCCATCCGGTCAGAGCTATTCGTGGCGCGCTGGCCCGCAACCGGTTCATCGACCCGGCGAGGCTCGCTCCGCTGGCGAAGGATCCGTCGGGCCTCGTCCGCGCATGGCTAGCCGGCGGCCCGGATCCCCGCTGCGGCTTCAGGCTCCGATACGTCCGGCCGCTCCCGGACGACATCCTCGTCGCCCTCCTGACCGCGCAGGACGGCGGCGACGACGGAAGGCTCACCGCGGAGGAGATCACGTCGGAGCTCGAATCGTCCCGGCAGATGCCGCTGTCCTTCCGCCGCTCCCTGGCCGATCGTGAGCACTCCGGGCTCCGGATACGGGCCACCCAGAACTGGGGTTCGCTCACCCCGGAGCAGCGGGAGGCGCTGCTCGACGACCCGGACCCCGCCGTCCGCGAAGCGGCCGAGAACGCCGACCGGGTGCTGGACCCGCGACAGGTGGAGACCCAGCTGCCGGACTACGACGCGCGCGGCAAGTTGTTTGTGTTCGCCACGTGCGCCCTGTCCGACGCGGTCGTCGACCAGTGCCTCGCGGACGGCACCGTGCTCCCCCTGGCCCGCAACCCCCACATCCCGGCCCATGCCGTTGCCCGGCTCGCCCGCCACCCCGAGGCCGAGGTCCGCGCGCTGATCGCCGCCCGTCCCGACCTGGAACCGCACCTGATCGCGGAGCTGAAGCAGGACCCGGACGACGGCGTGCGGGTGCGGGTACGCCTCCGTCCCTACCCCCGCACCTGGGACGAGTACAGCTGGTTCAACTGGACCGACGGCCACGGACCGGACTGCACCTGCCCGATCAACGAGCCCGACACCGACTCCTCACCCGAATGGTTCGCCGCCTGCGCAGCATCCGGGGAACCGGCGCTTCGCCAGGTCGCGGCGAGGTCGCCCCGCCTGCCCGCCGAACTCGTCGACAAGCTCGCGCAGGACGACGACGAAGCGGTACGCGTCGACCTGGCCTGCCACCACCCCCTGGCCCCGCCACGTCTCCTCCTGGACGTCTTCGTCACCCGCCCAGCCCACCGACCTCATCTGCTGACCCTGCCCGGTTTCCCTCGCACCGGCACCGCCCACCTCATCAACCACCCGGACCCACAGGTACGCGCCCTGGCCGCAGCCGACCCCACCCTGACCGACCTCCCCCTGAACGACCCCGACCCGTCCGTACGCCGGGCAGCCGCCGCCAACCCCTCCCTGACCCCCGAAACCCTGGAGACCCTTCTCACCGCCTCCGACACCGCCGAAGGCGCCGCCACCAACCCCTCCCTCCCCACCTCCCGCATCCACGCCCTCCTCGACCACTGCCTGACCACCACGGACTGACAGCCCCAGCCCCGGCCCAGAACGCGCCGGACAAGCAAACAAGCCCTCACATGCCACGCACGGAAGCCCACCAACTCCACTACTCCCCGCGCGGGAATGGACCAGGATGTTGACAGTGATCTCGATGACGGCTCCGCATGGGGCGGGCCGGGCGCGACTGTGACTGTGTCGAGGTGGCATGTGAGCTGAGTGCGTCGTGTCAGCTGTGGTGGTGGAACTTTACGGTGCGTGGATGGCGTTGGCAGGGTGGTGCGCGATGATGCGCACCCGGCGAGGGACGACGTAACAGAAGTTGAGGTGGCACGAGTGGCGATGTGGGATCGGATCAAGGACCAGGCGGCCAGGGGTCTGCAGCAGGCCCAAGGGGCGCGCGGCGGCTCCGGCGGCCACGGGCCGTCCGGCGCACGGTCCGGGGGCGGTTCCAGGGCCGAGCTCGTGAGCGCGCTGAAGTCGCAGCTCACGTCGCTGAAGACGGAGCTGAAGAGCGGCGCCTTCCGGGACGCCAGCATGGCCATGTGCGCGTTGGTGGCCGCCGCCGACGGACGGGTCGACCCGGCCGAGCGCCAGCACGTCGAATCGCTCATCCTCACCAATGACGTGCTTCAGAACTTCCCCGCCGACCAGCTCCGCCAGCGTTTCAACAAGCACGCCGACCAGCTTTCGGCCGGTTTCGTCATGGGCAAGGCGGCGGTGCTTCAGGAGGTCGTCAAGGTGGCGAAGAAGCCCGCCGAGGCGCGGGCCGTCATCCAGACCGGCATTGTGATCGCGGGTGCGGACGGCTTCATCGAGCCTGCCGAGGAGCAGATCATCCGCGAGGCGTGTGCCGCGCTCGGCCTGACGGCGGCGGAGTTCGGCATCTGACCCGCTGACCCGCTGACCCGCTGACCTCGGTGAAGAGGCGCGCGGCTCGCGGATTGCGTCGGCCCCGCCGGGTCGTCCCGGTCGACCAGGGAGGCGTAGGCGGCGAACGCGACGACCGGTCCACCGCCGGCCCGCAGGGCGGGCTGGACCGGGTTGGTGGTGGCAGGATGCCCGTTCATGGGAACGAGAGATGACAGCGACGAGGCGTATGTCGTCGGTCTGTGCAGCCGGATCCTGGGGGAGAGCGCTCTGGCGCAGCACAGGTTCGACTGGCTGGTGGGGGATCCCGGAGTGGGCGGCAGGCAGGTCAGGCTGCCGGTGGATGCCTATTGGCCGGGTCATGGGCTCGTGGTCGAGTACCGTGAACTGCAGCACGACCAGCCGATGGCCCACTTCGACAAGCCGGACCGGCTGACCGTCAGCGGTGTCCATCGCGGCGAGCAGCGAGCCCTGTACGACGCCCGGCGCGACACGGAGATCCCCGCGCACGGGTTGCGCCTGATCGTCATCCGCCCCGCGGACTTGGACGCGGACGGCCGCGGGCGGCTGCACCGCAACGAAGACGTCGATCTGGTGGTACTGAGGAAGCTCCTTGCGCGCGACAGCGACGAGGACCGGGTCACCGACACCTTCCGCACCTGGCTCCTGGCCGAACGCTGGACACCGGTCGATCCCACGGACCGGTGGACCGACCTGGAAGCCGTGCGCGGAGAAGAACGGCTGATCTGCGAGGCCGAGGGCCGTACCGGCGAGAAAGGCATCGACGCCGACATCGCCTACGGCCGGCTGCTGCGCCGCATGACGAGCCAGAACCCGCACACGCGTTACGTCCTCGTCGTGCCGTCCTCCTCTGTCAAGGCCGCAGCGCGCGTTCCGGCCCACGTACGACAGATCCTGCACATCGACGTGTACGAGGTGACGGACGACAACCAGGTACGCCTGCTGACCGACTGATCCTTTTCCCGACCCGACGGTGCCAGCCGCACGCTGGACGGATCTGCTGAACGACGAAGCTCCCGGTAGGGCGGGTTCCCGACCAAGAACGCCCGCAACCGCCAGGAGCTTCGCGTGCTTCTCCGCCCGTCGTCGATCGACCTGTCCGGTCGCATCCCGCGGTGCCTGACCGGACGGCTCGTCGGCCGGGTGGCCACGCGAACGGTAGAAGAGGAAGGAAAAGGTTGCTAAAGGGGCTCTTCTCGATCCTTCCGGATCTTGGATGACGAAAGTTCTTCTCTTTTCTTTCGCGGACATCTCGGGCGCGTCACGATCGCGGAGGGTGTCTGTTCGGATCCTGTCCCAGGCTGAAGCATGGCGCTTCGCGTCGCCTCGCGGGCGACGCGTCCGTTCCAAGTACGAAAGGGGGGAGCGGCGTGAAGCGACAGATGATCTGCTTTCTGGCGGCCGGTGCTCTCATGCTGGGTGGCCTGACGGCTCCCGCGTTCGCGGCCGACACGACCGGTTCCGAAGCAGTGGTGACCACGACCGAGGTGACCCGCGCTCTTGAGGAGGTTCCCGGTCTGCTCGCGCAGTCCGACACCGTGAAGGCGGTCACCGATGCCGACTCGGCCGCGACGAGCACGGCGGCAGGCGCGACGGTCGACATTCCCAAGGACGCCTCGCAAGGGGTGACCGTCGACCGCGCGGACGGTCCCGCCGTCACGATCGACCTGCCGGGCGCCGAGGACAGCTCCCGGGGCAGGCTGGTCGCGCCCGGAACAGTGGCCTACGGATCCGCTACCGGCAGTTCCAACGCGGTGCAGGCGACCGAGGACGGCGGCGCGCGCATGCTGACCGTCATCGCCGAGCCCGGCGCGCCCACCGAGTACGCCTACGGCATCAGCATCGAAGGCGGCGGCCGGGTGGTGCTCACCGAGGACGGCGGAGCCGCTGTCCTCGGGTCTGACGGACAGCCGGTCTCCGTGGTTGCGGCGCCCTGGGCGAAGGACGCGGAAGGAAAGGCGGTACCGACGCACTTCACGCTCAGGGACGGCTCTTTGGTGCAGGTCGTGGACCACGACCGGGCCGGTGTCGTCTATCCCGTCACCGCCGACCCGTGGTGGTCGTGGCTCGTCACGGCGTTCAACTGGGCCGGCAAGGGAGCGAAGATCCTGGTCAAGAAGGTCGGACCGTGGGCGCTCGTCCTGTGCGCGACCGGTGCCGGCTGGGCCTGGTACCGCTCCGACAGCAAGGGCTGGCTGCGCGTGGGGGACGCGGTGGTCGGATGCATCGCCTGACCGCCTCCACCCCTGCCTGACCCGCCCGGCACAACGAGGGGCGCCGCCCGGGAAGGCTCGGGTGGCGCCCCTCGCCGCCCGGTTGTCACGCCAGCGCGTCTTCGGCTTCGGGCCAGTGTGGTGGGACACAGGCCCTTCATGGCCGCTCGCGGTTCCTCGTCCGTCTCGGAGCACGTGGTGGTCGGACGGCTACCAGGGTGGGTGTCCCTGTCACGCCGGGCGCGCTTTGCCTGCTGGCTGCTTGGGTTGTCAGGCCAGTTCGGCGGATCATGTTCGCGCAGGTGTCGGCGCACACCCGAATGCGCCCAGCCGCGTACGACTGAACATGCTCAGGTTTGCCGATCCGGATCAGTTGTTCCGGCGGTACGCGCCGGGTGGGGTTCCGTAGGTTCGTTTGAAGGCGTGGGCGAAGGCGAACTCGGACGTATAACCCACCTGTGCGGCGATGGATCTCAACGGTGCGTTCGATGTCCTCAGCAGGCGTGCTGCGGTGGTCATCCGCCACCAGGTCAGGTAGCCGAGGGGCGGTTGGCCGATCAGCGCGGCGAATCGTCTGGCGAAGGGTGCCCGGGACAGCCCGGCTTGCTCGGCGAGTCCCGCCACGGTCCAGGGTGCTGCCGGGTCTCGGTGGATGGCGTGCAGGGCGGCGGTGACCTGGTGGTCGTTCAGTGCCGCGGCCCATCCGGTGGTCTCTTCTCGGGCGGGCTGTTCGTCGAACCAGATGCGCAGGATGTACAGCAGGAGTGTGTCCAGGAGGGCGGGGACGACTGCGTCCGCGCCCAGGCGCGGGTCCTCCAGCTCGGCGGCCAGGAGGGCCACAGCTGAGCCCAGCTCAGGATGGCGGTCCGAACGTGCTTGCAGATGGATCAGATCCGGGAGGGTCAGCAGCAGTGGGTGAGTGCGGGACGGGTCGAGCTGGTAGGCCCCGCAGAGCACCATGGTGACGGAACCGCCGGCTCCGCTCCGGTCGACTCTGTCGGACGCGTAGGGGCCGTACAGCTGGTGGTCGTCGGGGCCGCAGACAGGGGCCGTCACCAGGGTTTCGGGACTGTCGGCCAGCGTGTGCCCGCTGCCGTGAGGAAGGAACACCACGTCACCCGCGACCAGTTGGACGGGTTCCGCGTCCGGGGGCAGGAGCCAGCAGGAACCCTGCAGGATCACCTGGAAGCCCGCCGACCCCGGGACGGGGGCGAACTCCTGTCCCCACGGGGCATGCCACCGCACGTGCGCCGACCGGGGCCGGCCGGTCCGTGTCACCGCGACCACGTCGCTGAGTACGTCCATGCGCCGAGAGTAGGGGTGCGAGACGTATGCGCATGAACTGGGAAGCCTGACGCATGGATCGTCTCCGTGAGTGCTCGTAGATTCGCGGCATGACGATGATCAAGACCGCGCGCATCCACGACTACGGCGATGCCTCCGTGATCCGCCATGAAGCGGTTCCCCGTCCGCGACCCGCCTTCGGTGAAGTGCTTGTCCGTGTCGCAGCGACGTCCTTCAATCCGACTGAGGCCGCTCTGCGCGCCGGAATGCTCCAGACGTTCTTCCCTGTGGTTCTGCCCTACGCGCTCGGCTGGGACGTCGCCGGCACCGTGGTCGAGATCGGCGCGGGGGTGGAGGGCCTGACCGTCGGCGACCGGGTCATCGGGCGGCTCGACGGTGGGGGTGCGGCTGCCGAGTACGTCCGTGCGCCGGCAGCCGTGCTGGTCGCGGCGCCGAGGTCCGTCCCTCTCGCGAACGCTGCGGCCCTTCCCGTGGCCGGCCTGACGGCCTGGCAGGCGGTTCTCGAGCACGGGAAGGTGGGTGCTGGTCAGCGGGTACTGGTCAACGGGGCGGGGGGCGGTGTCGGAGGCTTCGTGACGCAGCTTGCCAAACACGCGGGGGCGGAGGTGGTCGCCACGGCGAGTCCGCGGAGCACCACGGTGGTCCTGCGGCAGGGGGCGAACCGAGTGATCGACTACACCGCCGGGCCGGTGGGTGGCGCGCTCGACGGTCCGGTGGACACCTTGCTCAATCTGGTCCCGCTGAGTCCGTCGGCCGCCACAGCCCTGGCATCTTTGGTACGACCGGGCGGGAGGATCGTCTCGATTGCCACTCCTGTCGAGCCGGCTGCCGATTCCGGCGTGAGCGCAACGCACATGGTCGCCCGTAATGATGTCGCACATCTTGCGGCGCTCGTGGAGCTCGTCGACGCGGCCGCGCTCAGCATCGACATCAGCGCGTCACGGCCACTGGCCGACCTCTCGGACGTCCACGACCTCAGCGAATCCGGACGGAT
Organism: Streptomyces sp. NPDC055632; assembly: GCF_053618675.1. Classification (NCBI taxonomy): domain Bacteria; kingdom Bacillati; phylum Actinomycetota; class Actinomycetes; order Kitasatosporales; family Streptomycetaceae; genus Streptomyces; species Streptomyces sp. NPDC055632. The sequence goes on along the minus strand of NZ_JBSHHY010000037.1, from coordinate 7,725 downwards.
CCGAGGCAAGGTCATCCTCATCCCCTGAGCCCGGGCGGGGATCTCGGGGTCCCGTGCCAGCCGGTCACCGGGCACGTTCTCATGTACCTGGCCGAGCACTTTGACGAGTACGCCGACAGCAGGGCTCGGTAGGTTGGCCGCATGTCTTCTGCACTTGTTGTCGGTTACGACCCGCAAGCGATACCCGGCGTTGACGGAGAGGCTCTTCGTGCGGCGCTCGACGCGGAGCTCGCCCGGTTCGGTGAGCACGGCATCGACGCGGCCATGACACTGATCGTGTTCGACGAATCGGCCGAGTCCACCCTCGTCGCATCGTTGACCAGGCAGCCGTGGGATGTCGTGGTCGTCGGCGCCGGGATCCGCAGGACCGAGCCGCTGCTTCCGCTCTTCGAGCAGATCGTGAACCTGGTCCGGCGCCATGCGCCCCGGGCCGCGATTGTGTTCAACACCAGTGGCGGGGACAGCGTCGAGGCGGCACAACGATGGCTCTGAATTCCTGCTGCCCGATCACGTCCTGAGCCACAGCCGGGTCGCGGCAGCGGTAATGGTGCCCCGGAAGACGCAGGCGCGCTTGTCGAACCTCGTGGCCACGGCCCTGAAGTTTTTCAGGGCGTTGACCGTCCGCTTCACTTCGTTCCGATTCCTTGTCCGGGCCCCGTACCCGGACACCGACACCGCAGAGCCGCCCATCGGCACCGCTGCGTGTCGGGCCGTGGCACGGGGGCAACACGCGTTCTCACGACACCAACTGACGACTGCTTGCGTCACCGAAGACGGACTGCCGCAGGTCAGCGCGATGGACGTGGGTGAGGTGGTGGCTGGCAGACGAACGGTGGCGGACGCATCCGGGCCGGCTGTCCGACAGGCGATCCTGACCGGTTGCCAAGAGAGTTTGACCGGTCAGGAAGCCTGCAGGTCAGGTGCTCGGTCGGTCGCGGTGGAGCTCCGCGTCGCGCTCTCGGACGAAGTCCATCGCTTGGTGGATCGTGCAGCCGGACGCGTCCCGGTACGCCTTGATCGCATGGATGATCCGGCCGTTCAAGATCTCGCGATCCACGTTCTCCAGAAGGGTGTCCATGGGCTGACCATACCGACAAGGCGTTCGACCGCACCGGTCGATATCACTTGGCAATGGGGCAAGAGCACCTGTCGGAGGACACGCGCGTCCTGGCTGGGCTCGCCGACACGCAGGACGATGAAGACGGGGATGAGCACGAGCACGACCAGGGCGACGTCGCCGGCCCGGTGCGGCCGCCGCTGACCGCAATCCACGACGCGGTCGGGGCCTGCATCGAATCGTCTCGCGCGCGAGACACCGCTACGGGCGCCGCTGCCGTGCTCGACTACGGCCTGTCTCAGCCGGGCCCTTATCGCCGTCTCCACCCGCGTGGATGCCGTCGCGGGGGCGCTTGATCCCCGGCCGCCTTGCTGCGCTCGCCCGCGGCGGTCTTCAGGGCCTCGGCGAGACCGTCGCGCACGTGGTGGCCTGCCTGGCCGTCCGCGACGTCCGCACCGCCCCGCCGCGCCCTGCACAGCATCCTTCCGGCCGTGGACGCCGCTGATCAGCGGCGTCCTGAGCGCCCTGCGGTCGGCTTCCGGCTACCTGGCCGTCCTTCGCCGCGCCCTGCACACGATGTACCGGCTGCCCGACTCCCGACCGCCCCTGCGCGGCGCACATCTCCATTCCCTACCGCACCGGCCCGCCCTGACAGGGGTGGAACCGGCAGCCCGCTACTCGATGCGCCGGGTCGTGTCCCCCGGTTGGACGGGTACCGCGGGCAGGGGAGCGGTGCACGCCGCGCAGCGGCGGGCCCGGGCCGGAACGGGGCTGAGGCATTCGGGGCAGTCCCGCTTGGGCGCCTGGACGTCCTGGTGCGGCGCGAGACGCTCGTGCAGCTTGTTGATCGGCAGTACCACGAGGAAGTACAGAGCACTGGCGAGGAGCAGGAAGCTGATCACCGCATTGATGAAGGCACCGTAGGGGAACTGAGTGGCGCCCACGGTGAAGGTCTTGCGGTTCATGTCGCCGGTGGCGCCGGCGGCCAGCCCGACCAGGGGCGTCAGGAAGGCGCTCACGAAGCCGTTGACGACGGCGGTGAACGCTGCCCCGATGACGATGCCCACGGCCAGGTCGACCACGTTTCCGCGCAGGATGAAGCTGCGGAATCCTTTCACCTTCTCGCTCCTCGGAGTTCCTCGACGTCGACGGGCGGCCCGGGAGTGCGGCCGGCTCCTTGCCCGGATGCCCGGCCGCGTCCCGCCCATACCTGCCGGGTACCAGACGGGATCGTGCCGGCGTTCGCTGTTCTGTTGTTCGGCGGGTAGGAGGGGCGCATCTGTCGACGATGGTGAGAGGGGCCGGTTGTGACGGGAGCGTTGGTTGCGGGCGGATGGGGCCTGTTCGCGGGGGCGGCCCTGCTGGTGGGGGCGGCCGTCGGCACGTTGGTGCGGGTTCCGCCCCGGCTGATCGCACTGGTCATGGCCTTCGGCAGCGGTGTCCTGATGGCCGCGGTGTCGTTCGAACTCATCGCCGAGGCGTACGAACGCTCCGGCATGATGCCCGTGGTCACCGGCGCCGTCGGCGGTGCCGCCGTGTACTCGGGGGCCAATGCCCTCCTGGCGCGACGGGGCGCGCGGCATCGGAAGCGCTCCGGGGAACAGCAGCCCTCCGAGGACGAGGCGCCGGGATCGGGGAATGCCATAGCCCTGGGAGCGCTGCTGGACGGGGTCCCGGAATCCGTCGTCATCGGTACCAGCCTGCTGGGAGGCGGGCACCTGGGAGTGGCGACGGTGGGGGCGGTGTTCATCAGCAACCTGCCCGAGGGGCTCGCGAGCGCCGCCGGGATGCGTGCCGCCGGGCGCGGTCGCGGATACGTGTTCGCCCTGTGGGGAGGCATCGCTGTGGTCAGCGGTCTGGCGGCGTTGGCCGGCTACGCCCTGCTGGGCGGTGCGTCCGCGGCGGTGATGGCGACGATCACGGCGGTGGCGGGCGGGGCGATACTGGCGATGATCGCGGACACGATGATCCCCGAGGCGTACGGCAGGGTGCACCTGCTGACGGGCCTGGTCACCGTGATCGGCTTCTTGTCGGCGTTCGCTCTGGCCCACCTTTAGGCCGGGCCCGGGGCCGCGGGCCTCAGCGGGCCGGGGGCTTTCCGCTCCGACGGCTGGTGGTGACCGGCCCCATGGTGGAAGCATGTCCAGGAGGTCGACGTCGCAATGGGGAAGTCGTCATCGAGCGTCGAACGCTTTTCTCCAAGGGGGAGTCGGGATGCGATACGACGGCTTACGCGGATGACGGTACCCGACTGGATCGTGCCGGTCCTCGTGGGCGCCTTCCTGGCGTTCTCGTACCGCGTCGTGCGCAAGGGCCGTGCCGGGCTCGGCACGGCGGTGCTGTTCATGGCGGTGCTGAACGTGAGCCTGCTCTGGACCCTCTGGGCGACCGGTCCGTCCTGGGCGGCACCGGTGGTCGCGGTGGTCTCCCTGCTCGCGGCCACGGCCAGCGCGTTCGCGGCGCTCCGCGCCACGGTGGCCCGGATCGAGCGCGTGGACACCGCCCGTTTCCACGATCTCGTACGGGCGGTGACCGAAGCCCCGGGGCCGCAGGTCATGGGCGTCTGCGTGTCACCCAGAGGTGCCCTGGTGCTCACCGCCTTCGGCGACGACACGCGGCCGGAGGGCCGCCAGTTCCATCTGCCGCCCGGAACCCACTGCCCGTTCTGCCTGGTGGAGGACCAGGTGAGGGACTTCCTCGGTCCCGAGGACCCGTTGCTGCACGAGTACCGTACCCATCTCGTGCGAGGGAGCAGCCGCCATCTGCTCGTCAGGCGCGCCTCCCCGGAGGAGCCGTGGACGGGCCGGCTGCGCGACCGAATCCACTACCGGGTTCCGGCCCCGTCCCTGCGCCCGCCCTGCCCGGACCACGACCCCTTGTTGAACGCGGCCCGCTAGGACTTGTCCGGCCGATCATGCGCCTCTGACGGAACGCGCATGATGTCGCCCAGGGCCGTGGCATCTTCGATGCCATCACGGCCGGGCATTTCGAGCGTGAGGGTCGGGCAGAGTGCGTGCCAGGAAGTCGGCGTCGGGTTCTTTGACGGCCGCCGCGATTTCCCGGGCTGCTCGTCTGTCGAGAGCGCCGATGGCTTGCTCTATCAGGAGGCGGTCGCCCGCAAGGGCCCGGCCAGAAGGGCTTCCAGGTCCAGCCCAAACGCTGGGCGGTGATCGGCGTCATGGTCCGTCGACTCACCCGTGGCCGGCCAGTAATCCGGCCTGGCCCCCGACCACTCTCACGCATCGATCAGTGAGATCTCAAGTGCGGTCCGAGGGAGTGTGGTGCTCACGGTTGCGATTGCGCCACCGCACGGCCACAAAGGCCGTGAGGGCAAGGGCGCTCAGGACGAGGACGGCTTTGGAGAGGAAACCGACGTACTTCTCCACCACGTTCCACTGGTCGCCCAGCCAGTAGCCGGCCATGATCAAGGCGGCGTTCCAGATCAGGCTGCCGAGCGCGGTCAGCGTCACGAACAACGGCAGGGGCATCCGCTCCACCCCGGCCGGAGCGGAGACGAGGCTGCGGAAGACCGGCACCATGCGGCCGAGGAAGACCGCCTTGCTGCCGTGCTCGGCGAACCACTTCTCCGTGCGTTCCAGGTCGGAGACCTTCACCAACGGCAGCTTGGCCCAGAGGGCGTGCACGCGCTCACGCCCGAGCAGCATCCCGAGCCAGTAGAGGAGCAGGGCTCCCACGACCGAGCCGAGGGTGGTCCAGAACATCGCCGAGAACAGCGTGAGCACGCCCTGCCCGGCCGCGAAGCCGGTCAGGGGGAGGATCACCTCGCTCGGCAGGGGCGGGAAGAGGTTCTCCAACGCGACGGCCAGGCCGGCTCCAGGGCCTCCCAAAGCCTCGATGAGGTCTGATGCCCAGCTCGCGGGTCCGCCCGAGGGCTGGGGCTGCTGTGCCGCCGAGTACGTGGGGTGGTGCATGGTGGCCTCCAAGCCGCCGGGTCCATCGGTCGCCCGGGTGTACGCTCCTGCTTTCTCCTCGTCAGGGGGCGCACCGGCCGATGACGGTCCACGGCCCGGGAGTGCCTTTCCTGCTACCCGCTCCGCCGCGATCCCCACCCCCGAGGACGGAACGGATGCGGACGTACTTCCCTGTGCAGGGACACGCCGCGCCGCGATCGTCCGTGGTGACGCCGTCCCGGTCGGTCTGTCGGCTGCTCGGACCCGTCCAGCACTCGTCTCCCGTGGCCATCAGTGCCCGTCGACCGGTAGGACGCCGCGCTCCGGGCCGACACCGCCCGAGGCGTGGTCGCCCTGCGGGTGAGGAGACAGGCGACAGGGGGCCCTGATGGCACGGATTCTTCCGGGGGCGCATGTTCAGGCGCGGGCGGGGAAAACGGGTGTCACTTGTTGGACCGTGAAAGGCCGGCCTGTGTTGACACCCGATTCCCGCCTCCTCCGTTCCCTGCTCACCCGTTATGCCGATCTTCGTATTGCCGAAGTACGTGGTGAGAAGAGGGAGGGACAACGACTGGAGGACGTCTCGTACACCCTGTGCGTGGTAACCGGCACGAACCGAGTCGAGGACGCTCTGGCGGCCGCCGACACCCTGCTGGCCGCTTCCCGCGTGACGAAGGTTCGCCGACGGCCGTCCGCCGCCGGTCTGCCGGTGACGGAGCTGGCCGCCTGACGGCCCGACGGACCCGCCCCTTCCCGAGGCGAACCCCCTCGGGGGCGGGTCCGCCGCCCTGACTCATCACCTACATGCCGCCACGGCTCTGCTTCGTCATGCTTCTCGCCGTCGCTCGGACCGCGTCCCCTGCGGCGTCTCGGTCGGCATCATGGACTTCATCCCCGAGCTCCTCGACGCCGTCGAGGGCTACGTCGCCGAAGGCTACGTCCGGATCAAGCTGAAGATCGAACCCGGCTGGGACGTCGAGCCCGTCCGCGCCGTACGCGAACGCTTCGGCGCCGACCTGCTCCTCCAGGTCGACACCAACGCCGCCTACACCCTCGTCGACGCCCAGCAGCTCGCCAAGCTTGACGACTTCGGCCTGCTGCTGATCGAACAGCCCCTGGCCAACGACGACATGGTCCGGCACGCCCAGCTCGCGAAGCTCCTGCGCACCTCGATCTGCCTGAACGAGTCCATCGAGTCCGCCGCCGACGCCGCGGCGGCCATCTCACTGGGCGCCTGCTCCATCATCAACATCAAGCCGGCTCGCGTCGGCGGCTACCTCGAAGCCCGCCGCATCCACGACATCGCCCGCGCCCACGGCATCCCGGTCTGGTGCGGAGGCATGCTCGAAACCGGCATCGGCCGCGCCGCCAACGTCGCCCTCGCCGCCCTACCCGGATTCACCTCCCGGCGACACCTCCGGCTCACACCGCTACTTCGCCACGGACATCACGGAGCCGTTCGTGCTCGCGGACGGCCACCTCGACGTCCCTGAGGAGCCGGGCCTGTGCGTCGAGCCGCTGCCCGACGTCCTGAAGGAGGTCACCACGTCCACCGAGTGGATCGCGTTCTAGTCCCCCTGCACGGCAGTTGACCCTCCCGAGGCTCGCTGGGCGCACGTGCACCCAGCGAGCCTCGGTGCTGATACGGCACACACCTCGTGCCAGGGGCAGATCCTTCACCACGAACAAGCCGGTCATCGGCCCGCTCTGCTCCCGGCGTACCTTTGACCCGGTCAAGAGTGTCGACGCCGTTCCGGCCGTGCCCGACTCCTCGGTGCCCAGGCCGTGAGAACGAGACGCTGGATGCTGCCGTTCCAGCCGGTCCTGCGACCAGTGGATTCTGTCCTCGACGGCGGGCGCCCGGTGGGCAAGTTCGCGGGTGGCGGCGAGGGCCTGGTGTGAGCCGCGTCGAGCGTGAGGGTCGGCAGCGTGGGGGACCTGGTGCCGGGTGAGTGCTTGCCGCGGGCCGGTGCTTGGCACCGAAGGGTCCACGGAAAGGCTGCTGTACCAGGCCCCTGTGGTCCGCTGGTCAATCGGGTGGTCGAGATACATGGGCTCGCCGGCAGTGTCGGCGAGCAGCTCACGCTTGTCTGGGCTGCCGAGCAGGATGCACAGCGATCTCAGTCCCCGCAGATCGAGCGGCCGGCCGAACACCTGGAGGCGACTCTTGCCGCGCAGCGCATGGCGGTGCGAGCCCTCTGTGAGATGAGCACCCACCTCCTGCTCGGAGCCGTCCACACCTGGCCAACCTGGTACTGCGGGCCCTGCTGCGCGATGCACAGGCAGCCGCCGTCATCAACACGGAGAAGAAGAACCGCTCTGCACAGGGGGGGCTTCGAGGCTGCCAGCAGCCACAAGGCGGCCTGGCCGACATCCTCACCGACGGCGAAGCTGTGGAGCCGGGTGCTGCCGGCGGCGGCACGGGCAACCGGCCTGCCGTCTCACGCCACCCTCGTTGCCAGACTTCTCAAGCTCCAGCGGCGCCCTCGCTTTGACGCTCTGGACGCACGTCGAGGGACGGACTACCACCGCTGCTTGCCAATGCCCTGTCGGCATGTGATTCAACATGGCGACCGCAATCCGTTCGTTTCTGACGGTCTCGCCACGTGCGAGCGCGATCCGCCTAAGAGGTTGTCTCACGTGGTGGCTCAGCTATCCAACCGTGCTCGTGAGAAACATCTGGAACTCTGCAGCGAGGTTTCGCATCTCCTCGCCGGCCGCATGCACGGTGGTGGTCTCGAAGTGCCACTCCTCGGA
>NZ_JBSHHY010000036.1:0-69392 GCF_053618675.1 Streptomyces sp. NPDC055632 | reverse complement strand
CCTCGCCGACCCCGGCCTCGGCCCCCTCCGCACCGCCTCCGTCGTCGACACCGCCACCGGGAAGCAGCTCTACGGCGAGGGCGCCGCCACCCCCATGACCCCCGCCTCCACCGTCAAGATCGCCACCGCCGCGGCCGCCCTCTCCGCCCTCGGCCCCGACCACCGCATCGCCACCACCACGACCGCCGCCCCCGACGGGAAGACCGTCACCCTCACCGGCGGCGGCGACCCCACCCTCGACGACAACCGCCTCGGGGCCCTCGCCGCCGACACCGCCCGCGCCCTCAAGGCCCGCGGCCGCACCTCCGTGCGCCTCGCCTACGACACGAGCCTCTACACCGGCCCCGGCGTCCACCCCATCGGCCCCAACGAGAACATCGCCCCCGTCACCGCCCTCATGACCCGCGCCGGACGCCTCGGCACCGGCCACAGCGGCCCCGCGCCCCGCAGCACCGACCCCGCCCGCGACACCGCCACCGCCTTCGCCGCCCTCCTCACCCGCGCCGGCGTCACGGTCACCGGCGCCCCCGCCCCCGGCCGCACCCCCGGGGCCGCGCCCCTCGCCCGCACCCACTCCGCCCCCCTCGCCGACCTCGTCGAACGCACCCTCACCCACAGCGACAACGACCTCGCCGAAGCCCTCGCCCGGCAGACCGCCCTCGCCCGCAAGCTCCCCGCGAGCTTCGACGGCGCCGGAAAGGCCGTCCGGGCCGAACTCGCCGCCCTCGGCCTCCCCGTCGCCGGAACCCGCTTCGCCGACGGCAGCGGCCTCGACCGGAACGACCGCGTCTCCGCCGCCCTCCTCACCGGCCTCCTCACCCGGGCGGCCGACCCCGCCCGCCCCGCCCTGCGCCCCCTGCTCACCGGCCTCCCCGTCGGCGGCTTCACCGGCACCCTCGCCGACCGCTTCGACACCGCCCCCGCCGGAGCCGGACTCGTCCGCGCCAAGACCGGCACCCTCACCGGCGTCAACACCCTCGCCGGCACCGTCGTCACCCCCGACGGACGCCTCCTCGCCTTCGCCTTCCTCGCCGGCCGCACCCCCTCCCCGTACCAGGCCCAGCCCGCCCTCGACCGCCTCTCCGCCGCCCTCGCCGGACAGGACCGCCCGTGACGAGGTCCGTACCGAACACACACCGAACGGGCCCCGAGACCGTACGGTTGACACATGACGAGCATCGGTGGAGCAGGCACAGCCGGGATGGTCGACTGGAACCTCGCGGTCGCGACCGCGACCCGCCTCGTGCGGCCCGGACCCGAAGTCAGCCGCGACGAGGCCCGCGAGGTCGTCGCCGAACTCCGCAGGCACGCCAAGGCCTCGGAAGAACACGTCCGCGCCTACACCCGGATGATCCCCGAGGGCCACGAGCCCCCCGACACCCCCGTCCTCGTCGTCGACCGCGCCGGCTGGATCAAGGCCAACGTCGCCGGCTTCCGCGAACTCCTCACGCCCCTCCTCGGCAAGATGCAGGAACGCCGCTCCGCCGTCCCCGGCAGCGCCGTCCTCGGCGCCGTCGGCGGCAAGGTCACCGGCGTCGAGCTCGGCATGCTCCTGTCCTTCCTCGCCTCCCGCATCCTCGGCCAGTACGAGACCTTCGCCCCCGCCGGCCGCGACCTCCCCGCCGGGGCGAACGGCGGCGGGCGCCTCCTCCTCGTCGCCCCCAACATCGTCCACGTCGAGCGCGAACTCGAAGTCTCCCCGCACGACTTCCGGCTCTGGGTCTGCCTCCACGAGGAGACCCACCGCACCCAGTTCACCGCCGTCCCCTGGCTCCGCGACCACCTCCAGGGCGAAATCCAGTCGTTCCTCGCCGCCACCGACGTCGACCCCGGCACCTTCGTCGAACGCCTCCGCGAAGCCGCCCAGACCCTCGTCGGCGGACGCCCCGAAGGAGAGGAGGGCGAACCCGCCCCCTCCCTCGTCGAACTCGTCCAGTCCCCCGAACAGCGCGAGATCCTCGGCCGCCTCACCGCCGTCATGTCCCTCCTCGAAGGACACGCCGACTACGTCATGGACGGCGTCGGCCCCCAGGTCGTCCCCTCCGTCGCCGAGATCCGCGAGAAGTTCCAGGCCCGCCGCGCCCGCGGCGCCTCCCGCCTCGACCTCGCCCTCCGCAAGCTCCTCGGCCTCGACGCCAAGCTCCGCCAGTACCGCGACGGCGAACGCTTCGTCCGCGCCGTCGTCGACCAGGTCGGCATGGACGGCTTCAACCGCGTCTGGACCTCCCCCAACACGCTCCCCACCAAGAGCGAGATCGCCGCCCCCGCCGACTGGATCGCGAGGGTGCACCGTAGGGCAGACTCGTGAGACGGGTGGGGCGGACGGCGCGGGAACACCGGCGGACACCCCGCCAATCACCCGTCCGAGGGACCCTGAGCACGGGGTGAGGCGTGCAATGCTCGGGTAACGGCCGGGTTTCTGTCACCATCGACGCACTCTGAGTGACCGAACCCCCCATTCCGACCGTTAAGACTCCGACCGAGGCACCCCACCCCATCACGAAGGGCACCGGACATGGGTCCCCATCCTGCGGTCGCGGCGATACGCCTGGCGGTCCGCCGCGTACTCCACGACGTCCTCACAGAACACCGGGCAGAGCACCGGAACACCCCTCCCCCCACCACGGCCGACGCGCACACCACCCCCCTCGTGCTCGTCGCCTGCTCCGGAGGCGCCGACTCCATGGCGCTCGCCTCCGCCCTCGCCTTCGAGGCCCGCAAACTCCCCGTGCGCGCCGGCGGCATCACCGTCGACCACGGCCTCCAGGACGGCTCCGACACCCGGGCCGCCGAGGTCGCCGAACGCATGACCGCGCTCGGCCTCACCCCCTCCGAGGCCGTCGCCGTCACCGTCGGCCGCGAAGGAGGACCCGAGGCCGCCGCCCGCGACGCCCGCTACGCCGCCCTCGACGCCGCCGCCGAGCGCCACGGCGCCGCCGCGGTCCTCCTCGGCCACACGCGCGACGACCAGGCCGAGACCGTCCTCCTCGGCCTGGCCCGCGGCTCCGGAATCCGCTCCCTCTCCGGCATGGCCGCCGTCTCCGGCGCCACCCGCCGCTACCGGCGCCCCTTCCTCCAGCTCGACCGCCAGACCGTCCGCAAGGCCTGCGTCGCACAGGAACTCGCCGTCTGGGACGACCCCCACAACACCGACCCCGCCTACACCCGCTCCCGACTCCGCCACGAAGGCCTCCCCGCCCTGGAGAAGGCCCTCGGCAAAGGCGTCGTCGAAGCCCTCGCCCGCACGGCACAGCTCTCCCGCGACGACGCCGACGCCCTCGACACCTGGGCCGCCGACGCCGAGACCGCCGTGCGCGACGAGGCCGGCGCCCTGGAATGCGCCAAACTCTTCGGACTGCCCCCCGCCGTGCGCCGCCGCGTCCTGCGCCGCGCCGTCATCGCCGAGGGCGCACCCGCCGGATCCCTCTTCGCCCGCCACATCGAGGAAGTCGACCGCCTCGTCACCGGCTGGCGCGGCCAGGGAGCCATCAACCTGCCCGGCCGCGTCGAAGCCCGCCGCCAGGGTGGCAGACTGGTCATCCGGCAAGGCTGACGCACGCTGCAACGAAAGTGACCCGGGTGAACGAGAAGGACATGGGCACCGACCTCCAGTCGGTGCTCATCACCAAGGAAGAGATCGACGCCAAGCTGGCAGAGCTGGCCGCGAAGATCGACACGGAATACGCGGGCAAGGACCTGCTCATCGTCGGCGTCCTCAAGGGCGCGGTGATGGTGATGGCGGATCTGGCTCGCGCCCTGTCCACCCCCGTCACCATGGACTGGATGGCCGTCTCCTCCTACGGAGCCGGCACCCAGTCCTCCGGCGTCGTCCGCATCCTCAAGGACCTCGACACCGACATCAAGGGCAAGCACGTCCTGATCGTCGAGGACATCATCGACTCCGGTCTGACCCTGTCCTGGCTCCTGTCCAACCTCGGCTCGCGCGAGCCCGCCTCCCTGGAGGTGTGCACCCTCCTGCGCAAGCCCGAGGCCGCCAAGGTCGCCATCGACGTCAAGTGGATCGGCTTCGACATCCCCAACGAGTTCGTCGTCGGCTACGGCCTCGACTACGCGGAGAAGTACCGGAACCTCCCCTTCGTCGGCACGCTCGCCCCGCACGTCTACGGCGGCTGAAACCACGGCCGTACGGGGAACCCGCACCGCCTTCCCTCCGTTGAACCACGGGAAGGCGGTCGCGGGCGACGATGCTGAGGTACCGTCCGAAGAACAGCTTTTTCACACAGCAGTACTCACAGCAGCATTTTCCTACGGGCAGGAGGGACGGAGCGCTGTCGCTCCGTATGGATGGACGTGAAGCGATACTTCCGTGGGCCGGTCATGTGGATCGTGCTGGCCGTCCTCGCCGTGGTCGTGCTGATGCAGGTCGTCGGCTCGTCCGAGGGCTACAAGACGGTGGACACCGGCCAGGTCGTCCAGGCGATCGACAAGAACCAGGTCAAGCAGGCAAAGCTCACCACCGGCGACGAGCAGCTCATCAAGATCGACCTCGTCGACGGCCAGAAGATCAACAAGAGCGACAAGATCCAGGCCAGCTACATCGGCAGCCAGGGCGCCGCCCTCGCCGACAAGCTCCAGGACAAGTTCGAGGCCGGGCAGATCGAGAAGGGCTACACCGTCTCCCCGACGAAGCAGTCGCCCTTCGTCTCGATCCTGCTCTCCCTCCTCCCCTTCGTCCTCATCGTGGTCGTCTTCCTCTTCCTGATGAACCAGATGCAGGGCGGCGGCTCCCGCGTCATGCAGTTCGGCAAGTCCAAGGCGAAGCTCATCACCAAGGACACGCCGAAGACCACCTTCGCCGACGTCGCCGGCTCGGACGAGGCCGTCGAGGAACTCCACGAGATCAAGGAATTCCTCCAGGAGCCCGCCAAGTTCCAGGCCGTCGGCGCCAAGATCCCCAAGGGCGTCCTGCTCTACGGTCCGCCCGGAACCGGCAAGACGCTCCTCGCGCGCGCCGTCGCCGGCGAGGCCGGGGTCCCGTTCTACTCGATCTCCGGCTCCGACTTCGTCGAGATGTTCGTCGGCGTCGGCGCCTCCCGGGTCCGCGACCTCTTCGAGCAGGCCAAGGCCAACGCACCGGCCATCGTCTTCGTCGACGAGATCGACGCCGTCGGACGCCACCGCGGCGCCGGCCTCGGCGGCGGCCACGACGAGCGCGAGCAGACCCTCAACCAGCTCCTCGTCGAGATGGACGGCTTCGACGTCAAGGGCGGCGTCATCCTGATCGCCGCCACGAACCGCCCCGACATCCTCGACCCGGCGCTGCTGCGCCCCGGCCGCTTCGACCGGCAGATCGCCGTCGACCGCCCGGACATGCAGGGCCGCCTGGAGATCCTCAAGGTCCACCAGAAGGGCAAGCCGGTCGCCCCGGACGTCGACCTCGGCGCCGTCGCCCGACGCACCCCCGGCTTCACCGGCGCGGACCTCTCCAACGTCCTCAACGAGGCGGCGCTCCTCACCGCCCGCAGCGACCAGAAGCTGATCGACAACAAGGCGCTGGACGAGGCGATCGACCGCGTGGTCGCGGGCCCGCAGAAGCGGACCCGGATCATGTCGGACAAGGAGAAGAAGATCACCGCGTACCACGAGGGCGGCCACGCCCTGGTCGCGGCGGCCTCGCCGAACTCCGACCCCGTCCACAAGATCACCATCCTGTCCCGCGGCCGCGCCCTGGGCTACACGATGGTCCTGCCGGACGAGGACAAGTACTCGACCACCCGCAACGAGATGCTCGACCAGCTCGCCTACATGCTGGGCGGACGCGCCGCCGAGGAACTGGTCTTCCACGACCCGACCACCGGCGCCGCGAACGACATCGAGAAGGCCACCGCCACGGCCCGCGCGATGGTCACCCAGTACGGCATGACCGAGCGCCTCGGCGCGATCAAGTTCGGCGGCGACAACACCGAGCCCTTCCTCGGGCGCGAGATGGCGCACCAGCGCGACTACTCGGAAGAGGTCGCGGCGCTGGTCGACGAAGAGGTCAAGAAGCTCATCGAGACCGCCCACAACGAGGCCTGGGAGATCCTCGTCGAGAACCGCGACGTCCTCGACAACCTGGTCCTCGCCCTCCTGGAGAAGGAGACCCTCAACAAGGAGCAGATCGCCGAGATCTTCGCGCCGATCGTGAAGCGACCGGCCCGCCCGGCGTGGACCGGCTCCTCCCGCCGCACCCCCTCCACGCGCCCGCCGGTCCTCTCCCCCAAGGAGCTGGCCCTGACGAACAGCGCGAACGGATCGTCCACCCCGGTGGACACCACCAAGGGCATCGACATCGCCCCGGTGGACCCCCCGTCCCCGGAGGACTGACCCCGGCGGACCCGGAATGGATCCCGCGCCCCCACAGGTTTTAGCCTGTGGGGGCGCGGCCATTCGCGCACACAGGCATACGGAACGAGGCAAAGATGACCGACCCGGTGACCCTGGACGGCGAGGGCAGGATCGGCGACTTCGACGAGAAGCGCGCCGAGAACGCCGTACGAGAGCTCCTCATCGCGGTCGGCGAGGACCCGGACCGCGAGGGCCTGCGGGAGACGCCGGCGCGGGTGGCGCGGGCGTACAAGGAGCTTTTCGCGGGACTGTGGCAGAAGCCCGAGGACGTGCTGACGACGACGTTCGATCTGGGGCACGACGAGATGGTCCTGGTGAAGGACATCGAACTGACTTCCCAATGTGAACATCATTTGCTCCCATTTCATGGCGTAGCGCACATTGGTTATATTCCGGCGGAATCGGGCAAGATCACGGGTCTGTCCAAGCTGGCGCGCCTCGTCGACGTCTTCGCCCGCCGTCCCCAGGTGCAGGAGCGCCTGACGACGCAGATCGCCGACTCCCTGATGGACATCCTCGAAGCGCGCGGCGCGATCGTCGTCATCGAGGCCGAGCACATGTGCATGTCGGTGCGTGGCATCCGCAAGCCGGGCGCGAAGACGACGACCTCGGCGGTACGGGGACAACTTCGCAACGCTACTACGCGTGCCGAGGCCATGTCCTTGATATTGGCTCGCTAGTAGCGGACGGTCCGCCCTGCTCCATACCGTCCTCGATCAGTGGAATTGCTCGCTGATCAAGGGGGATCGGTATGGGGTACGGGCCGACCAGCAAGATGCTGGTGAACCTGGTGGACGGTTGTGTTCCAGCGAAGGATGTGGCCCCGGGAAGCATGATGTGGACGCTGGACGGCGACCGGACGGTACGAACCACGGTCGTGGACGTGATGGCGGCGAAGGCGCGCACCGCCGTCGACGTGGTCACGGACCACATGACCTTCACGGCCAGCCCGGACCTGCTGCTGGCGACGCCGGAGGGCTGGGTGCACGCGGCTGACGCGGTGGGGAAGACGGTCGCCTGGACACATGCGCGGAAGCTGTGCCGGGAGCGGCTGACGATCAAGCCGGGGTACGAGTTCGGGTACTTCGTCGGGGCCACCTGCGCGGACGGGACCGTCCACAAGAACTATGTGTCCCTGATCGTCAATGACGAGGGTTTCGCTTCTCGGTACGCGGCTGCTTTGACAGCCTGCACCGGGCTTTCCGCGCGGTTGGAGATGGTCAGCCGGCCGTCCGGGTACCTCAAACGAGATGTGGCGGGTTTCCGAGTCCGTGTGGTCTCTTCATACCTGTCCGACCTGGTGCGTCAGTACGTGGGCGGCGATGCCCACCACATGCGCCAGCGCTTCCCCCGTGTGGTCCTGCAAGACACGGAGACGTTCGCAGGCTTCATGGACGGTTACGTGGACGGGGATGGCTGTCGAGTCACGTGGGGTAACTACGAGGGTCGGGTGGTGGCAAGCGCCAATGTTCCATTCCTGAGCGAATGGGCACCGATCATCGGAGCGCGTTTTACACCCGAGGGCGTACCGGGTCGGGTATCGCGGTTGTACATTGCCGACCGCTGGCCCAGTCGTGGCACCTACCAGCCCGAGGAACACTCCTTGCAACTTCAGGAGTCCTCCTGGATCAGGGTCCACGAGGTCCGCCCGCGCCCCGCTCTCGGCACCAAGCCCTTCACGTTCTACGGCTACCGCCTCGCCCCGTACCCCACCTTCCTCCTGAACGGGCACCTCGTGCGAGAGCCCTGGTAGGGATCAGGCGGCCGACGGCCGGTCCTCGTCGTCCTCCGGCAGCCTGCAGACGCGTTCCAGGAAGAAGGCGGCCGCGACGACGGCCAGGCCCGCCAGGACCGCGAGGGCCGCGTAGAGGGCCTGGTCGCGGCGGGCCGGGACGTCGAGGGAGCCGAGGAGGAAGACGCCCGTGCCGCCGTACATGCCGGCGACGAGGGCGGCGACCAGGGCGCTGGCCTGGCCGAAGACCACCGCGCGGGCCGCCATCAGGGGCTCGACGCCCTTGGCGCCGGGGCGGCGCTCCCGCTGGGCCCTGAGGCGGGCGCGGAGGGAGAGGGCGGTCGCGGTGAGGACGACGGCGATCACGGCGAGGACGATCGGCGCGGCGACCGGCACGCTCGGGAGGGTGCCGACGGCGTCCCAGAGCCGGGCGCCGCCCCAGGAGAGGATCCCGGCCGTCAGGAACAGTCCGGCGAGCACCTTCAGCCGCAGTTGTTTCACCGGGTGTCCTTCGTGTGGTCGCGGGCGGTCTGCCACGAGCCTAACGACTACTCGGGCAGACGGAGTTCCAGGTCGGCACGGAGGGTGACGCCCTCGTCGCCGACGGAGGAGAGGAGGCCGGCGACCGGTCCGTGGCCGGGGAGCTGGGCCTCGGGGTCCACGTCGTGCCAGGGGGCGAGGACGAAGGCGCGCTGGTGGGCGCGGGGGTGGGGCAGGGTGAGGACGGGGTCGTCGGAGACGACGTCCGCGTACGCGACGATGTCGACGTCGATGGTGCGGGGGCCCCAGCGCTCCTCGCGGACGCGGTGGAAGGCCTCCTCGACGGCGTGGGCGCGCTCCAGGAGGGAGGAGGGCGGCAGGGTCGTCTTCACGAGGGCGACGGCGTTGAAGTACGAGGGCTGGCTGCCGGGGTCGACGCCCCAGGGCTCGGTCTCGTAGACGGGGGAGACGGCCTTGACCCGGAGGCCGGGGGTGTCGGCGAGGGCGTCGACGGCGCCCTGGAGGGTCTCCAGGCGGTTGCCGAGGTTGGCGCCGAGGGCGAGGACGGCCCAGCGGGGGTTGGAGAGGGTGGTGTCGGCGGCGTCGACGGTCTCGACGACGGAGGCGGGTACGGGCTGGACGGTGGGGTCGCTGTGCGTCGCTTTCATCGTCGGCTCCGGGTGATCGTGACGGTGACGTCGTCGAAGGGCACGGTGATGGGCGCGTCCGGCTTGTGGACGACGACCTCCACCTCCTGTACCCCGGCGTGGCTCAGGCACTTCTGGGCGATGCGTTCGGCGAGGGTTTCGATGAGGTCGACGGGCTCGCCCTGGACGACGTCGACGACCTCCTCGGCGACGATCCCGTAGTGGACGGTCTTCGTGAGGTCGTCCCCGGCGGCGGCGGGACGGGTGTCCAGGCCGAGGGTCAGGTCCACGATGAAGGTCTGGCCCTCCTCGCGCTCCTTGGGGAAGACGCCGTGGTGGCCCCGGGCCTTGAGGCCGCGCAGCGCGACACGATCCACGCGAATCACTCCTGCTGTCGTAGTTCGGGTGGCCACGCAGCCGGGTGCGGACGGCCGGGTGTCCGTCGTCGAATCTACCCGCGAGGACCGACAGGGCGTGCCCGCGGGGGGCCGGGGGTGGGCGGAGCCGCAGGTCAGGCGGGTGCTTCGGGGTCGTCGGGGGCGTCGTCCAGGGTGGGTTCGGCGGGGTCGGTGCCGTCGGTCTCCGCGAGGACGGGGGAGGCGTGGTGGGACCAGATGCGCCAGCCGTCGGGGGTGCGGCGGAAGACGTTGGTGGCGACGACGAGCTGTCCGACGAGGGGTCCGAGTTCGGCGCCGTCCTCGGCGGGGCCGCCGCTGAGGATGTTCTCGGTGCAGGTGACGAGGGCGGTGTCGCCGGCCAGGGAGATCCTGAGGTCGGTGAGGAAGAACTGGATGTAGTCGGTGTTCGCCATGATCAGGGCGTACGAGCGGAGGACCTCGCCGCGGCCGGTGAGGGCGGGCCAGCCGGGGTGGACGCAGGTGACGGGTGCGGTGTCGTCGTCGAGCCAGAGGCCGGAGACGGTTTCGAAGTCGCCGGTCTCCATCGCCTCGTAGAAGGCGGTGTTGGCGGCTTCGACGGCGGCTTCGTCGGTGGCGGGGGTCACCTGGCTCCTTCGACCGCGCGGGCGACCCTGACGGCGTCGGCGGTGGCGCGGACCTCGTGGACGCGGACGGCCCACGCGCCCGCGTGGGCGGCGAGGGCGGAGACGGCGGCGGTGGCGGCGTCGCGCTCGCGGGCGGGGGGCGGGGCGGCGCCCTCGTGGGCGAGGACGTGGCCGAGGAAGCGTTTGCGGGAGGCGGCCACGAGGAGGGGGCGGCCGAGGGCGTGGAGTTCGGGGAGGCGGGCGACGAGGGCCAGGTCGTGGGGGGCGAGCTTGGCGAAGCCGAGGCCGGGGTCGATGACGACGCGGTCGAGGTCGACGCCGCCGTCGACGACGGCCTCCAGGCGGGTGCGGAGTTCGGTGAGGACCTCGGCGACGACGTCGTCGTACACGGCGAGGCTGTTCATGGTGTCGCTGAAGCCGCGCCAGTGCATGACGACGAAGGGGACTTCGGCGGCGGCGACGGCGGGGACCATGCCGGGGTCGGCGAGGCCGCCGCTGACGTCGTTGACGAGGACGGCGCCGGCTTCGACGGCGCGGGCGGCGACGGTGGCGCGCATGGTGTCGACGGAGACGGTGACGCCTTCGGCGGCGAGGCCGCGGACGACGGGAACGACGCGGCGGAGTTCTTCCTCCTCGTCGACGCGGGGGGCTCCGGGGCGGGTGGACTCGCCGCCGACGTCGACGAGGTCGGCGCCCTGGGCGACGAGGTGGAGGCCGTGTTTGACGGCGGCCGTGGTGTCGAACCAGCGGCCGCCGTCGGAGAAGGAGTCGGGGGTCACGTTGACCACGCCCATGACCGCGCAGCGGTCCCACTCCGGCAGGCCCCGGGCCGTGCCCCGGTCGATCGTCGTACTCATGGGACCAGCGTAGGGGGTGTCCCGTCGATCGGGCCGGACGCCGTGGGCCCGGCCCGACCGACGGGACGCCCTCCGGGGGCCCGGGTGGGGTGCGGGGGGTCTCAGGCGGCGCGGGCCCCGTGCTCGGCGGGGCGGGCCGGGGTGATGTGGGCGCAGGGGCGGGGGGCCGGTGCGGGTCGGCGGCGGGTGAAGGGGCGGGGGAGGGAGAGGTTCACGAAGCCTTCGGCCTGCATGGCGGCGAAGCCGATGCGGGGGAGGTCGCGGCTGGTGCGGTAGACGACGAAGCGGGGTTCCCAGCGGGGCCGGAACTTGGCGTTGAACTTGTAGAGGGACTCGATCTGGAACCAACGGGAGAGGAAGACGAGGAGTCCGCGCCAGAGGCGGAGGACGGGTCCGGCGCCGATCTTCTCGCCGCGGGCGAGGGCGGCGCGGAACATGGCGAAGTTGAGGGAGACGCGGGCGATGCCGAGGGCGGGGGAGGCCTGGAGGGCGGCGACGATGAGGAGCTCGTTCATGCCGGGGTCGGCGGAGCGGTCGCGGCGCATGAGTTCGAGGGACATGCCGTCGCGGCCCCAGGGGACGAAGTGGATGATCGCCTTGAGGTCGCCGTAGGGGGAGTCCCCGGTGCCGGTGTCGTCGGTCTTGTGGGCGGTCGCTATCACGGCGTCGCCGTCGCCGGGGGCGCCGATGCGGCCGAGGGCCATGGAGAAGCCGCGTTCGGTGTCGGTGCCGCGCCAGTCGGCGGCGGCGCGGCGGACGCGTTCGAGTTCGGCGTCGTCGAGGTCACGGACGCGGCGGACGCGGGTGGTGTAGCCGTTGCGCTCGATGCGCGTGACCATCTGGCGGACGTTGCGCATGGCCCGGCCGGAGAGGGAGAAATCCGCGACGTCGACGACCGCCTCGTCGCCGAGTTCGAGGGCGTCGAGGCCGGTCTCGCGGGTCCAGACCTGGCCGCCGGTCTCGGAGCAGCCCATGACAGCGGGGGTCCAGGAGTGGATCTTGGCCTCGTCCATGAAGCGTTCGATGGCGCCGGGCCAGGCCTCGACGTCGCCGATGGGGTCGCCGCTGGCGAGCATGACGCCGGAGACGACGCGGTAGCAGACGGCGGCCTTGCCGCTGGGGGAGAAGATGACGCCCTTGTCGCGGCGGAGGGCGAAGTGGCCGAGGGAGTCGCGGCCGCCGTGCCGGTCGAGGAGGGCGCGCAGCCGGGTCTCGTCGTCGTCGGTGAGGCGGGCGGCGGGGTGTTCGGGGCGGAAGGCCAGGTAGACGGTGGTGAGGGCGGTGAGCATGCCGAGGGCGCCGAGGGAGTAGCCGACGGTCCAGTCGACGCCGTTGGTGTAGCCGACGGGGCCTTCGAAGCCGAGGAGTCCGTACAGGACGTGTTCGAGGCGGTCGGTGAGGCTGGGGCTGCCGATGACGCGGCGCGGGTGGGCGCTGACGATGACGAGGCCGAGGGCGATGGAGCCGGCGCCCATGACGACGAAGTTGGCGAGGGCGCGCCAGCGGCTGCGGGGGTCGGGGAGGGCGGCGAACTGGCCGCGGTGGCGGACCAGGAGGGCGAGGAGGGCGAGGGAGAGGAGGGCGCCGAGGACGGAGTGGCGCCAGACGAACTGGGCGGTGGCGCCGAGGGGGAGGAGGACGACGGCGGCGCGCCAGGCGCGGCGCTTGTGGCGCTTGAGGCCGTGGGCGAGGAGCAGCAGGAGGACGCCGGCGCTCAGGGAGAGGGCGGCGGAGAGGGGGCCGAGGGTGCCGGGGAGGACTTCGGCGACGGCGTGGACGCGGCTGGCGCGGAAGCGGGGGAAGACTCCGGCGGCGATGTCGAGGAGTCCGACGAGGGTGCAGGCGGTGCCGACGAGGGAGGGCACCTTCTCGGGCGCGGGGCCGCGGAGAATCCGGCGTACTCGAACCGGAACCAATCCCTTTTTGTCCCCATCTACCGTGACAGACATGGCTTCCCGTACTTCCCGTGGTCCTGCGCAGGGTCTTTGACTCCGGTCGGGCCCTGCGGCGCGTTCGGCGGGCCGTTCCGGCTGGTGCGCCTTCTAGGACGGCGCCGTACGGGGCCGGGTTCATCGGTTCACAGGAAATTCTCGGAAAGAAGGCTCGGTCGACTCATGGGTCTCACCAGTACCAAGGTCCTCGTGCTGGCGGTCGTGGCGGCCGTGGTGCTGTTCCTGGCCACGGTCCTGTTGTGGCCGCGGCTCGCGCGCGGCGGGTGGCGGTCGGTCGTGGGGCGGGTGGGTCTGCTGCTCGTGACGCAGGTGACGCTGTTCGCCGCGGTGGGCCTGGCGGCGAACCGGTCGTTCCTCTTCTACGGCTCGTGGGCGGACCTGTTCGGGCAGGAGCAGGACATGGGCGTGGTCGTCGACCACGGGTCGGGTTCGAAGGACCTGCGGGTGGTGGGGGAGCAGGCGGTGGACGTGCCGGGCGGCGGGCGTCCGGAGGTCGGCGGGCAGATCCAGAAGGTCGTGGTGGCGGGGGAGCGGTCGGGGATCGTCTCGCCGGCCTACGTGTACCTGCCGCCGGAGTACTTCCAGAAGGAGCACGCGGGGCGGACGTTCCCGGCGTCGGTGGTGCTCACGGGGTATCCGGGGACGGCGGAGAACCTGATCAAGGGCCTGAAGTACCCGAGGACGGCGTACGAGCAGGCGAAGCGGGGCCGGATGCAGCCGATGGTCCTGGTGATGCTGCGTCCGACGGTGGCGCCGCCCAGGGACACCGAGTGCGTGGACGTGCCGGGGGGCCCGCAGACGGAGACCTTCTTCGCGCGGGACCTGCCGAAGGCGGTCTCGGAGGCGTACCGGGTGGGGAAGGAGCCGCGGAACTGGGGCTTCATGGGGAACTCGACGGGGGCGTACTGCGCGCTGAAGATCGCGCTGCACCATCCGGACCGGTTCGCGGCGGGGGCGGGCTTCTCGGCGTACTACCGGGCGGCGGAGGACGTGACGACCGGTGACCTCTTCCGGGGTGACGACCGGCTGCGCAAGCGGGCGGACCTGCTGTGGAGCCTGGACCACTTGCCGCAGGGGAGGTCGTCGTTCCTGGTGACGACGTCGCTGAAGGGCGAGGACAACCTCAAGGGGACGCGGGAGTTCGTGCGGAAGGTGAAGAGCCCGGCGGAGGTCTCGTCGATCACGCTGGAGAGCGGCGGCCACAACTTCAACACGTGGAACCGGGAGATCCCGTCGGGGCTCGTGTGGATGGGCGGGAAGCTCAGCGCGAGGTGAGCCCGGGGGGCGCGGCCGTCACGCGGCCGTGGCCCGGCGCAGGGCGCGGTGGACGCCGGCCGGGGTGAGGACGCCGAGGGGTTCGCCGTCGGCGCCGGTGACGGTGAGGCGGCCGGTGTCGTGCTGGAGGAGCACGGCGAGCGCCTCCTTGAGGGAGGTGCCGAGGGGTACGGGGGTGCCGTCCGCGCTCCCGGGGCCCCCGGCCGGCACGGGGTCGAGGTCGGCCTCCGTGACGGGGGTGACGGCGAGCCGCTTGAGGCCGCGGTCGCTGCCGACGAAGTCGGCGACGTACGGGGTGGCGGGGGCGGCGAGGACGGTGGCGGGGGTGTCGAACTGCTCGATGCGGCCCTGTCCGTAGACGGCCATGCGGTCGCCCATGCGGACGGCCTCCTCGATGTCGTGGGTGACGAGGAGGACGGTCTTGCGGACGGTGGCCTGGAGGGCGAGGAACTCGTTCTGGAGGCGTTCGCGGACGACGGGGTCGACGGCGCCGAAGGGCTCGTCCATGAGGAGGACGGGCGGGTCGGCGGCGAGGGCGCGGGCGACGCCGACGCGCTGGCGCTGGCCGCCGGAGAGCTGGGCGGGGTAGCGGGGGCCGTAGGTGGCGGGGTCGAGGCCGACGAGGTCGAGGAGTTCGGCGGCACGCGCGCGTGCCGCCGATTTCTTCCACCCCAGGAGGGACGGGACGGTCGCGGTGTTGTCGAGGACGGTGCGGTGGGGGAAGAGGCCGACCTGCTGGATGACGTAGCCGATCTTGCGGCGCAGGGCGACCGGGTCGACGTCCGCGACGTCCTTGCCGTCGACGAGGACGCGCCCGGAGGTCGGCTCGACGAGCCGGTTGACCATCATCATCGTGGTCGTCTTGCCGCAGCCGGACGGGCCGACCAGGGTGACGAGTTCGCCCTCGGCGACCTCGAAGGAGAGGTCGTCCACGGCGGTGGTGCCGTCGTCGTACCGCTTGGTCACGTGCTCGAACCGGATCATGGTTCCCCATTCTGGCCCCTGGGCGGCGGGGGTGTGTGAAGGGCGTGTTGCCGCATTGTGGCGACTCTCGGGGATTGTCGGTGGCGGGGGTTAGGGTCGTCCACACATGCGTTCGGGTGGGTGGAGAGCCCGGGGGGAGGGACGATGAGCGCGCCGAACTGTCTGGTCACGAACGACTGGATCTGCGGGGAGTACCTCCGCACGCGCAGCGGGGAGCTGACCGACGCGCTGCTCCAGCATGTGGGAATCACGGCCGCCTCGGTGCTGATCGCGCTCGTCGTCGCGGTGCCGCTGGCGCTGCTCGTGCGGGCCAGGCCCCGGTTCGCCGGGCCGGTGCTCGGACTGACCACCCTGCTCTACACGGTCCCGTCGCTGGCGATGTTCTCGCTGCTCCTTCCGTTCTTCGGGCTCTCGGCGGCGCTCGTGGTGACCGGCCTCGTGCTGTACGCCCTGACGATCCTCGTGCGGAACGCGCTGGCGGGCCTCGCCGCCGTTCCGGCCGAGACGCGGGAGGCGGCCCGGGGCATGGGGTACGGCTCGCTGCGGATGCTGTGGTCGGTCGAACTGCCGCTCGCGCTGCCGGTCCTGATGGCCGGCGTGCGGATGGCGACGGTGTCCACGATCGCGCTGACGACGATCGGTTCGGTCGTCGGGCGCGGCGGCCTCGGCAACCTCATCGAGGACGCGCTGCCGACCTTCTTCAAGGCGCAGGTGCTCGCCGCCTCGGTCCTTTGCGTGCTGCTCGCCGTCGTCGCCGACCTGCTGCTCCTGGGCCTCCAGCGGCTCCTCACGCCCTGGGCCCGCATACGGACCGCGCCGGGAGGTGGGTGAGGTGGGGGTCGTGACGGACGCCTGGGGCTGGCTCACCACCGGCGCGCACTGGACGGGCGACGGCGGCATCGGGCAGCGGCTCGCCGAGCACGTGTACGTGAGCGGGCTCGCGCTCCTGGTCGCCTCGGCGCTCGCGCTGCCGCTCGGCCTGTGGCTGGGCCACCTGGGCCGGGGCGGCGCGCTCGCGGTGAACGTGTCGAACGTGGGGCGGGCGGTCCCCGTCTTCGCGGTCCTCGCCCTGTTCATGGTGTCGCCGCTGCGGAACGCCGGATACGTGCCGACCGTGGTGGCCCTGGTGCTGTTCGCGGTGCCCCCGCTCCTCACCAACGCCTACGTGGGGGTGCGGGAGGTGGACCGGGCCGCGGTGCGGGCCGCGCGGGGCATGGGGATGACGGGCGGGCAGGTCTTCCTCCGGGTCGAACTGCCGCTCGCCCGGCCGGTGGTGACGACCGGTATCCGCTCGGCCGCGGTGCAGGTGGTCGCCACGGCCACGGTCGCGGCGATGGTGGGCCAGGGCGGCCTCGGCCGGATCATCACGGCCGGGTTCGCCACGTACGACACGGGGCAGGTGGTCGCGGGCGCCGTGCTCGTGGCCCTGCTCGCCCTCCTGGTGGAGGGCGTGCTCGTCGGCGCGGACCGGCTCCTGTCGGGGCCGGGGCACGCGCGCGGGACGAACGACCGAACGACTCGACGAAGCTGACTTGGATGGGTGATCTCGTGAACAGGGTCTCGCGTATCGCGGGCGCGTTGCTGGGTGCGGCGGCGCTGACCGCCACCCTCGGGGCGTGCGGCGGTGACAGCCTGGAGGACGGCAGGAAGGGCTCCGGGAGCTCCGGCGGGTCGAAGGGCTCGCTGGTGGTCGGCGCGGCCGCCTTCACCGAGGCCAAGGTCCTCGCCGAGCTGTACGCGCAGTCGCTGAAGGACGCCGGATACTCCGTCTCCATCACGACGGTGAAGAATCGCGAGCTGTACGAGCCCTCCCTGGAGAGCGGCGAGATCGACGTCGTCCCGGAATACGCGGCGACGATCGCGGAATTCCTCAACGCGAAGGCGAACGGGCCGAAGGCGCCCGAGGAGAAGCCGGTCGCCTCCGGTGACGCGGCGGCCACGGTCGAGGCGCTGCGGAAGCTCGCCGAGCCGCGCGGTCTGAAGGTGCTCGCGGTCGGAGAGGCGGTCGACCAGAACGCCTTCGCGGTGTCGAAGGAATTCGCCGAGAAGAACAAGCTGAAGACGCTTTCCGATCTCGGCGCGTCCAAGATCAAGGTGAAGATCGCCGCCGGTGACGAATGCGCCGTGCGCCCCTTCTGCGCCCCCGGTCTGAAGAAGACGTACGGGATCGACGTGGCCGGGATCGACCCGAAGGGCGTCGGTACCCCGCAGGCCAAGCAGGCCGTCAAGGACGGGGTGGACCAGCTCGTCCTGACCACCACCACGGACGCCACGATCGAGAACTACGGCCTCGTCTTCCTCGCCGACGACAAGAAGCTGCAGAACGCCGACAACGTGCTGCCCGTGGTCAACGCCAAGGACGCCGGTTCTCCCGAGATAGCCGCCGCCCTCGACAGGATCACCAAGGTGCTGACCACAGCGGATCTCGCCGAACTCAACCGCAAGGTGGATGCCGAGCGGGCGAAGCCGGAGGACGTCGCCAAGGAGTATCTGACGACGAAGGGGCTGCTCAAGAAGTAGGCGCGGGACGGGGGGAGTCGGCCCGAAACGGAACCGGAACGGTTGATATCCACTTCCGGTGGCGAGAAGTGGCCAAGAGATTGCCGGGCCGACCCCCCACATGGCGCCTACGCACGGTAAATTTCAGGCCATGCCACGTGGACGCCACCGCCATTCCCCGCCTCTGCACAAGCTGCTGCCGCCCTCCGCGGTCGCCGGCGCCGCGGTCGTGTGCGCCGCGGCCGCCTGGCTGCCCGCAGACCTGGTGGTCGTGCGGCTGCTGACCGCCGCCGCGGCGGCCGCGGCCGTCACCGGCGCCGTCCTCATGCGCAGTTGGGACCGGAGCGCCGGGCTGCGGGTCGCCGAGACCGAGCGGGCGCGCGCCGCCGACCAGTGGAAGTCCGAGGAGCGGGTCGCCGAACTGGAGTCCGACCTCGACGAGTCCCGCGCCCTGCGCGCCCGGCTCGACGCCAAGCTCCGCGCCAAGCGCGTGGAGCTCGCCGGGCTGCGCGGCGAGCACGCCGACCTGCTCCGCCGCTACGCCACCGCCGAGACCGAGCGCGCCAGCGCCCTGGAGGGCCGCCGCGTCCTCGCCCTGGAGAACGCGGGCCACGGCGACGCCAAGGCCCTTCCGGCCGGCGGCTCCGTCCTCACCCCGGAGGCCTTCCGCCGCGCCGCCCTGGCCCTGCGCGACCTCCCGCGCAACGCCGCCGCCCAGCAGGCCCGCCGCACCGCCGAGGCCGCCCGCGCCCGCGACCTCGCCGAGCGCGCCCGGGAGACGGAGGAGCCGCAGGGGAAGCACGCGGCGGCCGCCGGGACCGAGCAGCACACCCGGCCGGCCGCCCTCGGGCTCCCGCCCGCCGCCGCCCCCGTGCCGGTGGCCGCCGTGATCGTCCCGTACGCCTCCCGCAGGCCCGTCCCGCGCCCCGAGGGCGGCTTCGACTTCTTCGGCGCGCAGAAGACGGCGGACGCCATCGAGGCCGTGCAGAACACCGACCTCGCCGACGTCGTGGGCGAGGAGGTCCTGGCCGCCGGGGCCGCGCTCGGCGCCCCGGCCCCCACCCCGGCCGACGGCCCCGCCACCGGCATCGGCATCCCCGTGCCGCCGCGGGCGATCGGCCAGGTCATCGACCTGACCGCGCACGACGAGACGGAACAGCTCGACGTGGCGGAGCTGCGCGGGGCCGTGAACTCGTGACGCACCGCCT
Organism: Streptomyces sp. NPDC055632; assembly: GCF_053618675.1. NCBI lineage: Bacteria > Bacillati > Actinomycetota > Actinomycetes > Kitasatosporales > Streptomycetaceae > Streptomyces > Streptomyces sp. NPDC055632. The sequence continues at coordinate 50,407 of NZ_JBSHHY010000036.1, read as the reverse complement.
CGCCGCCCTCCCCGCCGGTGAGGCCGCCCGCCGCCGGGACGAACTGCTCGCCCTGTGCGCCCAGGCCTTCTGCGGCGCGCCCTGGCACGAGCCGCCGCTCGGCGCCGTACGGACCGTGGAGCGGCTGCTCGGCTCGGCGGCCGGGCGGCCCGACTTCCGGGCCGTCGCCGCCCTCGGCCCCGACGACGAACTCCTGGGCTTCACGGCCGGCTGGACCGACACCGTCCTGACCGGCCGGGAGCCCGCCTTCGAACTCGCCGAACTCGTCGTCGCCCCCGCCCACCAGGGCCTCGGCCTCGGCCGCGCCCTCCACGACGCGCTCCTCGCCGACCTGGCCCCGGGGTCACGCCTTCTGATGACCCTCGACGTACCGGAGTTGACCAAGCGGTACGAGGGCTGGGGCTGGACCGTGTACGACCGGCGCACGCCCGGCACGTCGGGGCGCGCGTACGCGGTGATGCGCCGCGAGGACGGATAGCGGCGGGTCCTGCCGGTCGATACGGGCAGCGGCGGGTTCTGTTCGTCGATACGGACAGCGGCGGGCTCTACTCGTCGATACGGGTAGCGGCAGGTTCCGCCCGTCGACACGGACAGCGGCGGTTCCTACTTGTCGATGTCGCCCACGACGAAGAAGAGCGAGCCCAGGATCGCCACCATGTCGGCGACCAGCGTCCCCGGCAGCAGCTCGGCGAGGGCCTGGATGTTGTTGAAGGAGGCCGAGCGCAGCTTCAGCCGGTACGGGGTCTTCTCGCCCTTCGACACCAGGTAGTAGCCGTTCACGCCGAGCGGGTTCTCGGTCCACGCGTACGTGTGGCCCTCCGGCGCCTTGAGGACCTTCGGCAGCCGCTGGTTGACCGGCCCCGGCGGCAGCTCCTCCATCCGGTCCAGGCAGGCGTCCGCCAGGTCCAGGGAGTTGTGCGTCTGGTCGAGCAGGCACTCGAACCGGGCGAGGCAGTCGCCTTCCTCCCGCACCGCCACCCGCAGGACGTCCGCCAGCTCTCCGTACGCGAGGTACGGCTCGTCGCGGCGCAGGTCGAAGTCGACGCCCGAGGCGCGGGCGATCGGCCCCGACACCCCGTACGCGTGGACCGCCTCCCGCGACAGGACCCCGATCCCGCGCGTACGGCCCCGGAAGATCTCGTTGCCGAGGACGAGCCGGTCGTACACGTCCATCCGCGAGCGCACGTCCGCGACGGCCTGCCGCACCCGGCCCGTCCACCCGGCGGGCAGGTCCTCCTTGAGGCCGCCGACCCGGTTGAACATGTAGTGCATCCGGCCGCCGGACGCCTCCTCCATCACCGCCTGGAGCTCCTCGCGCTCCCGGAAGGCGTGGAAGACCGGGGTGATCCCGCCGAGTTCGAGCGGGTACGAGCCGAGGAACATGAGGTGGTTGAGGACCCGGTTCAGCTCGGCGAGGAGCGTACGGGCCCACACCGCGCGCTCCGGGACCTCCATGCCCAGCATCCGCTCGACGGCCATCACCACGCCCAGCTCGCTGGAGAAGGCGGACAGCCAGTCGTGGCGGTTGGCCAGCATGACGATCTGCCGGTAGTCCCGCGCCTCGAAGAGCTTCTCGGCCCCCCGGTGCATGTAGCCGACCACCGGCTCGGCCGACCGGATCACCTCGCCGTCCAGGACGAGCCGCAGCCGGAGCACGCCGTGGGTCGAGGGGTGCTGCGGCCCGATGTTCAGCACCATGTCGGTGCTCTCCGCCGCGCCGCCGATTCCGACCGTCGTCTCCGTCATGCGGCCATTATCTCCCGTACGGGCACCGCCCCTGCGGCCCCGCCCGCCCCGGGGCCCGCCGAGTCGGCCGGACGGACCGCCGGGCCCCCGCCGGGCGGGTCCCCGGCACCCGCCGGGGCGTCAGGCCGAGGGGACGGCCGGCACCCGCCGGGTCAGCCAGAGGAAGTCGCCGAGGCCGCCGCGGGCGGTCAGCTCGGCCGCCTCGCCGGCCGAGGAGAGGGCCCTGACGTACCCGGCGGGGTCGGCCGAGGCGAGCGCGAGGGGCGGCCGGTCCCCGGTCACCCCGAGCCGCCGCAGCGCCTCCCGCTGCGTGACCAGCTCGGTGTCCGCCCCTCCGGAGGGCGCCCCTCCGCAGGCCGCCGCGCACGCGTCGAGCGCCACGTGGGACGTCAGGTCGCGGGAGCCGTCCGGCACCGGCGGGACCTCGCGGCCCGCGCGGAAGCCGGTCAGCGAGCCGAAGGGCGGCCGGGAGCCCCGTACGTGCGCGTAGTCCACGGCCACCGCCCGGCCCGCCGCCAGACAGGACACCGCCGCCGCCCAGGCCTCGTCGCGGGGCCGCCCGATCTCGGCCCGCGCGCCGGGCTCCCGCAGCGGCCACCAGCGCTCCAGCCACTCCGCGTCCGCGCCGGACACGGGCGCGCCGAGCCGCTCCGCGCCCTCCGGGGACACCTCCACGTACCGGGCCGTGCCCGCCGCGTCCGCCTCGGCCACGTCCACCGGCACGTTGTCCAGCCACTCGTTCGCGAAGAGCAGCCCCCGCACCCCGCGCGGCGGCCGGTCCGTCCACTCCACCCGGGGATCGAGCCCGTCCGGGCGCGCGGCGCGCTCGACCGCGTACGCCCGTACCGCGAGACCGCTCCCCGCGGTCGCCGCGAGCACCCCCGCCAGCAGCTCCCCGCGCCCCGCGCCCACGTCCACGAGGTCGACCCCGTCCGTCCCCAGCTCCTCCGCGACCTCGCCCAGGAGCCGGGCCACGGCCCCCGCGAAGAGCGGTGAGGCGTGCACCGAGGTGCGGAAGTGCCCCGCGGGGCCCTCGGGCCGCAGATAGAAGCCCCCGGGGCCGTACAGCGCCCGCTCCGTGGCCTCCCGCCACCCCCGCCACCGCCGCGTCTCATCCGTCACAGGCCATAGTGTCCACCTCGGGGAGTACGGTCCCCGTGCCGAGGATCGACCCCACGGTTGATCCCTGAACCTTTCCCCTTCCCTACGCTGGGTGACGTGCAGCGCCTCTACGACTTCCTCCGCAGACACCCGACGGGCGTCGACGGCTTCTGGGCCCTCGTCCTCCTCGGGTTCTCCCTGCTGTGGGTGGGCTCGACCCACCCCGGAGTCGACCACCCCGTCGCGTACGGAGTCGTCGCCGCGCTCTTCTCCCTGGTCCTGGCGCTGCGCCGGCGGGTCCCCGAGAAGATGCTGCTGCTCACCGTCGCCCTCGGCCTGGCCCAGCTCGCCCTCGGCCTGGAACCGTTCCTGGCCGACTTCGCCATGTTCGTGATCGTCTACACGGTCGCGGCGCACGACGGACCGCGCTGGGCGTCCCGGCTCGCCCTCGCCGGCGGACTGAGCGCCGCCACGCTCTCCCAGCTCAGATGGCCGGTGGAGGAGCCCTCCTCCGGCGCCGCCCGGATCTTCTTCACGATCATCATGACCGTGCCGTTCGCCCTCGCCTGGGTCCTCGGCGACTCCCTCCGCACCCGCCGCGCCTACTTCGCGCAGCTGGAGGAGCGCGCCTCCCGCCTGGAGCAGGAGCGCGAGGCCCAGGCCAAGGTCGCGGTCGCCGCCGAGCGGGCCAGGATCGCCCGCGAGCTGCACGACGTCGTCGCGCACAACGTGTCGGTGATGGTGGTCCAGGCCGACGGCGCCGCCTACGTCATGGACTCCTCCCCGGAGACCGCGAAGCAGGCCCTGGAGACCATCTCCGGCACCGGCCGGCAGGCGCTCGCCGAGATGCGCAGGCTCCTCGGCATCCTGCGCACCGGCGAGCACCAGGAGGCCGGGGAGTACGTGCCGCAGCCCGACGTGGGCCAGATCGAGGACCTCGTCGAGCAGGTCCGGGGCGCCGGCCTCACCGTCGACTTCGCGATCGAGGGGAGCCCCCGCCCGCTGCCCAGCGGCGTCGAGCTCACCGCGTACCGGATCGTGCAGGAGGCCCTCACCAACACCCGCAAGCACGGCGGGCCCGACGCGGGCGCCAGCGTCCGCCTGGTCTACTTCGACGACGGCCTCGGGCTGCTCGTCGAGGACGACGGCCGGGGAGCGCCGCAGGAGATGTACGAGGACGGGGGCGCCGACGGGCGGGGCCACGGTCTGATCGGCATGCGGGAGCGGGTCGGCATGGTCGGCGGCACCCTGGACGCGGGCCCGCGTCCGGGCGGAGGCTTCCGGATCAGCGCCCTGCTCCCCCTCAAGCCCGCCCACTGACGACCCCTAAGGAACAACCCCATGGCCATTCGCGTGATGCTCGTCGACGACCAGGTGCTGCTGCGCACCGGTTTCCGCATGGTGCTCGCCGCCCAGCCGGACATGGAGGTCGTGGCGGAGGCGGGCGACGGCGCCGAGGCCCTGGAGGTGCTGCGGTCCACGGCGGTCGACGTCGTCCTGATGGACGTGCGCATGCCGCGCCTCGACGGGGTGGAGGCGACCCGGCGGATCTGCGCTCAGCCGGACCCGCCGAAGGTGCTGATCCTGACCACCTTCGACCTCGACGAGTACGCGTTCTCCGGCCTCAAGGCGGGGGCCAGCGGCTTCATGCTGAAGGACGTGCCGCCGGCGGAGCTGCTGGGCGCGATCCGCTCGGTGCACAGCGGGGACGCGGTGGTCGCGCCCTCGACCACCCGCCGCCTCCTCGACCGCTTCTCGCCCATGCTGCCGTCCACGGGCAAGGAGCCCGAGCGCAAGGAACTGGGGCGCCTGACGGACCGGGAGCGTGAGGTGATGATGCTGGTCGCGCAGGGTCTGTCGAACGGCGAGATCGCCGCCCGGCTCGTCCTCTCCGAGGCGACGGTGAAGACGCACGTGGGCCGCATCCTGACCAAGCTGGGCCTGCGCGACCGGGTCCAGGTCGTGGTGCTGGCGTACGAGTCGGGCCTGGTGCGGGCGGGGGGCGGCGGGGCGGTGTAGGGCCTGTCAGGGGCGCCCGTCGGTCCTTCGCGTCCGTCGGTCCTCCGTGTTCGTCGGTTTTCCGCCTCCGTCAGTCCTCCAGGCCCGTCCGTCCTCCAGGCCCGTCAGTCCTCCGTGCCCCTCAGCCCTCCACCCGTGACAGGAAGTCCCGCACCGCCTCCTTCACGTCCTCCGCCGTCCACTCCAGGCCCGGTCCCGCCACCGTCAGCTCCGTCAGGGCGACCCCCGGCGGGCCGCCCGCGCCCGGGGCGGACCAGCGGCGGAAGAGGACGGTGCCGGTGGCCTCCGTCTGGGCGAGGGCCGCGGCGGTCAGGGCCTCGGGGGAGTACGGCAGCCAGACCTGGAACTGGTGGGTGTGCGGGACCTCGGGGTGCACCCGGAACCAGCCCGTGCCCGCCTCCGCGAGCGCCTCCCGGACCGCGGCGGCCACCACGCGCGCGTGGGCCGTGTACGAGGGCAGCCGGGGCAGCTCGACGTCCAGGCCCCGGAGGGCGGAGAGCGCCGCCGGGTACTGCTGGAAGACCTGTCCTCCGTACCGGTGCCGCCAGACCCTGGCCTCCTCCACGACGTCCTCGGGCCCGGCGAGCGCGGCCCCCGACTGGCCGCCGAGGGACTTGTAGAAGGACACGTACACGCTGTCGGCGAGCCCCGCGATCTCCGCGAGCCCCCGGCCGAGGCGCGGCGGGCACTCCCACAGGCGCGCCCCGTCGAAGTGGACGACCGCGTCCCGCTCCCGGGCCGCCTCCACGACCCCGGTCAGCTCCTCCCAGGAGGGCAGCACGAAGCCGGCGTCCCGCAGCGGCAGTTCCAGCATCAGCGTCCCGAACGGCTCCGGGTGGTCCCGCACCTCCTCGGCCGTCGGCAGCCGGGGCGCGTCGGTGGGGTGCGTGGTGCGGAGCCCGGAGACGGCCCCGAGCGCCCCGCCCTCGTGCACCTCCGGGTGGGCGAGCGGGTGGAGGGCGACGACGGGGCTGCCGGTGCGCCCGGCCCAGCAGCGCAGCGCCACCTGCTGGGCCATGGTGCCGGTCGGGAAGAAGACGGCGGCGGGCAGGCCCAGCTCCTCGGCGACCCGCCGCTCCAGGACCTCCACCGGGCCGTCGCCGTACGCGTCGGGCGCGGCCCCGCCGTACCCGGCGTCCTCCGCCCATCCGGCCAGCTCGCGCAGCCGCTCCCCGACCGTGCCGTCCGCGGGGGAGCGCCACAGCTTCCGCGCGGCCCCGCCCCAGACCTCCGCCCGGTACAGCCGGGCGGCCTCCTCGTCCGCGATGTCCCCGGGACGCGTCGTGCCGGCGGTTTCCACAGGTTCCATGGGTCGATCATCACACCACCGCCCACACCCTGTGGACAGCCGCGGACGGGCCCCGCCGCTGGCGTAGCATGACCAGAAATCGTCCGGTACCCGCCGAGGACTGGAACGGAAGGCCGTCCCCACCGTGAACGCACCAGCAGCGCCAGAGCCCCGAGCCGAGGATCGACCCGCCCGGCTCACCGTCGGAGTCGTCGGCGCAGGCCGGGTGGGTCCCGCCCTCGCCGCCTCCCTCCGGCTCGCGGGACACCGCCCCGTCGCCGTCTCCGCGGTCTCCGACGCCTCGCGCCGCCGCGCCGCCGAACTCCTGCCGGACGTGCCGGTCGTGGAGCCCGCGCGCGTCCTCGCCCTCGCCGACCTGGTGCTGCTCACCGTCCCCGACGACGCCCTGCCCGGCCTGGTCGAGGGCCTCGCGGACACCGGGGCCGTACGGCCGGGACAGCTGATCGTGCACACCTCCGGGCGGTACGGGGCGGGGGTGCTCGACCCCGCCCGCCGGGCCGGCGCCCTGCCGCTCGCCCTGCACCCCGCCATGACCTTCACCGGCACCGCCGTGGACGTGCAGCGGCTCGCCGGGTGCTCCTTCGGGGTGACGGCTCCCGAGGAGCTGCGGCTCGCCGCCGAGGCCCTGGTGATCGAGATGGGCGGCGAGCCCGAGTGGATCGCCGAGGAGGCCCGCCCGCTCTACCACGCGGCCCTCGCCCTCGGGGCGAACCACCTGGTCACCCTGGTGGCCCAGTCGATGGAGCTGCTCCACAAGGCCGGGGTCGCCGCCCCCGACCGGATGCTCGGCCCCCTCCTGGGCGCCGCCCTCGACAACGCCCTGCGGTCCGGCGACGCGGCCCTGACCGGCCCCGTCGCGCGCGGTGACGCCGGCACGGTCGCCGCCCACGTCGCCGAGCTGCGCAAGCACGCGCCCGGTACCGTCACCGGGTACCTGGCGATGGCCCGTACGACCGCCGACCGGGCGCTCGCGCACGGCCTGCTCAAGCCCGAGCTGGCCGAGGACCTGCTGGGGGTGCTCGCCGAGACCCCGGCGGGCGCGACCGGCCCGACCGGCACCACCGGGTCCGCCGACGGGCCGCAAGGAGACGACCGATGAGCAGCCCGTCCGCCCGCGAGCACGACCCGGCCCGGGACCGGGCCCCGGCCTCCGACGAGGCCTCCGCCCGTGCGCGGGCTTCGGCTTCCGACGAGGCCTCCGCCCGTCCGCGGGCTTCGGCTTCCGACGAGGCCTCCGCCCGTCCGCAGGCCTCGGCTTCCGACCAGGCCTCCACCCATCCGCAGGCCCCCGCCCGTCCGCAGGCCTCGGCTTCCGACGAGGCCTCCGCCCGTGCGCGGGCCTCCGCTCCCGACCAGGCCCCCGCCCCCGGCCGCGCCGACACCGACCGGCCCGCCCGGCACCGGCAGGCCGAGCCGGTCCCCACCGCCCGGGAGCTCCGCGCCGCCGCGGCGCGTCACGGCGCTCCCGGCCGCAACGCCGTGGTCATGACCATGGGCGCCCTCCACGAGGGCCACGCCACCCTGATCCGCGCCGCACGCGCGCGCGTGGGGGAGGACGGCTTCGTCGTCGTCACCGTCTTCGTCAACCCGCTCCAGTTCGGCGCGGGCGAGGACCTCGACCGCTACCCGCGCACCCTGGACGCCGACCTGGAGCTGGCCCTCGACGCGGGCGCGAGCGTCGTCTTCGCGCCCTCCGTGGACGAGGTCTACCCGGGCGGTGAGCCGCAGGTCCGGATCACCGCCGGCCCCATGGGGGAGCGGCTCGAAGGCGCCTCCCGGCCCGGCCACTTCGACGGCATGCTGACCGTCGTCGCCAAGCTGCTCCACCTCACCGCCCCCGACCTGGCCCTCTTCGGCCAGAAGGACGCCCAGCAGCTCGCCCTGATCCGGCGCATGGTCCGCGACCTGAACTTCCCGGTCGAGGTCGTCGGCGTGGAGACCGTCCGCGAGGACGACGGCCTGGCCCTCTCCAGCCGCAACCGCTACCTGTCGGCCGAGGAGCGCCGCACCGCCCTCGCGCTGTCCCGCGCGCTGTTCGCCGGCCGGGAGCGGCTCGCCGCCCAGGAGGCGCTGCGCGCGCGGGCCGACGCCCTGCCGAACGGGCGGGACCGGGCCGAGAACCGGGCCGAGGCCCTCTCCCGGCTCGGCGAGGCGCGGGCCGCCGCCGACGCCCACGCGGTCGCGCAGGCCGCCGAGACGGGCTGCGCCGCCGCCGTGCGCGCCGCCGCCCGCGCCGTCCTGGACGAGGCGGCCGCCGCCGGGCCGCCGCTCACCCTCGACTACCTGGCCCTGGTCGACCCGGCGGACTTCACCGAGGTCACCGACGACCACGACGGGGAGGCGGTCCTCGCCGTCGCCGCGCGCGTGGGGACCACGCGCCTCATCGACAACGTCCCCCTGAGCTTCGGGCCCCCGAGCCCCGAAACCCCGACCCTCGGAGCCACCAAGTGACCGGAATACGGCTGCACGCCCCCGAGCCGGGCTGGGCCATCGACGCCGACGTCGTGGTGGTCGGCTCCGGTGTCGCCGGCCTCACCGCCGCCCTGCGCTGCACCGCCGCCGGGCTCCGTACGGTCGTGGTCACCAAGGCCCGGCTCGACGACGGCTCCACCCGCTGGGCGCAGGGCGGCATCGCCGCCGCGCTCGGCGAGGGCGACACCCCCGAGCAGCACCTCGACGACACCCTCGTCGCGGGCGCCGGGCTCTGCGACGAGCGGGCCGTGCGGACCCTCGTCACCGAGGGCCCCGACGCCGTCCGCCGCCTGATCGAGACCGGCGCCGACTTCGACAAGACCTCCGAGGGCGAGATCGCGCTGACCCGCGAGGGCGGCCACCACCGGCGTCGGATCGCCCACGCGGGCGGCGACGCGACCGGCGCCGAGATCTCCCGCGCCCTCGTCGAGGCGATACGCGACCGGGGCGTGCGCACGATCGAGCACGCCCTCGTCCTGGACCTCCTCACGGACGCCGAGGGGCGCACGGCGGGCGTGACCCTGCACGTCATGGGCGAGGGCCGGCACGACGGCGTCGGCGCGGTCCACGCGCCCGCGGTGGTCCTCGCCACCGGCGGCATGGGCCAGGTCTTCTCGGCCACCACCAACCCGGCGGTCTCGACCGGCGACGGCGTGGCGCTGGCGCTGCGGGCCGGGGCCGAGGTCTCCGACCTGGAGTTCGTCCAGTTCCACCCGACCGTGCTCTTCCTGGGCGCGGGCGCCGAGGGCCAGCAGCCGCTGGTCTCCGAGGCGGTGCGGGGCGAGGGCGCGCACCTGGTCGACGCGGACGGGGTCCGCTTCATGCTGGGGCAGCACGAGCTGGCCGAGCTGGCGCCCCGGGACATCGTCGCCAAGGCGATCACGCGCCGGATGCTGGAGCGCGGCACCGAGCACATGTACCTCGACGCCCGGCACTTCGGGGCGGAGATGTGGGAGCGGCGCTTCCCGACGATCCTGGCCGCCTGCCGCGCCCACGGCATCGACCCGGTGACCGAGCCGATCCCGGTGGCCCCGGCCGCCCACTACGCCTCCGGCGGCGTCCGCACGGACCTGCGGGGCCGGACCACCGTCCCCGGTCTGTACGCGTGCGGGGAGGTGGCCTGCACGGGCGTCCACGGCGCCAACCGGCTCGCCTCGAACTCGCTCCTGGAGGGCCTGGTCTTCGCCGAGCGGATCGTGGAGGACATCGTGGCGGCGGCCCCGCGCGCGGCGGGCGCCCCGGTGCCGCACCCGGTCCCGGTGGTCCTGCCGCTGCCCGCGACGGACGCCCGGACCCGCATCCAGCGGATCATGACGAGCGGCGCCGGGGTGCTGCGCTCGGAGGCCAGCCTGCGGGAGGCCGCCGACGCGCTCGACGCGCTGCACGAGGAGGCCGTGGCGGGCGGCACCGACGACAGCAAGGCCGCCGAGCCCGGCGTGGACTCCTGGGAGACCACCAACCTGCTGTGCGTCGCCCGGGTCCTGGTCGCCGCCGCCCGCCGCCGCGAGGAGACCCGCGGCTGCCACTGGCGCGAGGACCGCCCGGAGCGCGACGACGCGCACTGGCGCCGGCACCTCGTCGTACGCCTGACGCCGGAGCGGGAGCTCGACGTCCGCACGACCGCCACGCACGACCTGCCGCCCACCGTCTGACCCCCGCCGTCACCGCCCGACCTTCCTTCCCCCCACCGTCGATGCCCCCAGGGAGCCGAAAGTGAGCACGCCCGAGGAATCCCGTCCCGAGCCCGTGGACGTCCCCCTCATCCAGATCAGCGCCTTCGAGTCGGCCCCCGGGGACGCCGAGGAGGCCGGCGGCTGCGGCGACGGCTGCGGCTGCGGCGGCGGCGAGGAGTTCGAGTGCGGGCTCGACCCGGCGCTCGCCGAGCTGCTCGCCGACGCCGGTCTCGACCCGGTCCAGGTGGAGGACGTCGCGCACCTGGCGATCGCGGAGGACCTCGACGGCGGGGTCGACGTGACGACCGTGGCGACCGTCCCCGAGGAGGCCGTGGCCACCGCCGACTTCACCGCCCGCGAGGCCGGCGTGGTGGCCGGCCTGCGGGTCGCGGAGGCGGTCCTGTCGATCGTCTGCACCGACGAGTTCGAGGTCGAGCGGCACGTCGAGGACGGCGAGCGCGTCGAGGCCGGGCAGAAGCTCCTGAGCGTCACCGCCCGCACCCGCGACCTGCTCACCGGCGAGCGCAGCGCGCTCAACATCCTGTGCCGCCTCTCCGGCATCGCCACCGCCACGCGCGCGTGGGCGGACGCCCTGGAGGGCACGGGGGCCAAGGTCCGCGACACCCGCAAGACGACGCCGGGCCTGCGCGCCCTGGAGAAGTACGCGGTCCGCTGCGGCGGCGGCGTCAACCACCGCATGTCGCTGTCCGACGCGGCCCTGGTGAAGGACAACCACGTGGTGGCGGCCGGCGGCGTGGCCGAGGCCTTCAAGGCCGTGCGCGAGCTGTTCCCGGACGTGCCGATCGAGGTCGAGGTCGACACGATGCACCAGGTCCGCGAGGTCCTGGACGCGGGCGCCGACCTGATCCTGCTCGACAACTTCACCCCGGGCGAGACCGAGGAGGCCGTGGCGCTGGTCGCGGGCCGCGCCGTCCTGGAGTCCTCGGGCCGCCTCACCCTGGAGAACGCGGCGGCGTACGCGGCGACCGGCGTCGACTACCTGGCGGTCGGCGGCCTCACCCACTCCTCCCCGATCCTCGACATCGGCCTCGACCTGCGCGAGGTGCGGGCCTGATGCTGCTCACCATCGACGTCGGCAACACGCACACGGTCCTCGGCCTCTTCGACGGGGACGAGATCGTCGAGCACTGGCGGATCTCCACGGATCCGCGCCGGACCGCCGACGAGATGGCGGTCCTGCTCCAGGGCCTGATGGGCATGCACCCGCTGCTCGGCGTCGAGCTGAGCGACGGCATCGAGGGCATCGCGATCTGCGCGACGGTCCCCTCGGTGCTGCACGAACTGCGCGAGGTCACCCGCCGGTACTACGGGGACGTGCCGGCGGTCCTGGTGGAGCCGGGCGTCAAGACGGGCGTCCCGGTCATCACCGACAACCCGAAGGAGGTCGGCGCGGACCGCGTCATCAACGCGGCCGCGGCGGTCGAGCTGTACGGCGGCCCGGCGATCGTCGTGGACTTCGGCACGGCGACGACGTACGACGCGGTCACCGCGCGCGGCGAGTACGCGGGCGGGGCGATCGCGCCGGGCATCGAGATCTCGGTGGAGGCGCTCGGCGTGCGCGGGGCGATGCTCCGCAAGATCGAGCTGGCCCGCCCGCGGAACGTGATCGGCAAGAACACGGTCGAGGCGATGCAGTCCGGCATCATCTACGGCTACGCGGGCCAGGTGGACGGCGTGGTGGCCCGGATGAAGCGCGAGCTCGTCGGCCCCAAGGGCGACCCGGACGACGTGACCGTGATCGCGACGGGCGGCCTGGCCCCGATGGTCCTCGGCGAGTCGAAGGAGATCGACGAGCACGAGCCCTGGCTGACCCTGATCGGCCTGCGCCTGGTGTACGAGCGGAACGTCTCCCGCATGTAGGGGCCCGTCCGGCGGATCAGGGCCCGGTCCGCGCGGCCGCCCTCCGGGGGGCGGCCGAACGGCTGCCGCCCGGCGCGCCGTAATGATCCCTAAGCGAAAATTGTCCGATTAGCGCGTACCGTCGGCCCATGCCCACGCCATACGGATCCCGTGGCGGCATGGCGTTCGGCGCGGACGAGCTGCGTGTGCTCCGTCGCGCCCTCGCCATCGCCCTTCACCCCGCCCCCCTTCAGGACGAGGACGTCCAGGACTGCCTGCGCCTGGCCGAATCCGTGGACGAGGCGGTCCGCGAGGCCGGTCGGCTGCGCGCCTTCCTCCTCGCCGACCTGGCCCGCTACCGCGAGGCCCTGCCGGGCTCCCTCGGCGGCTACCTGGAGCTCCTCCGGGACGCGCTGGCCGCCGGGTACGACCCCGGGGCCGACGACCTCGCCGCCCTGCGGGCGCTGCGCCGCAACCCCGCCGCCGCCGAGCTGCTCGCCCGCTGCCAGGGCCTCGCCGAGCGCTCCGTACGCGCGCGCCTGGCCCGGGTCGTCCAGGCCACCGCCCCCGCGGCCGACCGCGCCCCCAGGGCCCGGCTGCTCGCCCTGCCCGGCGGACGCGCGGCGGCCGACGAGCCCAAGCCGAACTCGCCCGCCCCCGCGGAGCGCCCGGTGCCCAAGCCCTCCGAGGTCTTCCCGCCGCGCCGGCGGCCCGTTCCGCCGCCCCCGCCCGAGGAGCGGGCCGCCGGATAGCTACCCTGGTCGCCATGGAATACGTATCCGCGCTCCTGCCGCCCGTCGTGATGGCCGCGTTCTTCATCGCCCTCGTCGTCACGATCGTCAAGAGCCAGGGCGGCCCGAACAAGGCCAAGGAGGACGCGGCCGTCGACGCCGCCCTCGCCCGCGCCGAGGCGGCCCGCCAGCCGGACGGTTCCGCCGCCTCCTGACCCCGCCGGGGTTCCGCACCACCGGGGACGCACGGCCCCACGGGGTCGTGCGTCCTTTTCGGTTCGACTCCGCCCGTCTCTGCCCGAGTCGCGTTCGATTCCCCTCGGGTTTCCGGCGTCGGATGACGTCAATAGACCCTTATCGACGTTTTGCGCACTATGGTGGCGCTGTGCCCCGTCCTTTGGGAGAGCTCGAAGACGCCGTCATGACGCGCGTGTGGCAATGGAACCGTCCGGTGACCGTCCGGGAAGTCCTGGAAGACCTCCAGCAGGAACGGTCCATCGCCTACACCACCGTCATGACCGTCATGGACAATCTCCACCAGAAGGGCTGGGTCCGCAGGGAAGTCGAAGGCCGCGCCTATCGCTATACGGCGGTCTCCACCCGCGCCGCCTACGCGGCCGCGCTCATGAACGAGGCCTGGAGCCGGAGCGACAATCCCGCCGCCGCCCTCGTCGCCTTCTTCGGCATGATGTCGTCGGACCAGCGGGAAGCCCTCGACGACGCCATTCGGATCGTCCAGCGGGACACCCCGCTCCCCGCATCCCTGCCCGCCCCGCCCGAGGAGGGCGCCGGGGAAACCGGGCCCGGGGAGCGATAGCGTCCCCCCATGCCGCCGTCTGACTCCCCGGCCGTCCACCCGGCCCCCGCCAAAGCCGTCACCGTACGCAGGGCCCGCACCGGTGACGTCGCCGCCGTCCGCCGTCTCGTCGATCCTTTCGTCCGGCGCGGCATCCTGCTCGACAAGGCGACCGTGACGCTTTACGAGTCCATCCAGGAGTTCTGGGTCGCGGAACGCGACGAGGACGCCGCCGTCGTCGGCTGCGGCGCGCTCCACGTGATGTGGGAAGACCTCGCCGAAGTGCGCACCCTCGCCGTCGATCCCGAGTTCAGGGGAGCCGGCGTCGGACATCAGGTGCTCGACAAGTTGTTGCACACCGCCCGATGGCTCGGGGTGCGGCGGGTATTCTGCCTGACCTTCGAAGTCGACTTCTTCACGAAGCACGGCTTCGTCGAGATCGGCGAGACCCCGGTCGACGGAGATGTCTACAGCGAGCTCCTGCGTTCCTATGACGAGGGAGTCGCGGAGTTCCTCGGTCTCGAACGAGTGAAGCCGAACACCTTGGGCAACAGCCGGATGCTTCTGCACCTCTGACCCGGAACCGGTACGAAGCGATCCCGAACCGGTCCCGGAACGACGCCCGAACCCGTACGGAACCCCGAAGGGAACCGCGAAGGGAACCCCACCCGGAACCCTATGTCCGAATCGCGCACGTTTCCCGCGCCGTCGGGGTTCTGAACCTCTCCCAGGGGTTTGTGTTTTCCCGGGAAAAGCGGTTTCCTTTCCGCGTACTGCATTTTCGATGAAAGGAAATCCGGTGGCACAGAAGGTTCAGGTCCTTCTTGTCGACGACCTCGACGGCATCGAGGCGGACGAGACCGTGACGTTCGCGCTGGACGGCAAGACCTACGAGATCGACCTCACCACCGCCAACGCGGAAAAGCTCCGCGGTCTGCTGGAGCCCTACACCAAGAGCGGCCGGCGCACCGGTGGCCGCACCACCGGTGGCCGCGGCAAGGGCCGCGCCGTGGCGGCGGGCAGCCCCGACACCGCGAAGATCCGCGCGTGGGCCAAGGAGAACGGCTACGACGTCAACGACCGCGGCCGCGTGCCCGCCACGGTGAAGGCGGCCTACGAGGACGCGAACCGCTGAGGCGACCGCCGCTGAGCAGCCGGCCCGCGGGCCCGGGCGCTCAGCAGCCGCAACCGGTGACACTCGGCGGCGGCGGCGGACACGAGCCGCACCAGGCAGGGGGCACCCCCTCCGCCCCACGGCGCGGCCCGCAGGGCCGGGAGCGAGGACTCGACCTCGCGGCCCGGCACGGGCGCGCGCAGCCACACCGCGGCGTCCGGCGCGCCGGAGCCGCCCCGCCCCGGCAAGAGGGGCGCGGTCATCCGGCCGTCGGTGCCGAGCACCGCGAGGTCCAGGGCAATCCCGCCCCATTCCAGCCAGTCGAGCAGTCCCGGCAGCTCCTCCGCGCTCCCCGCAGCCACGAGCAGCCGCATCCGGGGCCCCGCCAGGGCCACGGGGCCGGTCGCCGCACCGACCCGGCGCAGGACGCCCCGGCCGGCCTCGGCGGGCAGCTCCAGGACGTCGAAGCGCCGCCCCGTGACCAGCGCCACCGGCGGGCCGGCCACCGTCGCCCAGCCGAGCTCGTCCTCGTACCACCGCGCCGGACCGTCGTCGAGCGGCGCGCGGGGGGACGGCAGGAAGGGGGCCATGCCCGGGGAACTCCCGCGGGGGCCTCTTGGTTACGCCCCCGGAGCGGTCCCGCACCCGCCGCGCGGTGACGCTCGGTCCCCCGCCGGACGCGTGAAGTGTCCGGGATGAGGTGTACGGGTGCATTCGAGCGCGCAAGGGTGTTCGCTGGTAGCGGAGGGAACCGGGGTGCGCGGCATGGAGTGTCGGTGCCCACGGGTAAGACATTCCTAGTGGAGAGGGGTGACCCCGCGGGCTTCGGCGTCTCACGTTCGCCATCGGCGTACTGAAGGCGCGGCTAACTACTTGGCCTGCGGGAACATCGTCTCGCACCATCGGGTTGGAGCATTTGTCGGTTGTTCGGCAGCAGGTCTCCCCACGGACAAGGGGGTGATCCGGACGGATGTCGGCAGTTGGAATGAGCGGTCCCCGCTTGCGGGACTAAGCTGCGGAAGGACAGGGAGGGGATCGACCCCTAACTGACTGACCGCTCTGAGGAGCGATTAACGATGTTCGAGAGGTTCACCGACCGCGCGCGGCGGGTTGTCGTCCTGGCTCAGGAAGAAGCCCGGATGCTCAACCACAACTACATCGGCACCGAGCACATCCTTCTGGGCCTTATCCACGAGGGTGAGGGTGTCGCCGCTAAGGCCCTGGAGAGCCTCGGGATTTCGCTCGAGGCGGTCCGCCAGCAGGTGGAGGAGATCATCGGCCAGGGCCAGCAGGCCCCGTCCGGGCACATCCCCTTCACCCCTCGTGCCAAGAAGGTCCTGGAGCTGTCGCTCCGGGAGGCCCTCCAGCTCGGCCACAACTACATCGGCACCGAGCACATCCTGCTCGGCCTGATCCGCGAGGGCGAGGGCGTCGCCGCCCAGGTCCTCGTGAAGCTGGGCGCCGATCTCAACCGGGTCCGGCAGCAGGTCATCCAGCTGCTCTCCGGCTACCAGGGCAAGGAAGCCGCCACGGCCGGCGGTCCTGCCGAGGGCACCCCCTCGACGTCCCTGGTCCTCGACCAGTTCGGCCGCAACCTCACCCAGGCGGCCCGCGAATCCAAGCTCGACCCGGTCATCGGGCGCGAGAAGGAGATCGAGCGGGTCATGCAGGTGCTGTCCCGCCGCACCAAGAACAACCCGGTGCTCATCGGCGAGCCCGGCGTCGGCAAGACCGCCGTCGTCGAGGGCCTGGCCCAGGCCATCGTCAAGGGCGAGGTGCCCGAGACCCTCAAGGACAAGCACCTCTACACCCTGGACCTCGGCGCGCTCGTCGCCGGATCCCGCTACCGCGGTGACTTCGAGGAGCGCCTGAAGAAGGTCCTCAAGGAGATCCGCACCCGCGGCGACATCATCCTGTTCATCGACGAGCTCCACACCCTCGTGGGTGCGGGCGCCGCCGAGGGCGCGATCGACGCCGCCAGCATCCTCAAGCCGATGCTGGCCCGCGGTGAGCTCCAGACCATCGGCGCCACCACGCTCGACGAGTACCGGAAGTACCTGGAGAAGGACGCGGCCCTGGAGCGCCGCTTCCAGCCCATCCAGGTCGCCGAGCCGTCGCTGCCGCACACCATCGAGATCCTCAAGGGTCTGCGCGACCGGTACGAGGCCCACCACCGGGTCTCCATCACCGACGAGGCCCTCGTCCAGGCCGCGACCCTGGCCGACCGGTACATCTCGGACCGCTTCCTCCCGGACAAGGCGATCGACCTGATCGACGAGGCCGGCTCCCGGATGCGCATCCGCCGGATGACCGCGCCGCCGGACCTCCGCGAGTTCGACGAGAAGATCGCCGGCGTCCGCCGCGACAAGGAGTCCGCGATCGACTCGCAGGACTTCGAGAAGGCCGCGTCCCTGCGCGACAAGGAGAAGCAGCTCCTCGCCGCGAAGACCAAGCGCGAGAAGGAGTGGAAGGCCGGCGACATGGACGTCGTCGCCGAGGTCGACGGCGAGCTGATCGCCGAGGTCCTCGCGACCGCCACCGGCATTCCGGTCTTCAAGCTGACCGAGGAGGAGTCCTCGCGTCTGCTGCGCATGGAGGACGAGCTCCACAAGCGCGTCATCGGCCAGAAGGACGCCGTCATCGGTCTTTCGCGGGCGATCCGCCGTACGCGGGCCGGTCTGAAGGACCCGAAGCGCCCCGGTGGCTCGTTCATCTTCGCCGGTCCGTCCGGTGTCGGTAAGACCGAGCTGTCGAAGGCCCTCGCCGAATTCCTCTTCGGCGACGAGGACGCGATGATCTCCCTCGACATGTCGGAGTTCAGCGAGAAGCACACGGTTTCCCGTCTCTTCGGTTCGCCGCCCGGCTACGTCGGCTACGAAGAGGGCGGCCAGCTCACCGAGAAGGTGCGCCGCAAGCCGTTCTCCGTCGTCCTCTTCGACGAGGTCGAGAAGGCCCACCCCGATATCTTCAATTCCCTTCTCCAGATCCTGGAGGACGGTCGCCTGACCGACTCCCAGGGCCGGGTCGTGGACTTCAAGAACACGGTCATCATCATGACGACCAACCTCGGGACCAGGGACATCTCGAAGGGCTTCAACCTGGGCTTCGCGGCCCAGGGCGACACGAAGTCCAACTACGAGCGGATGAAGGCGAAGGTCAGCGACGAGCTGAAGCAGCACTTCCGCCCGGAGTTCCTCAACCGTGTGGACGACATCATCGTCTTCCCGCAGCTGACCCAGGACGACATCCTCCAGATCGTCGACCTGATGGTCGGCCGCGTGGACGAGCGCCTGAAGGACCGGGACATGGGCATCGAGCTCTCCCAGTCCGCGAAGGAGCTGCTCGCCAAGAAGGGTTACGACCCGGTGATGGGCGCCCGGCCGCTGCGCCGGACGATCCAGCGCGAGATCGAGGACACGCTCTCGGAGAAGATCCTCTTCGGCGAGCTGCGCCCCGGTCACATCGTGGTCGTGGACACGGAGGGCGAGGGCGAGGAGCGCAAGTTCACCTTCCGCGGCGAGGAGAAGTCGGCCCTGCCGGACGCCCCGCCGATCGAGGCGGCGGGCGGCCCCGGGCCGAACCTGTCCAAGGACGCGTGACGCTGCGCTGAGCCTGTAGCGCGAACGAAGGGGCGGCCCCGGAACCTGATGGTTCCGGGGCCGCCCCTTCGTTTTTCAGAGGATGGAGGAGCGGCGGATGTCGACGTGGATGCGGGGCGGCAGGGACTCGACGCCGGTGACCGAACCGGGGCCGTACACCTCCACCCTCTTCAGGTGGGCCAAGGCGCCGAGCGGTGCCAGGTCCATGGTCGTCGCGGGGTTGAACTGGAACAGTTCGAGACGGCTCAGCCGGGAGGACGGGGGCAGCGGCGGGAGCTTGGCCACCCCGCCGACCTGCTTCAGCTGGAGTCGGACCGGGTCGCACAGGGACAGGAGCCTGGCCTTCAGGTCTTCGGAGACCGGGCTTTCGATGCTCAGCCGCAGGGGGGTCAGACCGAGGCGGACGAGTTCGGCGGCCTGCTCGTCGCCGCCGACGGTGAAGATCAGGTCGCTCGGATCGAGGCGCGCCACGATCTCCTCGGCGTAGGAGCGCGGATCGAAGCGGAACCACGACCACATGAGCTGTGAACGGACCTCCAGAGAGGGATGCCGTACGAAGCGGGCCAGGTAGAGGAGGGCCGCGTCGGTCGTGACGTGCGACGCGGTGGTCACCGAGTGGACCGCTTCCTCATCGGTCAGCTCCTCCGGCGCGCCCAGCAGTTCGAGCACCAGCGGACCGACCTGTGCCAGCTGCCGGGCCTCCTCGGCCGTCCGCGGCGGGATCACCTCCCCCGTCCGCCGCAGCACCTCCCCCCGGATCTCCGGCGACAGCTCCGTCGCGTGGTCAAGGGCCGTCGCCGCCAGCAGCGTCAACCGCAACCGCACCCGGCGGTCTCCGGCCGCGTCCGCCGCCGACAGCAGCTCCCGCAGGATCTCCGCGCACTCGCGCGGCCTCGCGTGGCCCACCGCCATGCGGATCACGTCCTCCCACTGGTCGTCGGCCGCGTGGCGGACGAGGACGCCGATGTCCCAGTGGTCCACGAGGGCCTTCGCGGCCAGGTGGTCCTGGAAGGTGCGGTGGACGAACTCGACGGTGTCCGCCGTGGGCTCGCGCAGGAGGCCGCTGCGGTGGAGGAGGTGGGTGAAGACCCGGTCCGGGGGGTACGCCGAGGCGTCCGGGACCGCCGGGACGGCCTCGGCGACGATCGACGCGGCGTGCGCGCGGTCCAGCTGTGTGCGCCCGTTCAGCGTCAGCCAGTACGCCAGGCGCTGGATCAGCTGGATCTGCGGGGCCTCGTCGAGGACGAGGCCGGTCGGGGCGCCCATGTCCCGCTCGCGGTCCCGCCGGGACAGGAGCATGGACAGGGCCGCCTCGTAGAGCGCCTTGCGGCCCCGGGGCAGGAAGCCGCGCCGGTCCCGGTGGAGGGCGCAGATCAGACCGCACATCAGGGGGTTGGTGGCGAGCTGGGCCACGTGCTCGGCGGTGCGCAGCGCGTCCAGGAGCGGCTGCTCGTAGACCGCCGCGTCCGGTCCGGCGGCCTTGTGCCAGCGGCGTACGAAGGTGGTGACCTCCGTGCGGGCCATGGGTGCGAGGGAGAGTTCGGCGAAGCCTTCCGGGGCCAGCCAGTCGTCCCGTACGGCGGTGGGGCGCGAGGTGACGAGCCAGCGGTTGCCCTCGTACGCGCCGAGGAGGTCGCGCAGCCAGTCCCGGGCCCGGCCGCGCTCGGCCTCGGGGATCTCGTCGATGCCGTCGACCAGGACCAGGCCCCGGCCGGCCGCGAGGACCCGGTCGGTCCAGCCGTCGGGCGGGGTGAGCGGGCAGTCGGCGGCGGACAGGAAGCGGTCGGGGGAGGGGAGCCGCTCGCCGTGGCGGGTGAGGGCGCGCAGGGGCAGGACGAAGGGGACGCGGCCCCGTAGGTACGCCATGCCCTCGGGGCGGTTCTCGGTCGCCGCCGCCGAGACCGTCAGCCACTGGACGAGCGTGGTCTTGCCGGAGCCCGCCAGGCCGCGCAGCAGGACCTTCTCGTGGCGGGCGAGGGCGAGGTCGGCGCGGACGGAGGCCTGTTCCCGCTGCCGGCCGGGCGCCTCGGGCGCGCCCTCTCCGCCCGTCGCCTCCAGGGACAGGTACGCCATGTCCAGCGGCCACTCGTCGGGCGAGTGGTGCAGGTCGACGCCGTAGATCGTCAGGCGGCCGTGCTTCTTCGCGAGGTGGGCCAGGTAGCGGCGTTCGAAGGCCGCGTCCCGGCTCTCGGCCGCCGGGAGCCGGGTCAGGACGGCGTCGACCTTTGCGAGGAGCTCGGCCTGGGCGCGGGTCTGCTCGACGAGGCTGCGGGCGATGAAGGTGGAGCGCCGGGTGAAGAACTCCAGGATGTGGAGGCAGGCCCACTCGGTCATGGTCTCCAGGTAGAGGACCGAGTCGGTGGAGAGGCCGTCGGGGGGCGGGGCGGCGGCCCGCAGCCGGCGGGCGAGGTCGCGGTGGCCGAGGCGGACGGCCTGGACGTCGTCCATGTCGAGGTCGCCGAGGGCCAGCAGGTTCGCGGCGAGGGCGTCGGTGACGGCCCCGGTCTCGTCGGCGGGGAACGGCGGCTCCCCGGCCCCCTGCCGGGAGCGTTCGACCAGGGTGGCCGCGAGCCCGCGGACGTCCTTCTCGGTGAGGGTGCGCTTCTCGCCCCGGAAGGAGACGAGGCCGGAGAGCCGGACCTCGGCGTCCTTGCGGACGAGCCCCGCCCCGGGGCCCTCGCTCGCGAGCAGCCTCTTCAGGAGCGGGCCGATCGCGGCCGAGGCGAGGCGCGTGCCGATGAGTGCCGGTTCCATGGTGACCCCCTGTGTCTCCCCGAAGCGGTCAGCGTAGTGGGGGAGGGGCCGGGGCGGGGTCCTGAGGTGTGACCCGGGCCGCTTTCCGGGGCCTTTTCGCGGGCCCGGAACCCCTTTCAGTGGCCCCCGTCACGTGACCCAGGTCCCATCCGGAATGCCTTTTCGCGTGACCCAGATCCCATCCGGAAGGGGCCGCTGGTGACAAGGCGCACAGGGGTTTCGAGGGGTACTAACCGGAATAGTGGTGAACATTGGCGTTTATTTCGGACGTACGGGTACGAAGTGGCGGGTCGGAGGTCCCATCGGGTCACGGGCCGGGCCCGGACCGGCCTCCTGGGCGGTCCGAGCCTCCGAGACATGCGGTTAAACCGGTTTTCTTGGGCCGATATGTCCGATTTCGAAGCCCCTGCCTCCGGTCGTCAAGACCTGAACTTCCACCGTGATCGCTACGACGCCATGTCGTAGATGGGGTGTTTTGGGTTGGCCGGGGGGCCGGGTTACCAAGGATGAGCAAGCCCGACGCCGCAGCGAAAGCGCGTCGGGTCCCGTACTCCCCGGAGGTTTTCCCCCGTATGTCGAAGCGCGTTATGAACCCCGCCACCCGTGTTGCCGCCGTCGCTCTCGCCACCGCCGGCCTGGGGGCGTCGCTGGTGGCCGGAGCAGGGTCCGCCTTCGCCGCCGAGGGCAAGGCCGTCGTCCCGACCGCCGCGACCGCGTCCGCCGCAGTCGCCGCCCAGGCCGAGACCCAGGCGCACCTCGCCGCCCAGGTGAAGGCCGCCGCCGCGAAGACCGTCACCGTCAAGGCGACCGCCGTGAAGGCGACCGCCACCAAGAAGGCCGCCGCCGCCAAGAAGGCTCCGGCCTGGGTGAAGCCGGTCGGCTCCTACACCCTCAGCGCCAGCTTCAACCAGGGCGGCGCCATGTGGGCCCACAAGCACTCCGGCCAGGACTTCGCCGTTCCGGTCGGCACCCCGGTCAAGGCCGCCGCCGCCGGCACCGTCGTGAAGGCCGGCCCGTACGGCGGCGGCGACGGCCCCGCGTACGGCAACGCCATCGTGGTCAAGCACGCCAACGGCAAGTACTCGCAGTACGCCCACCTGTCGAAGATCCAGGTCAAGATCGGCCAGAAGGTCGGCGCCGGCCAGCGCATCGCCCTCTCGGGCAACACCGGCAACTCCTCCGGCCCCCACCTGCACTTCGAGATCCGCACCACCCCGAACTACGGCTCCGCCGTGAACCCGGCCGCCTTCCTGCGCGCCCACGGCGTCGGCATCTGATCCGCCGAACCCGCTGTGAACCTATGAGGCCCGGTGGGCCTCGTCGATGAGATCGAGGGCGACCTCGAGGACCGCTTCGTGCTTGTCCTCGGGGTCGCCCTCGACGTTCTGCATGAAGAACGTGCCCGCGTGGAGCGTGAAGACCGCGCTGATGCAGCGGACCTTCTCCTTGACGGGGAAGTCGTCGTCGTACAGCAGGCCGGTCAGCGTGATCATGCGCTCCTTGAAGGTGAGCCCTACGCTCAGCTCGCGCACGGTGGCCTGGTTCTCCTGCATGAAGCGGTAGAGCGGCGCCGCCGCGCGCAGCGCCACCTGGTAGCGGCGCACGACCTCCCGCTTGGTCTCGACCGTGCGGGGCTGCTCCCGGGCCCACGCGATCAGCTCGTCCATCGGCCTGGTCAGGTCCTCGAAGATCCCGACCAGGATGTCCTCCTTGGTCTTGAAGTGGTAGTAGAGCGCCGCCTTGGTCACGTCGAGGCGTTCCGCGATCTCGCGCAGGGAGGTCTTCTCGTAGCCCTGCTCCGCGAAGAGTTCGAGGGCCACGTCCTGGATGCGCTGACGGGTGTTGCCTCGGGCCATGGGGTGCCCTCCACTTTCCAAAGAACTTACTTGACGACCGGCTAGTTACAGGTCTACCTTCCCCAGTGTAGTAACTAGCCGGGCGGCAAGTAAGGGAATGGCATGGCGACGCAACAGAACGTTCAAACGGCAGAGGGAGAAGCACCGCCGGCACGCAGCGTCCGTGTCGTCCTGCTCGCCCTCATGATCGCGATGCTCCTCGCGATGCTGGACAACATGATCATCGGCACCGCGATGCCGACGATCGTCGGCGAGCTCGGCGGCCTGGAGCACCTCTCCTGGGTCGTCACGGCCTACACCCTGGCCACCGCCGCCTCCACCCCGCTCTGGGGCAAGCTCGGCGACATGTTCGGCCGCAAGGGCGTCTTCCTCACCTCGATCGTGATCTTCCTGATCGGCTCGGCGCTCAGCGGCATGGCCCAGGACATGGGCCAGCTCATCGGCTTCCGCGCGGTCCAGGGCCTCGGCGCCGGCGGCCTCATGGTCGGCGTGATGGCGATCATCGGCGACCTCATCCCGCCCCGCGAGCGCGGCCGGTACCAGGGCATGATGGCCGGCGTGATGGCCCTCGCCATGATCGGCGGCCCCCTCGTCGGCGGCACCATCACCGACCACTGGGGCTGGCGCTGGTCCTTCTACATCAACCTGCCGCTCGGCGCCGTCGCCCTCGCCATGGTCACCACCGTCCTGCACCTGCCGAAGAAGCCGCGGAGCACGGACACCCGGATCGACTTCGCCGGAGCCGCGCTGCTGACCGCCGGCATCACCGCGATCGTCCTGGTCACCACCTGGGGCGGCACCGAGTACGCCTGGGGCTCGGCCACCATCGTCGGCCTCGCGGTCGGCGGCGTCGTCGCTCTCCTCGCCTTCCTGTGGGTGGAGACCCGGGCGAGCGACCCGATCGTGCCGCTGCACATCTTCCGCAGCCGCAACTTCACCCTGATGTCCCTGATCGGCTTCATCGCCGGCTTCGTGATGTTCGGCGCGGTCCTCTACCTGCCGCTCTTCCAGCAGTCCGTCCAGGGCGCCTCCGCCACCAACTCCGGACTGCTGCTCCTGCCGATGTTGCTCTCGATGATGGTCGTCTCGCTGGTCGCGGGCCGGGTCACCACCAGCACCGGCAAGTACAAGGCCTTCCCCATCGCGGGCGGGGCCCTCATGACGGCCGGCCTCTTCCTGCTCTCCACGATGGACACCGGCACCTCGCGCCTCGTCTCCGGGGTCTGGATGGCCGTCCTCGGCGCCGGCATGGGCTTCCTCATGCAGATCACCATGCTGGTCGCCCAGAACAGCGTGGAGATGAAGGACATGGGCGTCGCCTCCTCCTCCACCACCCTCTTCCGGACGCTCGGCTCCTCCTTCGGCGTCGCCATCATGGGCGCGCTCTTCACCACCCGCGTCCAGGACGAGATGGCGGCCCGGGGCGGGTCGGAGCTGACGGCGCGGACCGCCCAGCTCGACGCGGCCAGCCTCGCCAAGCTCCCGGCCCAGCTCCGCGAGGCCTACCAGCACGCGGTCGCCGCCGGCACCCACGGCGCCTTCCTGCTCGCCGCCGCGGTCGCCGTCCTCTCCTTCGTCCTCGCCTTCTTCGTCAAGGAGGTGGCGCTCCGCGGCGCGGGCCCGGACCCCGCGAAGGAGCCCGCCGACGGCGGTGCGGCGAAGGTGTCCGAGAAGGTCTGAGACACGCGCGTACGACGATGGGGCCGGCCCTCGGAAGAGGAATCCGGCCCCATCGCCGTACCCGGGCGGCCCTCGGGAGAGGGGCCGGCCCCATCGCCGTACCGGGCGGCCCTTCGAAGAGGGGCCGGCCCCACCGCCGTACCGGCCGGCCCTACTGCCCCGGCAGCCGCAGGATCGGGAAGCTGCCCGTGTTCGTCGGCGCGTGGTCCGGGAGCCACAGGACCGCGATGGCCCCGCCCACCCCGTTCGGCGCCGCCTCGGAGGCCACGTTCCGGAAGGTCAGCCGGGCGCCGAGGACCCGGGCCTGGCCCGACGCGATCGTCAGGCCCAGGCCGTGGCCCTGGCCCGCGCGGTCGCTCGACCCCGTGCGGAACCGGCTCGGGCCCTCCCTGAGGAGGGACTCCGGGAAGCCCGGACCGTGGTCGCGGACGCGCACCACCCGGCCCTCGACCGTCACCTCCACCGGCGGCCTCCCGTGCTTGGCCGCGTTGGCGAGGAGGTTGCCCAGGACCCGTTCGAGCCGGCGCGGGTCGGTGTTCACCCAGGAGTCGTGCACGACCCGGACGACGACCTCCGGGTCCAGGGCCCGCACCCGCCGCTCCACGAACTCCCCGAGCGCGATCTCCTGGAGCTCGGCCCGCTCCGACGCGCTGTCGAGCCGGGCCACCTCCAGGACGTCCTCGACCAGCGTCCGCATCGCCTGCGCCCGGTCCCGCACCAGCTCCGTCGGACGCCCCGGCGGCAGCAGCTCGGCCGCCGTGAGCAGCCCCGTGACGGGGGTCCGCAGCTCGTGCGCGATGTCCGCGGTGACCCGCCGCTCGGCCTCGATCCGCTCGTTCAGGGCGTCGGTCAGGGCGTCGACCGCCCACGCCAGGTCGTCCGTCTCGTCCCGTACGACCCCGCCGACGGCCTCCCGCACCCGTACGTCCGTGTTGCCCTGGGCGACCCGGCCGGCCGCGACGGCCGCCTTCCGCAGCCGCCGCGAGAGCCGGCCGCCGATGAGCACGCCGAGCGCGCAGCCGCCGAAGACCACCGAGACCGAGCCGATGACGAGCGCCCGGTCCAGATCGCTCATGATCTTCGCGCTGCGGTCGGCGAAGGGGATGTGCAGCGAGAGGACGTCGCCGTTGGCGAGCGGCACGGCCGCCCACACGTCGGGCGGACCGCCGTGCCGGTGCTCCTGCACGTACGTGCCGCGCCGGTTGTCCCGCATCAGCCGGTCGAGCTGGTGCGGCAGCGCCGGGTCGTTGATCTTGGTGCCGAAGCGGGGCTCCTTGGGCTTCGACGTCTCGTACAGCCGCTGCGCGAAGAGCAGCCGCTCCATCTGCACCTCGCGCGCGTTGTCGAGCATCGAGATGCGGGCGGCGTTGTGCACGACCACGCTCAGGACGACCGCGATGAGGGCGCCGACCGCCGCGATGGCGACGGCGATCTTCCAGCGGATCCCGGTGCGCAGGGGGAACGGCCTCACCCGCCCTGGCCCCGGAGCTTGTAGCCGAAGCCGCGGACGGTCTCGATCCTGTCCTGGCCGATCTTGGCCCGCAGCCGCTGCACGTGGACGTCCACGACCCGGGTGTCGCCGCCCCAGCCGTAGTCCCAGACCCGCTCCAGGAGCTTGTCCCGGGACAGCACGGTGCCGGGCGCGGACGAGAACTCCAGGAGCAGCCGCATCTCGGTCGGGGTCAGCGCCACCGGCGCCCCGCCCCTCCTGACCTCCATGCCCTCGGTGTCGACCTCCAGGTCCCCGAAGACGAGCAGCCCGCCGTCCCCCGGCCCGTCCCCGGCCTCGCCGCCGCCGGCGTGCCCGAAGCGGCGCAGCACGGCCCGGATGCGGGCCATCAGGACCGAGCCGTCGAAGGGCTTGGTGACGTAGTCGTCCGCCCCGGCCTCCAGGCCGAGGACGACGTCGATGGAGTCGGCGCGCGCCGACAGCATGATCACCGGGACCGTCGACTCGTCGCGGATGCGGCGGCAGAGGCTGACGCCGTCCATGCCCGGCAGCATCACGTCGAGCAGGGCGATGTCCGGCCGCCGCGCCCGGAAGGAGTCCAGGCCGGAGAGGCCGTCGGGCACGGCCGTGACCCGGAAGCCGTCCCGCTCCAGGGCGAGCTGGGTGGCCTCACGGATGACGTCGTCGTCCTCGACGAACAGGACATGGGTTTCGGCCATCGTGGGGTTCCTTCGGGATCGTGCGCTTTCCGGGTCTCTTCGGGTGCGGCTCAGCCGGCGGGGGACTGGCTCGGCGCGGGCTCCAGGCCCTGGCCCTCGCCGACCGACCGGCTGTAGTCGTTGTGGACCCAGTCGTGCTGGGTGAATCCGCCGCCCGTCCAGCGGTACGTGATCACGTCCTCGCCCGAGGGGTACGCGACCGGGTCGCCCTTCGCGTACACCTGCTTGGTGACGACCAGGTCGCCCCGGTCGATCGTGGCGTACACCGCCCCGTCCTCGGCCGCGAAGACGTTCTCGTACCCGTCGCTCAGGTTCCGGTAGACGTACGTGCCGATGCCGATGCCGTCCCCGCAGGTCATCACGTTGACGACGACGTCGGGCGCGGGGGCGTTCGTGAGGTTGCCGTAGGAGGCGTCCACCGGGTACGAGTCCGCGGCGCACGGCTTCAGATCGGCCTTGACCCGCTCGCTGAGCTTCGGATCGGCCTTGAGCAGCTCGATCGGATCCACCCGCTCCGCCGACTGGGGGCCCGTGGTGGCCGACGGGGAGGGGGTGGGAGAGGCGGCCGAGGCGACCTCGTCGGTCCGGGCCGCGCCCTCGTCGCGGGAGCCCGTGCCGCCGGTGGAGCAGGCGGCCAGGGAGAGGCCGACGGCGACGAGCCCGGCCGTCGCCGTGGCGCCCGCCGCCCGGACGGTACGCCGAGAGCGGCGGCGCCCGGCCGTGAGCCGTTCGCCGCCGCCGTCGGGGCCGAAGCCCCTGCCGAAGTCCTCGGGAAGATCCCCGGGGAGGCCTCCGTAAAGGCCTCCGGAACCGCCGGAGCCGTCGGCGGGGACGCCACCGCGTCTTTCGCCGTCGGCCTCGCCGTCGGGTCCGCCGTCTATGCCGCGCACCGCTCGCGCCCCCCTTCGTCGCCTCGCACGGTCGTCCGCTCCCCGGTCCGCCCCAGGGCGCGGGCGTCGAGGTCGCGGCTCTCCAGCTCCTGCCGGAGCCGGGCGAGCGCGCGGTGGAGCGTGGACTTCACCGTACCGGTCGACATGCCGAGCGCCGCCGCCGTCTCCTCCGTGCTCATCTGTTCCCAGTGGCGCAGGACGACGACGCTGCGCTGCTTCGGCGCGAGCACCTTCAGGACGTCCATCAGGAGGGCCCGGTCGGCGTGCTGCTCGGTCGCGTCGGCCACGCTCGCGTCCGGGAGCTGCTCGGTCGGCACCTCTTCGAGCCGGCGGGAGCGCCACCACTCGGTCCGGGTGTTGATCATGACCCGGCGCAGGTAGGCGTCGGCGAGGGACTTGTCGGCGATGCCGTCCCAGCGCCCGTACGTCCGGGCCAGGGCCGTCTGGAGGAGGTCCTGGGCGTCGACGGGGTCGGCCACGAGACGGCGCGCGCTGCGCAGCAGGGCGTCCTGCCGCGTGCGTACGTACTCCTCGAAGTCGAGCACCTCACCGTGCCTCATCCGAACCGCCTCCATCCCCGTGACCTGCTTGTTCCCTCGTGTCGTGGACGACGCTACGGAGCGGTTGTCACGGGGCTGTGCGGGGCAGCCGTCGGTGGGCGCACGGCTACCCATCGGTTGTGTAACAGCGGGGGAGGGAGGGGTTTCGGAGGCGGGGCCCCGGGAGAGCGCCGGACGATGAGGCCCCGGAGGACGGCGGACGGTGAGGCCCCGGAGGGCGGCGGGGCCCCGGAGGAGCGGCGGGCGGCGGGGCCTCAGGCCAGCGGCAGGCGGTAGAAGCCGTCGTCCAGCGGCTCGACGAGGCCGTCGGCGACCAGGCCGTCGAGCGCCCTGGCCCGCTGCACCGGTTCGTCCCAGACCGCGTCCAGGGCCTCGCGCGCCACCGGGTCCGTCGAGTCCCGCAGGACGGCGAGGAGCCGCCCCCGGACCTGCCGGTCGGTCCCGGCGTACGTCTGGCCGCGCCGCGGCGGGCCGTCGTGCGCCGGCTTGCCCGCGAGCCGCCAGGCGCACTGCCCGGAGATCGGGCAGCGCCCGCAGTCCTCGTTCTTCGCCGTGCACACGAGCGCGCCCAGCTCCATGGAGGCGGCGGCCCAGCGGGCGGCCGTCGTCTCGTCCTCCGGCAGCAGGGCGCGGGCGAGCCGCCGCTCGGCGGCCGTGGTCGCGTTCGGCGGGTACTGGACGCCGGTCGCCGCCCGCGCGAAGACCCGGCGCACGTTGGTGTCCAGGACGGCGTGCCGCTGTCCGTGGGCGAAGGAGGCCACCGCGGCGGCCGTGTACTCCCCGATGCCGGGCAGCGCGAGGAGCTGCCCGTGGTCGCTGGGCACCTCCCCGCCGTGCCGCTCGGCTATGGCCGTGGCGGCCGCGTGCAGCCGCAGCGCCCGGCGCGGGTAGCCGAGCCGGCCCCAGGCGCGGACCGCCTCGCCGGGGGCCTCGGCGGCCAGGTCGGCCGGGCGGGGCCAGCGCGCGAGCCACTGCTCGTACACGGGCAGGACGCGGACGACCGGGGTCTGCTGGAGCATGAACTCGCTCACCATGACCCCCCAGGCGCCGGCCTCGGGGCGGCGCCAGGGCAGGTCGCGGGCGTGCCGGTCGAACCAGGCGAGGACGGGCCGGTGCAGTTCGGCGGGGACGGCGGGGACCCCGGGGATCCCGGAGGCGGAGGGCGTGTCGATGGAAGTCATGGCACCTCCGATCCTGACACGACTCCGGGGGTTTCAGCGCGCGTCGTACGGAGCGCGCCGACCCTGCCCGGAGGGCGGGGCGCCGGGGTCGGTGGAGTACGGGGGAGCGGGGGCCTCGTACGGGGCGGCGGGGTTCTCGTACGAGGGGGCGGGGTCCCCGTAGGGGGAGGCGGGGTTCCCGTACGGGGCGGCCGAGCCGTACGGGTAAGCGGAACCCTGCGGGGCGGCGGAGCCGTACGGGGCGGAGGGGTCGTGGGCGGGCGCGGAGCCGTACGGGGCGGAAGGGTCGTACGAGGGAGCGGAGCCGTACGCGGTGGGTGCGCCGTACGCGGGGGCGGGGTTCTCGTACGAGGGAGCGGGGGCGTCGTACGAAGGGGCGGGGGCGCCGTACGCCGGGGCGGAGCCCTGCGCGGGGGCGGGCTCGAACAGCGAGGAGGAGGGAGCGGCGGCGGGAGCGGCCGTACGGGGCCCCTGACCGGCGCACCACACGACCAGCGTGTTCCGGCTCGACCGGGCCGTCTCCACCAGGGACCGCACCGGCCGCTCGGCGAACCGCAGCACCAGGAAGGCGACCAGGGCGCCGAGGAGCAGGCCGGTGGTCACGTCGTGCGGGTAGTGGACACCGACGAAGACGCGGGAGAAGGCCATGAGCAGCGCCATCGGCACGGTGAACCGGCCCATCCCGCGCCAGGACAGGGCGAGCGCGATGGCGGCGGCGCCCGCGATGGCCGAGTGGTTGCTGGGGAAGGACCAGTCGCCGTAGGGCGGGCAGGTGACCAGCGAGGCGGGCGCTCCTGCGACCGCGCGGCACGGACGTTCCTCGTCGATCAGCGACTTCAGCGACTCGCTCACCACGTAGCCGAAGGCGGTGGCGAGCGGGGCGAGCAGCGCGAGCGCCATCGCCCGGCTCGAACCGTCGCGGGTGCGCCACCAGCCGGCCAGGAAGAGCACGCCGAAGAGCAGCAGTCCGGCCTCGGTCCAGACCTCGGCGAGCAGCTGGAACCAGTGCGGCGTGGCGTGGGCGAAGTCGGCGACGTCGAGATACAGACGGTCGGAGAGGTCGAGGAGGGTGTCCATGGGGAACGACGCTAACCGGAATCCCGGGCGTCCCGCCCCGGCCCATCGGCCAGAACGACCCCCGACGAAAGTGGGGGGCGCCGATTCGCTCCGGTTGGACCCGTTTTCACTCGCGGACCCGGAAAAAGTTCCCGGAAAGAAGGATGTGATCATCGGCAAAACTTGAGGTCTCGGGCGGCGGGTGGGGCGGGAGTTGGGCGCGATCTCTCGTAAGGTTCGGCTCGTGGGATCTTTGCGCAATCCGGTCGGGCCGCTTCCCTCCACCATCTACTGGCGACGGAGGGCGGTGGCGCTGTGCCTGATCGCACTCCTCGCCCTGCTCACCGTGTGGGCCGTGACGTCCGGCGGCGGGGGCGGGAAGAAGCCGAACGACTCCGCCAACGGCTCGTCGCCCACCCCGCCCTCGATCACGCCCGGACCCTCCGGCTCGGGCCCCGCGATCAGCCAACAGCCGGGCGGGCGCGACGAGTCGGACGAGGGCGACGAGACCTCGGGCGGCAACGGGGGCGACGGCGGCGCGGACTCGGCCGGTACGGGATCCGCCGGCACGGGCTCCGGGGGTACGGACGCGGGTGCGGGCTCCGGCGGCGCGGACACGGCCGGTTCCGGCGGCGCCGGCAAGAACGGTGACGGCACCGGCGCCGGGGGCGACGGAGGCGCGGGCACCGGTGCGGGCCGACAGCTCCCGGCCGACTCGCCGATCCCCAACTGCCCCGCCGGATCGCTCCAGTTGACGCTCAAGTCCGTCAAGGTCACCTACGAGACGGGGGAGCGGCCCCGCTTCCAGCTCGTCGCGAAGAACACCTCGTCCGTCGACTGCAAGGCCGACTTCGGACCCCGCAACGCGGTCCTGACGATCACCGGCGCCAAGGACGACGAGGTCTGGTCCTCCGACCACTGCCCGCGCCCCGGCACCCCGCTCCTGCTGAGCCTCCCCGCGGGGGCGACCGTCGTCCACACCGTGGAGTGGGACCGCGGGCGCAGCGCCCCGAAGTGCGCCACCGCCCCGGCGGGCGAGGCGGGCCCCGGCACCTATCTGGTGGAGGCCGCGATGCCGGGCGTGAAGGTCCTCCCGGCCCCGTTCACGCTCGCCAAGGACTGAACGGGACAGCGGGACAGTGGGGTAGCGGGGCAGCCGGACCGGGGAAAGCCCGGGGCCTGTCCCAGGACCACCGCGGCCTGTCCGACCCCTGATCCGCCGGACAGGCCCTAGACGTACCGCTCCAGGATCGAGGACTCCGCGAGCCGGGACAGGCCCTCGCGGACGCTGCGGGCGCGGGCCTCGCCGACGCCGTCGACGGCCTGGAGGTCGTCGACGCTGGCCGCGAGGAGCTTCTGCAGCCCGCCGAAGTGCTCCACGAGCCGCTCGATGATCGCGCCGGGCAGCCGCGGCACCTTCGCGAGGAGCCGGTAGCCGCGCGGCGAGACGGCCGAGTCGAGGGTCTCGGGCGAGCCGCTGTAACCCAGCGCCCTTGCCACGACCGGGAGTTCGAGCAGCTCGGTGTGGGTGAGCGCGTCCAGCTCGGTGAGCGCCTCCGCGACCGTCCGCGAGCGCTTCGCCGTCGGCTCCGGCACGTAGTCCCGGATCACCAGCTCGCGCTCCGGCTCCACGCCCGCGATCAACTCGTCGAGCTGGAGCGAGAGGAGGCGCCCGTCGGTGCCGAGCTCGACCACGTACTCCGCGATCTCGGTGGCGATCCGGCGGACCATCTCCAGGCGCTGCGCGACGGCGGTGACGTCCCGGACCGTGACCAGGTCCTCGATCTCCAGGGCGGAGAGCGTGCCCGCCACCTCGTCGAGCCGGAGCTTGTACCGCTCCAGGGTCGCGAGCGCCTGGTTGGCGCGGGACAGGATCGCGGCCGACTCCTCCAGGACCCGGCGCTCGCCGTGCACGTACAGCGCGATCAGGCGCATCGACTGGGAGACGGAGACGACCGGGAAGTTGCACTGCTTGGAGACCCGGTCCGCGGTGCGGTGGCGGGTGCCGGTCTCCTCGGTGGGGATGGAGGCGTCCGGGACCAGCTGCACGCCCGCCCGGTGGATCTTGGTGATGTCCTTGTCGAGGACGAGCGCGCCGTCGAGCTTGCACAGCTCGCGCAGGCGGGTGGCGGTGAACTCGACGTCCAGCACGAAGCCGCCGGTACACATCGAATCGACCGCTTTGTCCAGGCCGAGCACGATGAGCCCGCCCGTGTTGCCCCGGAGGATCCGCTCCAGACCGTCGCGCAGGGCGGTGCCCGGCGCGACCGCGCTCAGGGCCGCGCGCATCAGCGCTTCACTGCCGGAGCCCGCGCCGGACTTCCCAGGAGCCGATGCCCCGTCCTTGGCTGCCACTGCACTCCTCCGGCTCGTACGGATGGGCGAGACCAGGGCAAAGTCTAGCGACACCACCCCGCCGCCCTCCGCCCCCGACCGAACGCGGGTGGTGCGAAAGGGGTCCCCACCTGGGTGCGGAGCCAACCCTTCCTCTTGCCGGAAGCTCCACCGGGGGCCTCGCCGGGCGCCTTGCCGGGCTTTCGTCGGACGCTTTGCCGGGCCCTCGTCGGACGCTTTGCCGGGCCCTTGCCGATTGCCTTGCCGGGCCCTCACCGGAGCCCCGCCGAGCCCTCGCCGGGCGTCTTTCCGCCGCCCGTCGAAGGCCTCCCCGCCCCTCCCCGCCCCTTCCCTCCGCCCCTTCAGGGCGCGCCCCCCCGCTACCCCTCCGCCTTCTCCGGCGCGTCCGCCTTCGCGCGCCGCCCGCGCGGCAGCACCCGCAGCGCGTCGCCCATGTCCGCGACCTCCGTCACCCGCATGCCCGGCGGGACCCTCCCCGGGTCCGTCGGGACCAGCGCGTGCGTGAAGCCGAGGCGGTGCGCCTCCGCGAGGCGGCGCTGCACGCCCGTCACCCGCCGGACCTCGCCCGCGAGCCCGACCTCCCCGATCGCCACCAGGTTCTTCGGCAGCGGGGTGTCGCTCGCCGCGGAGGCCAGCGCGAGCGCGATCGCCAGGTCGGCGGCCGGCTCGGAGAGCTTCACGCCGCCCACGGTCGCGCTGTAGATGTCCCGCTTGCCGAGCGCGCTGATCCGGCCGCGCTGCTCCAGGACCGCCAGCATCATCGACACCCGGGAGGTCTCCAGACCGGAGACGGTCCGGCGCGGGGAGGGGATCTGGGAGTCCACCGTCAGCGACTGGACCTCGGCCACGAGCGGCCGGCGGCCCTCCAGGGTGACCGTCAGACACGTGCCGGGCACGGCCACGTCGCGCCGGGTCAGGAAGAGCCCGGACGGGTCGGCGAGACCCGTGATCCCCTCGTCGTGCAGCTCGAAGCAGCCGACCTCGTCGGTCGCCCCGTACCGGTTCTTCACGCCCCGGACGAGCCGCAGGCGCGCGTGCCGGTCGCCCTCGAAGCTCAGCACGACGTCCACCAGGTGCTCCAGGAGCCGGGGGCCCGCGATGGCCCCGTCCTTGGTGACGTGGCCGACCAGGAGCGTGGACATCCCGCGCTCCTTGGAGGCCCGGATCAGCGCGCCCGCGACCTCGCGGACCTGCGCCATGCCGCCGGGCGCGCCGTCGATCTCGGGCGAGGCGATCGTCTGCACCGAGTCCAGGATCAGCAGCGAGGGCTTCACCGCGTCGAGGTGCCCGAGGACCGCCGACAGATCGGTCTCCGCCGCCAGGTACAGGTGGTCGTCGATCGCGCCGATCCGGTCGGCGCGCAGCCGGACCTGGCTCGCGGACTCCTCGCCCGTGACGTACAGCGTGCGGTGCTCGTCGCTCGCCGCCTTCGCCGCCACGTCGAGCAGCAGCGTCGACTTGCCGACGCCCGGCTCGCCCGCGAGCAGCACCACGGCACCGGGCACGAGCCCCCCGCCGAGCACCCGGTCCAGCTCGTCGACACCGGTCGAGCGGGCGGTCGCCTGCCGGCCGTCGACCTGGCCGATGGGGAGGGCGGCGGTGGAGACCCGGCCCGCGGCGGTCGTCCGGACGGCGGGCGCGCCGTACTCCTCCACCGTCCCCCAGGCCTGGCACTCGGGACAGCGGCCGAGCCACTTGGCCGTCTGCCAGCCGCACTCGGTGCAGCGGTAGGACGGTCGCTCCTTGGCGGATTTCGTACGGGCAGCCATGCGCCCCACCGTAGCCGCCGCCACCGACAACGGGCCCCGGCCCCGCGACCGGGACCCCCGGACCCCGCACGGCGCGTCCACCGGGTGCCGGGTTCCCGTCCTCTTTCGAGCGATACCTTCACCCGTAGGGATGAGAACGGAGCGACCGGTACGAAGAATGCCCCCGCTCCTGCCTACGGTCGCCCAGTGACGAGCAGCAGGCTGGAAACCCCCGCACGCACCACCGGCGCACACCGGGCGCACCGCGCCACGGACCAGGGACCGCGCACGCTCGGCCGCCGGCCCCCCGCCCGCTACGAGGCCGCCCTCGACGGCCTCTTCACGTACTGCCTCTCCGTGCTCTGCGACCACGACACGGCCACCGCCGTCCTCGGTGACGTCCTCGCCGTGGCCGAGCGCCACCGGGGGCGCTGCCCCTCCGACGAGGACGGGCGCACGGCCTGGCTGTACGCCCTCGCCCGCTGGGCCTGTCTGCGCAGCCTCGGCGAGCAGCGCCGCAAGCGCCGGGGCGCCCACACCGGCCGCCCCGCCGTCACCCCGCCCGAGCCGCCCCGGGTCTCCGCCGGGACCGCCGAGCGGCACCGCGCCGAACTCGCCCTCCTCGCCTGGCCCGAGGCGGCCGGCACCACGCCCGAGCAGCGCGAGGCCCTGGAGCTCGCCGTCCGGCACGGCCTCAACCACCGCCAGGTGGCCGCCGTCCTCTCCCTCGACCCGCTCGCCGCCCGCGAACTCCTCGCCACCGCCGGCTGCGAGGTCGAACGCACCCGCGCCGCCCTCGCCGTCGTCGAGACCGGGAGCTGCCCCACCGTCGCCCGGCTCGCCGGCGATCACCGGGTGCTCCTCTCGGCGGCCCTGCGCGCCGAACTCGTCCGGCACGTCGACGACTGCCCCCGCTGCCGCCGCGCCGCCGAGCGCGTGGGCGCCGGCGGCCCCTGGCCCGGCGCCGGAACCCTCCCCCCGGACCGGCTGCCGCTCGTCGAGGCGCCCCGGGCCGCCGCGTACATGGCGATGCTGCACGTGCCCCGCGCGCGTGCCGGAGCCCCGCGCTTCGCGCCCACCGGCTTCCCCGTGGACCCGAAGGACCACACGGCCCGCCGCGACCGGATGCGGTCCCGCGCAGTGACCACCACCGTCGTCGCGGCCGTCGTCGCCGCCCCCGTCCTCGCCCTGTGGACCTCCTACCGGGGCACCACCGACACGACCGCCCACGACGGGGGGCGGGTCAGCGCGCGCGAGACGGACGACGGGGCGGACGCGGACGGGCGCCCCTACGACCGGTACGAGAACGCGGGCAGCGCCCGCGCCACCCCCGAGCCCCGCTCCCCCCGGAGCGCCCGCGCGCCCGACGTCTCCGTCGAGGTGGTCAGCCCCGGCGGCCCCGTCGGCTCCGGAGCGCCCTCCAGACCCGGCGAGCCCGCCCCCGGCTGGATCACGGTCACCGCGCGCGGCCAGGGCGAGCTGACCCTCCTGACCCTCACCGCCGCTGGGGACTCGCCCGTCGAGTGGTCGCTGTGGACGGACGCGCCCTGGATCTACGTGAGCCGGGCCTCCGGCACGCTCCGCCCCGGCGAGCAGGTCACGATCGCGGTCCGCGTCGACCACGGGCGCGAACCCGCGGGCGTGTGGAGCGCCCGGGTCGGGGTCGACCCCTCCGGGGCGGTGGTGCGCATCGCCGGGATCAACCGGACCGGGCCGGGGGGCGTCTTCCATCCGGACCCGGACGTCCCCCGGCCGCCGAAGCCGGTGCCGCCCCCGCCGGCCACGACGGACCCGACCACCCCGCCCACGGCCCCGCCGACGACCGAGCCGCCGACCACTCCGCCGCCGACGGAGGAGCCGCCCACGACCCCGCCGCCGACCACGGACCCGCCCACGACGGAACCGCCGACCGCTCCGCCGACGACGGAGGAGCCCCCGCCGCCGACCACGGACCCGGGCACGACCCCGCCGCCGGCGACGGAGGAACCGCCCCCGTCCTCCTGAGCTACCGGACCGGCGGGTCCGCCGGGTGCGGGGCCACCAGCGGCAGCTGCGAGGCGAGCCGCGCCTCGCACAGCCCGGCCAGCACCCCGTACGCCTCCTCGCCCATCATCTCGGTGAGCTCGGGCCGGTACGTGACGTAGACCGGCTCCCCGGCGCCGTGCGCCGAGGTGGCCGAGGTGCACCACCAGTGCAGGTCGTGCCCGCCCGGGCCCCAGCCCCGGCGGTCGTACTCCCCGATCGACACCTGGAGGACCCGGGTGTCGTCGGGCCGGTCGATCCAGTCGTACGTCCGGCGCACCGGAAGCTGCCAGCACACGTCCGGCTTGGTCTCCAGCGGCTCCCGGCCCTCCTTCAGGGCCAGGATGTGCAGCGAGCAGCCCATGCCGCCCGCGAACCCGGGACGGTTCTGGAAGATGCAGGAGCCCTCCCAGCGGCGGGTCTGCCGGTCGCCGTCCTCGTCGAGCTGCGTCCAGCCCGTCTCCGTACCGACGTCGTGGAACTGCCACAGCTCCGGTGTGAGCCGGGCCACGTGCTCCGCGACCCGCTTCTCGTCGTCCTCGTCGGAGAAGTGCGCGCCCAGCGTGCAGCAGCCGTCGTCGGCCCGGCCCGCCTGGATGCCCTGGCAGCCGCTGCCGAAGACGCACGTCCAGCGCGAGGTCAGCCAGGTCAGGTCGCAGCGGAAGACCTGCTCCTCGTCGGCCGGATCGGGAAACTCGACCCACGCGCGCGCGAAGTCCAGACCCTTCTCGTCCGGCACCACCTCCTTGCCCCGCTTCCCGGCGCCCTTGACCGCCTTGGCGTCCCTCACGTCCGCGGCAGGGGCGCTGTCTTTGTCCTGCTTCGCCTTTTTCGTCTTTGGCACGCTGTCAAGCGTATGCGGCGCGCGCAGTAGCGTTCCGCCCATGAGACTCGGAGTCCTCGACGTCGGTTCGAACACGGTGCACCTCCTGGTGGTGGACGCGCACCCCGGCGCCCGCCCCCAGCCCGCCCACTCCCACAAGGCGGAGCTGCGC
The DNA here is from genome assembly GCF_053618675.1 of Streptomyces sp. NPDC055632. Classification (NCBI taxonomy): domain Bacteria; kingdom Bacillati; phylum Actinomycetota; class Actinomycetes; order Kitasatosporales; family Streptomycetaceae; genus Streptomyces; species Streptomyces sp. NPDC055632. Next base: position 12,721 of record NZ_JBSHHY010000036.1, on the reverse strand, counting down.
CTCGCCGAACTCCTCGACGCGCGGGGCGCGATCGCCCCCGACGGCGTCGAGCGGCTCGTCGCGACCGTCCGGGACGCGCTCCACGCCGCCGAGGACAAGGGCTGCGAGGAGGTGCTGCCGTTCGCGACCTCCGCCGTGCGCGAGGCCGTCAACGCCGACGCCGTCCTGGCCCGGGTCAAGGACGAGACCGGCGTCGACCTCCAGGTCCTCACCGGCGAGGAGGAGGCCCGCCTCACCTTCCTCGCCGCCCGCCGCTGGTTCGGCTGGTCCGCCGGGAAGCTGCTCCTCCTCGACATCGGCGGCGGCTCCCTCGAAGTCGCGTACGGCATCGACGAGGACCCCGACACGGCCGTCTCCCTGCCGCTCGGCGCGGGCCGACTGACCGCCGGCTGGCTGCCGGGCGACCCGGCCGACGGCGCCGACGTGAAGGCGCTGCGCCGCCACGTGCGCGCGCAGATCGCCCGTATGGTCGGCGAGTTCAGCCGCTCCGGCCGCCCCGACCACGTCGTCGCCACCTCCAAGACCTTCAAGCAGCTGGCCAGGATCGCGGGGGCGCCCGGTTCGAGCGAGGGCCTCCACGTCCAGCGGATCCTGACCCGCAGGTCCCTGGAGGAGTGGGTGCCGCGCCTCGCCGGGATGACCGTCGTCGAGCGCGCGGCCCTGCCGGGCGTCTCGGAGGGCCGCGCCGCCCAGCTCCTCGCGGGCGCGCTCGTCGCCGAGGGCGCGATGGACCTCCTCGGCGTCGAGGAGCTGGAGATCTGCCCCTGGGCCCTGCGCGAGGGCGTCATCCTGCGCCGTCTGGACCACCTGCCGGAGGAGTAGGCCGGAGGAGGCGAGGGGCCCGCGCAGGGGGAGGAGGTCCGGGGGGAGCCGAGCGGCCCGTACAAGGGGAGGCCCGGGGCCTCTCCACGGCTCCGGGGCGGCCCCCGCGCCCCGGCACCGGAACGGGCGTGACCGGAACCACCCTCCGGCCCCCCGGCCCGCCCCGTACCCTGTTCTGCGTGGCAGAAGTGGTGCGCGTCCCGGATGCGAAGGTCGCCCTGTCGACGGCCTCGGTCTATCCGGAGTCGACGGCGACGGCCTTCGAGATCGCCGCGCGCCTCGGCTACGACGGCGTCGAGGTCATGGTGTGGACCGACCCCGTCAGCCAGGACGTCGAGGCCCTGCGCCGGCTCTCCGACCACCACCAGGTGCCGATCCTGGCCGTCCACGCCCCCTGTCTCCTCATCACCCAGCGCGTCTGGTCCACCGACCCGTGGGTCAAGCTCCGGCGCGCCCGGGCGGCGGCCGAGAAGCTCGGCGCGTCCACGGTCGTCGTGCACCCGCCGTTCCGCTGGCAGCGCCAGTACGCCCGGGACTTCGTGAGCGGCATCTGGCGGATGGCCGACGAGACCGACGTGCGGTTCGCCGTCGAGAACATGTACCCCTGGCGGTACAAGGACCGCGAGATGCTCGCGTACGCCCCCGAGTGGGACGTCACCAAGGACGACTACCGGCACTTCACCGTCGACCTCTCGCACACCGCGACCGCCCGCACCGACGCCCTCGCCATGATCGACCGCATGGGCGACCGGCTCGGCCACGTGCACCTCGCCGACGGCCGGGGGTCCGCCAAGGACGAGCACCTGGTCCCGGGGCGCGGCACCCAGCCCTGCGCCGAGCTCCTGGAGCGGCTGGCGGTCACCGGCTTCGACGGGCACGTCGTCATCGAGGTCAACACCCGCCGCGCGATGTCGGCCGCCGAACGCGAGGCCGACCTCGCGGAGGCCCTCGCCTTCACCCGGCTCCACCTCGCCTCCGCCGCCGGCCGCCCCTCCCGGACCCCGCGCCCGTGACGGAACCGGAGCCGGATCCGGCCGCCGAACCGGCTCCCGCAGCCGAACCGGCCCCCGCCCCCCGCCGCCGCGGCCGCCCCTCCCGCGCCGCCGAGGAGAGCGGGCCGGGCGCCCGCGCCCGCATCCTGGAGGCGGCCCGCGACCAGTTCGCCGAGCGCGGCTACGACAAGGCCTCGGTGCGCGGCATCGCCCGCGCGGCCGGCGTGGACCCGGCCCTCGTGCACCACTACTTCGGGTCGAAGGACGAGGTCTTCGCCGCCGCCGTCGAGGTCTCCTTCGAGCCCGCGACCGTCGTCCCGGCGATCGTCTCCGGCCCCCGCGACGCCATCGGCGAGCGCCTCGCCCGCTTCTTCATCGGCGTTTGGGAGAACCCGGCCAGCCGCGCCCCGCTCCTCGCGATCGTGCGCTCCGCCCTGACCCACGAGGCGGCGGCCGCGGTCCTCCGCACCTTCGTGCTGCGGCGGCTCCTGGAGCGGATCGCCGCCGAGCTCGACGTGCCGGACCCGAAGTTCCGCGCCGAGCTGGCCGCCTCGCACATGATCGGGATCGCGATCCTGCGGTACGTGATCCGGGTCGAGCCGCTGGCCTCCGCCGACCCGGAGGAGATCGTCGCCCAGGTGGCCCCGTCCCTCCAGCGCTACCTGACCGAGAGCTGACCGGAACGAGGGCCGACCGGACCCGGCACCCCGGGGGAGCGGCCGGACATCTGACCGAAAGCCTGCCGAAAGCCCGCCGGACACCTGACCGAAAGCTGAACAGCCCGTCCGGCATGCGGACGCGCTGTCCAGATCTTGGTCCGGCGGCGTACGCTCGAAAGCAAGCACACCCGTCACGAGGAGCGAGCGACGATGCCCGAGCTGAGGTCCCGCACTGTCACCCACGGCCGCAACATGGCGGGCGCACGCGCCCTTATGCGCGCCTCCGGTGTACCCGGCGCGGACATCGGCCGGAAGCCGATCATCGCGGTCGCCAACTCCTTCACGGAGTTCGTTCCCGGCCACACCCACCTCCAGCCGGTCGGCCGGATCGTCTCCGAGGCCATCACGGCCGCCGGGGCCATCCCCCGCGAGTTCAACACCATCGCCGTCGACGACGGCATCGCGATGGGCCACGGCGGCATGCTCTACAGCCTGCCCTCCCGCGACCTGATCGCGGACAGCGTGGAGTACATGGTCGAGGCGCACTGCGCCGACGCCCTGATCTGCATCTCCAACTGCGACAAGATCACCCCCGGCATGCTGATGGCCGCCCTGCGCCTGAACATCCCGACGGTCTTCGTCTCCGGCGGGCCCATGGAGTCCGGCCGCGCCACCCTCGTCGACGGCACGGTCCGCACGCTCGACCTGGTCGACGCGATCTCCGACGCCGTGAACCCCAAGATCTCCGACGAGGACATCCTCCGCATCGAGGAGAACGCCTGCCCGACCTGCGGGTCCTGTTCCGGCATGTTCACCGCCAACTCGATGAACTGCCTGACCGAGGCCATCGGCCTCTCCCTCCCCGGCAACGGCTCGGTCCTCGCCACCCACACCGCCCGCAAGGCGCTGTACGAGAACGCCGCCCGCACCGTCGTCGACATCACCCGCCGGTACTACGACGAGGACGACGCCTCCGTCCTGCCCCGCTCGATCGCGACCCGCGCCGCCTTCGAGAACGCCATGGCCCTCGACATCGCCATGGGCGGCTCCACCAACACGATCCTGCACCTGCTCGCCGCCGCCCAGGAGGCCGAGCTCGACTACGGCCTGACCGACATGGACGAGGTCTCCCGCCGCGTCCCCTGCCTGGCCAAGGTCGCCCCGAACGTCGCCAAGGACCGCACGTACTACATGGAGGACGTGCACCGGGCCGGCGGCATCCCCGCCATCCTCGGCGAGCTCTACCGCGCCGGCCTGCTCAACGAGGACGTCCACTCCGTCCACTCCCGCTCCATCAAGGAGTGGCTGGACACCTGGGACGTGCGCGGCGGCTCCCCGTCCGAGGAGTCCGTCGAGCTGTGGCACGCGGCCCCCGGCTGCGTCCGCTCCGCGACCGCCTTCTCCCAGTCCGAGCGCTGGGAGGCCCTCGACACGGACGCGGCGAACGGCTGCATCCGCGACGCGGAGCACGCGTACTCCAAGGACGGCGGCCTCGCGGTCCTGCACGGCAACCTCGCCGCCGACGGCTGCGTCGTGAAGACGGCCGGCGTCGACGAGTCCATCTGGACCTTCGAGGGCCCGGCGGTCGTCTGCGAGTCGCAGGACGAGGCCGTCGAGAAGATCCTCAACAAGCAGGTCACGGACGGCGACGTGGTCGTCATCCGCTACGAGGGCCCCAAGGGCGGCCCCGGCATGCAGGAGATGCTCTACCCGACCTCCTTCCTCAAGGGCCGGGGCCTGGGCAAGACCTGCGCCCTCGTCACCGACGGGCGCTTCTCCGGCGGCACCTCGGGCCTCTCCATCGGCCACGCCTCCCCGGAGGCGGCCTCGGGCGGCACCATCGCCCTCGTCGAGGACGGCGACCGCATCCGCATCGACATCCCGAACCGCTCGATCGACCTCCTCGTCGACGAGGACGTCCTCGCCGCCCGCCGCGAGGCCCTCGGCGGGGTGTACGCGCCGAAGAACCGCGAGCGCAAGGTCTCGGCGGCGCTGCGGGCGTACGCGGCGATGGCGACGAGCGCCGACAAGGGCGCGGTCCGGGACGTGACGAAGCTGGGCTGAGCCCGGAGACGTACGTGAGGGGGCCGGGGCTTTCCGAAGCCCCGGCCCCCTCGTACGTACGGGTTTCGCGACGGGCTCACCAGGACGCCGGGTCGCGCGCGTCCACCGCGAAGACCGAACCGTCCGGCGCCGTCCCGAACACCCGGTCCCCGGCGGCCACCGGCGCGGGCACCAGGGGCACGTACCCGAGCCGCCCGTCCGCCAGGCGCGGCCGGGTCTGGCCGGCGAGCGCCCCGCGCGCGGTGTCCACGGCGAGCAGCCGCCCGTCCTGGACGGAGAAGTAGAGCCGGCCGCCGGAGCCGAGGACCGGCTCGGAGACGTTCTTCGCGGCCGTCTCCAGGTCCCACAGCGTCCGCCCCTTCTCCGCGGCGGTGTCGAAGGCGGTCACGTGCCCGTCCACGTCGAGCAGGTACACGACGGTGCCGTGCACGACGGCGCCCCGGAGGTCGAACCGGTGCGGCAGGGCCAGCTCGCGCACGGGACCGGCCTTCCCGCCGCCGGGGCCGAGCAGGACGAGCGAGTCCGTCAGGGCGCCCTCGTACCGGGAGGCGAGGACCAGCGACCCGTCCCCGGCGTGCCCCAGCGGTTCGAGGTCGCCCGCCAGGTTCCGCTGCCGGACCACCCGGCCGGTCCGGGGCTCGACCGCGCCCACGCGCGTGTGCGTCCCGTCGGCCGAGATCTCGGAGACCACGAGCAGACCGGAGGAGGCGTCGTACGGTCCCGTGCGCGGCGCCCCGAAGCCGGACAGGCCGCGCCGCCACAGCTCCTTGCCGCTGAGCGCGTCGACCGCCCGGACCCCGCCGACCCCGTCCGTCAGGACGACGGCGGAACCGGCCGGCCGGTAGACCTCGGGAAGGCCCGAGCGGGCGGTCCAGAGCGGCGCGCCGTCCCCGCCCGCGTACGCCCCCAGCGGACCGGTCGGCGCGGCGGCACCGATCGCGCCTCCCTCACCGCGCCCGCCGTTCCCGAGGGGCACGGGCGCGCGTGGCGCCTCCTCCTCGACGGTCCCGGCCCGCGACCACAGGACCTTCCCCGTCACGGGGTCGAGCCGGGCCAGGCCGACGCCCCGGGCCGCGCAGTACAGCGCGTCCCCGCCGGCGGTGCAGGCCGGGGCCGCCTCCGGACCCCGCTTCTGGAGCTCGGTGCGCCAGCCCGCGAAGGCGGTGGCCACCTTGTCCGGGCGCGGCGGCGCGGTCTCCGGCCGTCCGTCCGGCGCGGTGCCGAGGGCCGCGTACAGACCGGCCCCGGCGAGCGCGAGCGCGGCGACGACGGCGATCGTCGGACGCGGCCGGATCCGCCCGCCGACCCGACCACCGACCCGACCACCGACCCGTCCACCGACCCGTCCACCGGTCCTTCCGCCGTTTCGTCCGCCGAGGCGGGGACGCCGGCGGGCCGGGGCCGGCGCGGGAGCCCGTACCGGCGTGTCCGCGTCCCACGCGGGCGCGTGGCCCGGCTCGTCACCGCCGTACCCGCCGCCCGCACCGCCGTACCCGCCGCCGCCCGTGCCGTCGTCCCCGCCGCCCGGCAGCGCGGGCCGCCGCCGCTGGGCCGGTATGAACGCCTCCGCCGCGTACGAGGGCGGCTGCAGCGCCCGCATGATCTGGGCCGGGGTCGGCCGCTCCCCGGGCTCCTTGGCGAGGCAGCGCGCCACGAGCGGCGCCAGCTCGCCGGGGACGCCCGTCAGGTCGGGCTCGTCGTGGACGACCTGGTACGCCACGACGTACGGGCTGTCGGAGTCGAACGGGCCGTGCCCGGTCGCCGCGTGCACCAGGACCGAGCCGAGCGCGAAGACGTCCGCCGCGGGACCGACCTCGCGCGGCCGCTGGAACTGCTCGGGAGCCATGAACGGCGGCGAGCCGATGAGCTTGCCCGTCTCGGTGTGCAGGTCGCTGTCGACGGGCCGGGAGATGCCGAAGTCGATGACCTTGGGGCCGGTGTCGGTCAGCAGGACGTTGCTGGGCTTGAGGTCCCGGTGCACGACCCCGGCGCGGTGGATGTCCCGCAGCGCCTCCGCGAGCCCGGCGGTGAGCCGGCGCAGCTCGGCGGGGGACAGCGGGCCGTTCCGCTTCACCTGGTCGGCGAGGGTGGGGCCGGGGACGTAGAGGGTCGCCATCCAGGGGCGCACGGCGTCGGGGTCGGCGTCGACGACCGGGGCGGTGAAGGCCCCGCTGACCCGGCGGGCGGCCGCGACCTCCTGGCGGAAACGCGCCCTGAACTCGGGGTCCTCCGCGTACCGCGCGTGCACGACCTTGACCGCGAGCCGCAGCCCGGAGGCCGAGGAGGCGAGGTGTACGACGCCCATGCCGCCCGCGCCCAGACATGCCTGGAGGCGGTAGTCGCCCGCGTACTCGGGCCCCTCCGCCTCCCGGTCGGCACCGGTACCGCGCAACGGTGGCATCGCCCACCCCCGTGTGATTCCCCGTCACCTCGCGCCCGCGTGCGCGACCCGACGGAGCCTAGTCGATGGCACCTCCGATGTCGGTGGGGCTTGCTAGCCTGCGCGTCGCGGAGAGTGAGTCTCGGCGGAGCGCTTATGCGCCATGGGGGGAGAACACGATGGACACCACGGACACGACGCGAACCACGGAGACGCCGGACGCGAACGGCATCGCGGCGGAGGGCCGGGCGGCGGTGGCGGTGGCGAACACCACCCGCTACCCGGTCGCCCCGGGCCACCGCCTCAACGTGCGCTCGGGCCCGAGCACCCAGTACCCGATCGTCCGCTCCCTGCCCCTGGGCGCCACGGTGGCGATCTCCTGCCAGAAGTACGGCGAGTCGGTCACCGGCCCGTACGGCACCACCCGGGTCTGGGACAGCATCGGACCGGGGGAGTACGTCTCCGACTCCTATGTGCGCACGGGCAGCGACGGCTTCGTGGCACCGCGCTGCGCCTGACCCGCGCCCGACCCGCTCCGTCGTAGCCCGGGGATAATCGACCTCGTGAGCGACGACGAGCAGACCCCGCGTACGGCAGGCGGCACGGCGGACGGCAGGGCCGCGGGCAAGGCCGACGGCACCACCGGCGGCCCCCGCCCCGAGGAGATCCGTTTCTTCGGCACGACCTGGGTCGACCACACCGGCCACTACGCGCTGCGCCGCGCCGGCCTGGCCGTCGGTTCGCTCGCCGCCGCCGTCGCGGCCTGCTTCGTGCTGCGCTTCGCCTTCCAGGGCCTGCAGATCGCGGAGACCGGCGGCCTCGTCAACGGCCTGGTGATCGTCATGTTCGCGGTCTGTAGCGCCATCGCCTGCCGCAAGACCTGGGAGGGCTTCCAGCGCCGCCCGGACGACCCGGCCCGCGAGGACTCCCTGCGCAGCCTCAAGGCGATCGGCTTCATCGGCTCGCTCCTCGCGTACGGCGCCCGCTGCCTGACCGAGGCACCCGGCGAGAAGCTGCGCCGCGCCGAGTACGAGACGGCCCTCGTCCGCCACGAGAAGCGCCGCGGCTCCCGCACGGGCAACCCGGCCGCCCGCAAGAGGTCCAAGCGCGGCAAGTAACCCGAGCGCGGCGAGCACCCCGAGCACAACGAGCACCCCGAGCGCGGCGAGCAGCTCAGGCGCGGCAAGCCCCCCGAGTACCCGAGCACCCGAGTACCCGAGCACCCTGAACAGCCCGGACACGGCGAGCGCCCCCACACCTCCCGGAGGCTTGACGGTCGGCACCCCCAGGCGCACTATTCATCACATGATGAATTACTCGGCGGACGGGAACGGGGACCCCGGCGGCACCGCCGCCCCCGCGGCGATCACCGCCCGCGCCCTCACCGCCGTCCGCGGCGACCGCACCGTCCTGCGCGGCCTCGACTTCGCCCTCCCGGCCGGCCGCATCACCGGCCTCCTCGGCCCCTCCGGCTGCGGCAAGACCACCCTCATGCGCGCGATCGTCGGCACCCAGGCCAAGGTCGGCGGCGCCCTCACCGTCCTCGGCCGCCCCGCCGGCGACCCCGCCCTCCGCTCCCGCATCGGCTACGTCACCCAGGCCCCCTCCGTCTACGACGACCTCACCGTCCGCCAGAACCTCGACCACTTCGCCGCCGTCCTCCTCCCCGGCCGCGCCCGCCGCCACGAGCGCCGCGCCGCCGTCGACCGGGCCGTCGCCGACGTCGACCTCACCTCCCGCGCCGACGCCCTCGCCGGCCGGCTCTCCGGCGGCCAGCGCAGCCGGGTCTCCCTCGCCGTCGCCCTCCTCGGCACCCCCGAACTCCTCGTCCTCGACGAGCCCACCGTCGGCCTCGACCCCGTCCTCCGCCGCGACCTGTGGGACCTCTTCCACCGCATCGCCGCCGACCGCGGCACCACGCTCCTCGTCTCCTCCCACGTCATGGACGAGGCCGAGCGCTGCCACCGGCTCCTCCTGATGCGCGAGGGCGAGATCCTCGCCGAGGACACCCCCGAGGCCCTCCGCCGCCGCAACGACGCCCCCACCGTCGAAGAGGCCTTCCTCCGCCTCGTGGACGCCGCGGCGGCCCGGGAAGAGCAGCGGCCCGGCACCACCCGCCAGAACCAGGAGCCCCGGCCATGAGCAGCGCCCGCACCCTCGCCACCGCCGCCCGCGTCCTGCGCCAGCTGCGCCACGACCCGCGCTCGATCGCGCTCATGCTCCTCGTGCCGTGCGCGATGCTCTTCCTGCTCCGGTACGTCTTCGACGGAAGCCCCGGCACCTTCGACACCATCGGCGCCTCGCTGCTCGGCATCTTCCCGCTCATCACGATGTTCCTGGTGACCTCCATCGCCACCCTGCGCGAACGCACCTCCGGCACCCTGGAGCGCCTGCTCGCCCTGCCCCTCGGCAAGGGCGACCTCATCGCCGGCTACGCCCTCGCCTTCGGACTCCTCGCCGTCGTCCAGTCCGCCCTGGCCACCGGCCTCGCCCTCTGGTTCCTCGGCCTCGACGTCGTCGGTTCCCCCTGGCTCCTGCTCCTGGTGGCCCTCCTCGACGCCCTCCTCGGCACCGCCCTCGGCCTCTTCGTCTCCGCCTTCGCCGCGTCCGAGTTCCAGGCCGTCCAGTTCATGCCGGCCGTGATCTTCCCGCAGCTCCTCCTCTGCGGCCTGTTCACCCCGCGCGACCGGATGGCCCCCGCCCTCGAAGCCGTCTCGAACGTCCTGCCCATGTCGTACGCCGTCGACGGCATGAACGAGGTCCTCCGCCACCCCGAGGTGACCGGCGACTTCGTCCGCGACGTCCTCGTCGTCGCCGGCAGCGCCCTCCTCGTCCTCGCCCTCGGCGCCGCCACCCTCCGCCGCCGCACGGCCTGACCGCCCCTCGGACACCCGCCGCACCACCACGGCCCCGGTGCGAGGATGACCGCACGACGTACCCCCCTCCGGCGAGGTGAACAGAGCCATGACCCAGACCGTCGCAGTCCTCGGCACCGGCAAGATCGGTGAAGCGCTCCTCAGCGGCATGATCCGCGCCGGCTGGCGCCCCGCGAACCTCCTGGTCACCGCCCGCCGCGCCGAACGCGCCGAGGAGCTCCGCACCCGCTACGGCGTCGAGACCGTCACCAACGCCGAGGCCGCCAAGCGCGCCGACACCCTCATCCTGGCCGTCAAGCCCCAGGACATGGGCCGCCTCCTCGACGAGCTCGCCCCGCACGTCGCCGCCGACCGCCTCGTCATCAGCGCGGCGGCTGGCATCCCCACCTCCTTCATCGAGGAACGCCTCACCACCGGCACCCCCGTCGTCCGCGTCATGCCGAACACCCCCGTCCTCGTCGACGAGGGCATGTCCGTCATCTCGGCCGGCAGCCACGCCACCCCCGGCCACCTCGCCCACACCGAGGAGATCTTCGGTGGCGTCGGCAAGACCCTCCGCGTCCCCGAGTCCCAGCAGGACGCCGCCACCGCCCTCTCCGGCTCCGGCCCCGCGTACTTCTACTTCCTCGTCGAGGCCATGACCGACGCCGGCATCCTCCTCGGCCTGCCCCGCGCCCAGGCCCACGACCTCATCGTCCAGGCCGCCATCGGCGCCGCCGTGATGCTCCGCGACAGCGGCGAGCACCCGGTCAAGCTCCGCGAGGCCGTCACCTCCCCGGCCGGCACCACCATCAGCGCCATCCGCGAGCTGGAGAACCACGGCGTACGGGCCGCCCTCATCGCCGCCCTCGAAGCGGCCCGCGACCGCAGCCGCGAACTGGCCTCCGGCAACGGCTGACGGCCCGCGCCGCCGGGGTCACCGGACCCCGGCGGCCCCGTCGGCCCTCGCGGAGGCCCCGCGCACCACGTCCTCCGTGGCCACCACCTCCGCGAAGCGCCCCCCGTGCAGGGAGACCGCCGTCGCCCGCGTCAGCTCGTCCGCGCCCGCCGTCCAGCCGTACGGCCCCTCCAGGTCGAAGGTGTGCATCGCGTCCAGCGGGAACACCACGTCGTACCCGAGGTTCCCGCCCATCCGGGCCGTCGTCTCGTTGCACATGTTCGTCTGGATCCCGACGACCACGATCTGCCCGACGCCCCGCCCCCGCAGCCACGCGTCCAGGGACGGCTCCCCGTAGAAGGCGGAGTTCACGGACTTCACCACGAGCAGCTCGGGCCCGGAGCCCTTCCCCCGCCGCTCCTCCACGAAGTCCTTGAAGTCGTTCCCCACGTGCCCCGTCCGCAGCGGCGAACGCGACCCCTCCACCGAGTCGTGCCGCACGAAGACGACCGGCCGCCCGGTCTCCTGCCACAGATCGAGCAGCACCGCGATGTTCCGCTCGGCCTCCGGATTGTTCCGCTTCCCCCAGTACTCCTCCTCGAAGCCCTTCTGTACGTCGACGACCACCAGCGCTGCGTTCTCCGCGATCTCCATACCGACGATCCTTCCGCCACCGACCCCCGCGTCCCAGAGGGCGGAATGTCACCGACCGATGGTTTACTGCCACCCATGGCGCCGCCCCCGGAAACCCGCCCCCAGCGCATCGCGCTCCTCGCCTTCCCGGGCGTCCGCGCCTTCGACGTCTCCGTCATCACCGAGGTCTGGGACAGCGACCGCACCCTCCGCGGCGTCCCCCGGTTCGCACTCCACCGGGCGGCCGCCGACCCGCACGCCCCCGTCCCCCTCCGAGGCGGCCTCACCCTCACCCCCGACCGCCCCCTGACCTGGCTGGACGACCTCACGCCCACGGACCTCGTCATCGTCCCCGGCGTCGAGGACCCGGACGCCGACGTCCCGCCCCCGGTCCTCGACGCCCTCCGCCGCGCCCACTCCGCCGGCGTCCCGGTCGCCTCCCTCTGCGCGGGCGCCTTCGTCCTGGCCCGCGCCGGACTCCTCGACGGCCGCCGGGCCGTCACCCACTGGCACCTGGCCCGGACCCTCGCCACCCGCCACCCGGCGGTACGGGTCGAACCCGACGCCCTCTTCGTCGAGGACTCCGGCATCTGGACCTCGGCCGGCACCGCGGCGGGCATCGACCTCTGCCTCCACCTCGTCCGTACGGCCCACGGCGCCGAAGCGGCGGCGACCGTGGCCCGCTCCATGGTCACGGCCCCCTTCCGCACGGGCACCCAGGCCCAGTTCATCGAGCACCCGACGCCCCGCGCCGACCGCGACGCCGACGCCCTCGCCGCCGTACGCGCCCACGCCCTGGCCCAACTCTCCGAACCCCACACGGTCGCGAGCCTGGCCGCCGTCGCCGGCATGTCCCCCCGCTCCTTCGCCCGCCACTTCCAGGCCACCACCGGCACCACCCCCCTGCACTGGCTCATCACCCAGCGCGTCGCAGCGGCCCAGAAGCTCCTGGAGCTCACCGACCACCCCCTCCCCGAGGTGGCCCGCCGCGCCGGCTTCGGCAGCGAGGTCACCATGCGCCAGCACTTCGCCTCCCACCTCTCCACCAGCCCCCGCGCCTACCGGAACGCCTTCCGCCACCGGGCCCCGGACCGGGGTTGACACGCCCTGACCGGATCCGTAGTGTTCTCCGAGTTGTCCGACGTGAGCACCGACCCCGGTCGGCCCCGGACAGCCATTCCGCAAGAACCTCAGAAGCCGACAGCGCTTTGCCGTGCCGTCGTGCTTTCCGCGCGTTTTTGCGAAATGAGGAATCCGCGTTCGAAGGTTTGGACGCAGGCCCCCGATTAGCGTCGGAGGCGGGGAATCCGCTAAAGTCTCACTCGTCGGAACGGCCCAACAGCCGGAAAGACAACTCCCGCTGACCGGGAATCAGACGCCGAAAGGATCTGATAGAGTCGGAACCGCCGGAAGGGCCC
>NZ_JBSHHY010000035.1:0-69823 GCF_053618675.1 Streptomyces sp. NPDC055632 | reverse complement strand
GCCCCGCACCGGAACTCCGGTGCGGGGCCGCCGCCTTGTGTCCCGGCTACCGCTTGAGGAGCGGGGCGGCGATGACGGCGTTGCCGCTGTCGGTGCAGGTCGACTCGACCTTGAGGCGCAGCCGCAGGGCCCCGTCGATCTTCAGGCTCTTCGTGATCGGCTTGCCCAGCTCCACCGTCTCGTTGAAGAGGGCGGGCTGGTTGTCGACGGAGATGACGACCCGGGCGGACTCGATCTTCGAGCCGTCGTCGATCCCGGCGGTGAACTCGAAGTTCTTCCACTCGCGGTTGAGGTCGTACTCCACGTAGGCACCGTTGTAGCAGTCGCCGATCAGGGTGGCCCCGTACTCCTTGGTGTTGATCTTGGCGGCGCCGACGGTGAAGTCGTCGGGGTCGCTGACGGAGGCGAGCGTGGTCAGATCGGCCACGGGGAGGTCCCGCACCGAGCCGGGGTCGTCCGTCGGGCTCGCCGACTCCGAGGGGGAGGCGGAGTCCTCGGTCGGCGCCTCGCTCGTGGGCTCCTCCGACGGGCTCTCGGTACCGGGGTCCGGGGTGGGTTCCGTCGAGGCGGCCGGGGAGGTGGAGACCGGGCCGGCGGCGGTGTTCTTGCCGTCGTCCTCCTTGTCGCCGAGGAGCTGGACGCCGGCCACCGCGAGGGCGGCGATCACGACGACACCGGCCACGGCGCCGATCAGCGGGCCCTTGCGACGGCGGCGCCGCGGCTCGGGGGCCGGGGTGGCGGCGGTGGCCGGGCCCGACGACGAGGACGGCGTCGGCGGGCCGAAGCCGGGACCGCCGAAGCCGGGGCCGTCGGCGCTGTGCGGGGCGGCGGTGGGCTGGTATGCAGCGTGCTGCGGGGCGACGGGGGTCGCCGGGGCGGCGACGGGCGGGGCGACCACCGGCTGCGGGGTCACCACCGGGGGCGGCGACACGACGGGCCCCGGGGGCGCCGTGGGCGGCCGGTCCTCCGGCGCGGTCGTGGCGGCCGGCGGCGGGGTCGTGGGCTGCGGCGGCGCGGTGGGCGGTGCGGCCGGGACCGGCGGGGCGGACGGCGCCGGTGGGGTGGCCACGACCGGCGGGACCGCGTCCGCGACCGTCGCCGGGCGCGAGGTCGTCGTGGTGGACACCACCCCGTGCCGTACGTCCTTCACCCAGGACGACAGGGAGATCGGGCGCCGCCCGGCGTCGGCCGAGGCGATGCTCAGCACCCGGTCCCGCTGTTCCTCCGGCAGCCCGGCGATCTGCGGCAGCGCGCGGAGCGCGGCGACCAGCTGCTCGGGAGCGGTCGGCGGGGACTGCCCGCTGAGCAGGAAGTACGCGATGGCGCCGAAGGCGTAGCGGTCGGTGGCCGGGGTGCGCTTGCCGTCGAAGATCTCGGGGGCCGCGTAGCCGGGGGTGAACCACACCTCGGCGGTCTGGTGGTCGGCGGTCAGCTTGCTGAGGCCGAAGTCGACGAGGGTCGCCTGTCCGTGCTCGTCCACCATGACGTTGCCCGGCGAGAGGTCGCCGTGGACGACCGTGCGCCCGGACGGGGTGGCCTTCCCGGAGTGCAGCCAGTCGAGGACGTCCGCGAGCTGCTCCAGGGTCCGCATCACCTCGCGCCGCTCGGCGGGGGAGGCGAGGGTGCGTTCGGCCCGCCAGTCGCGCAGGTCGAGGCCGTCGACGTGGTTCATGACGAGCACCAGGGCCCGGCCGGTGATCGTCCCGGACTCGCCCGGCCGGTGGATCGGCGGGCCCTGGAAGTGCTCCCGCACGCCGACGACGCCCGGGCGGTGCACGAAGCGGAGCAGTTCGGCCTGCTCGTTCCACTTCTGGCTGATCCGCTCGAAGATCTCGGGCGTGATCGTCGTCTTCGAGTCGAGGACCTTGACGACGACCGGCTCGGTGCCGCCCGCCAGCTCGATCTCCGCGAGATAGAGCACGGCCTCGCCGCCGCGTCCGATGGACCGGAGGAGCCGGTACCGGTCGGGAGCGGAGTCGGGGCCGATGTGGTGTGCCGTCTTGCTCAAGTTTCCCCCAAGGCACAGTGAATGACTGGGAGTCAGCTTGCCGTCCGGCCGCCTCCGTGGTCAACCGGAGAAGGCACGCTTGAGAGGGGTGAATCCCACGCCCGCACGGGCACCCCCGATCGTTCGCAGACGCACGGCCGAACCGCTTTGCGGACTGCTCCCGTCCGCCCGTCCGTGCGCCCGCCCGGACGGTCTCGGGGCCCGTGTGGAAGGGATGCGAGCGGCGCAGTCGTGGCCGGAACCGAGCGGTGGGCGGCAGGGGGTCGGCCATCGCTTCCGCGAACCTCCCGACGTACGTCGAATAAAATGTCGGCCCGGTCGAAAGAGGGGGTTCGATGTCCTGGGACGAGTGGGAAAAGCTCAAGAGCGACGCCGTGGAGCGGCAGTCGTCGCAGATGCGGCTGAACGGACTTGACGGAAACGGCGGCACGAGCGCGGGTCCCGGCGACCTCGTCGTGAACCGGGACGACCTCGGCGCGATCGGCCACGAGGCGTACCTCCTGTACGGCCGGCTCTCCCGGGACGGCGACCACGCCCGGCCGTCGACCTTCGACGCGTCGCTCGCCCTCACGAACGGCAACTTCACCAGCGGATCGGAGCTGCTGAAGGTGCACGACCGCTGGAACAGCCAGCTGCGGACGCTCCTGGACGCCTGCGCCCGGATCTCCAACCACCTCGACCACACCAAGTCCACCCACGCCAAGAACGACGCGGACATCGGGGGACAGTTGCTCTCCACGTCCAAGATCGACGAGTACTTCAAGTAGAGGATCCGGGGGGAACCGCCGTGCTGACATTCGAGGATGTCGTCAACGCGCCCGTCGCCAAGCTGAAGCAGGCCGCGGACGACTGGTCGGAGATGGCCGCGAAGCTGAAGAAGCTCGCCACCGACGCCCGCGACGGCATGAAGGCCAAGACCGACGAGGCGCAGTGGCAGGGCGTCAACTCCGACGTCACCCGGCCCTTCATCGCCAAGACGGCCAAGGAGTTCGAGGACGCCGAGGCGCAGGCCAGGGGCATCCAGCTGCTGCTCGCCGACGCGCACACCTCGTTCGCGGCGGCCCGGAACTCGCTCGTCAGGATCAGGGACGAGGAGGGACCGGCGGCCGGCGTGCACGTCGACGCGAACGGCAGGGTCAGGCCCGAGCACGACCTGGCGAAGGACATGGCGGCGCGCCACGACCCGGACTACCCGGGCTACGCCGCCGACGTGCGGAAGCAGCAGGAGGCCGTGGCCTCCTGGCAGGTGAGGATCGACCGGATCGTCGAGGACTGCGCCGACGCCGACGACTCGCTGAGGCGCGCGCTCGCGGCGAACGTGAAGGACGCCCACGACTTCACCGCGCCCACCTACAAGAGCCTCGACGAGGAGCAGGTCGCCCGGGCCGCGGAGCTGCTGAAGAAGGTCACCGGCGACGGCGGCACGGCGCGGAACGTCGCCGAGCTGAAGGAGCTCGAGGAACTCCTGGACGACAACAGGAACGACCCCGAGTTCGCGACCGGCTTCTACCGCTGGACGGGCCCCGCGGCCACGCTCGACGCCTTCGCGGAGATGTCGCTGAACTCCACCTCCCTCGGCCCGGCCGGCCGGGACCGCGTCGACATGGTGCGCAACATCCAGTCCGACATGGGCGCCATGCTCGGCCTCGCCACCCAGCGGTCGACCCCGAACCACCTCGACGCCGTGTGGACCGACGGACTCCTGAGGGCCGGCCGCAAGCCGCTCGACGTCCAGGGCGTCGGCTTCTCGCAGATCTACGGCTACCAGGCCCTGAGCGGCCTGCTCCGGGAGGGCACGTACGACAAGGACTTCCTGGTCTCCGTCGGCCGGGACATGGTCGCCATGGACCGCGAGGACCCGGGCCGCTGGTCCCAGGCCCTGCCCACGAACACGGACCAGCGCATCAACCTCGACGAGACCGGCGGCAAGGGCTTCAATCCCCTCACCGGCCTCATGGAGGCGATGGCCAACAACCCGGCGGCCTCGACGGCCTTCTTCGACGAGAACCTCCGCACGGACACGAACAAGGACGGCGTCGTCACCCTCGCCGACGAGGAGCTCACGGGCAAGGACGCGAAGAGCGTTGTCGACCACATGCTCGACAAGAAGCCCACGGACGACTACTACGACACGGTCTCCGGCGGCGAGCCGACCCCCGGCCAGTCGGCCATGGGCAACGCCCTGGAGGCGGCGGTCACCGGCCGCGTCCCGGGCGACGACGACGCGAAGCCCGTGGAGCACACCAAGAGCATGGCGAGCGTCATGGAGAAGGTCGTCGAGAAGATCGGCACGTCACCGGAGCTCGCCGTCGACGACGGCCCGCTCGTCGGCATCGCCCCGAACCTCGGCAACATGGCCGCCGAGTACATGCCGGACCTCCAGGCCACCGCCGAGAACGGCGCGGACCGGATCAAGCCCTTCGGCGAGAAGGCGGAGTTCGACAAGCAGACCATGGCGCAGTTCCTCGGCGCGGTCGGCCAGGACCCCGGCGCCTACGGTGCGATCACCATGGCCCAGCAGGCGTTCACCACGGCCCTCGTGTCCGACGTCTTCCAGAACCCGGAGAAGTACGCCGACACGGGCGAGGCCGTGCGGAACGCCGTCCACTCCGGCGGCGAGATCGCGGGCATGATGAGCGAGGCGAGGGCCCAGGCCGTCGTGGACGCCTCAGCCCGTGAGGACGCGGAATACAACGAGGCCATCGCGGAGAACGCCAAGTGGGCGAACCGAGTGATCGACCTCGTGGGAGCCAGGTACCTCGAGATGCTGCCCGTGGGCGGCGACGTGATCGACTGGCTCAAAGAGGACATCACCGAGGCGGCCGTGAAGGAGGCGGAGGAGGACAAGTCAACTGAGGCCGGCCATGAAGCCGCGTCGGGCTATTCGGTCGCCGAGGGTGTCGCCAAGAGGTCCGCCGAGACCGCCGTGGAACGGGCGGGGAGGGCAGCCGGGCTCACACTGGCCCAGATCCAGGACTACCAGGGTTCCGCCTCGACCGAGATGGCATCGGCACATTCCATCGGTCGCGATTTCGTCGTCGTCCGCACCTCCGGGGAGAAATGAGCATGCGCCGCTTCACCCGCACTGCCGCAGCCATATCGACAGCCGTGGTCATGGCAGGTTTTTTGGCGAGCTGTGCGGCCGGCGAAGAGAAGACCGTCCCCGAACTGCCCGAGCGCATCTGTTGGAACGGAGCGTTCGCCGGCAGTGACGTGTCCCCCCTCCTGCCCCCCGGTGACGAGGCGAAGTTCTCACGCCTGGCCGGCCGACACTTCGTTCTGACCAAGGAACTCGACTCCGCCATCTGCACGCTCTACATCGACGGGAACACGAAGTTCCAGGCGAGGGCCACGCGCCGGAACTTCGCTGAATCCATCGAGTGGTCGTCGTGGGACCGGACTGATCCCAAGCCGCTCGACCTGGGGGAGAAGGGGATCATCTGGAGTGCGGGTGCGGCTTCCTATTTCACCTGCGAACCCGCCAAGGATTCCAACTCGCCGGGGAGGTACATCGAGCTGATGATCACTGCGCACTACGCCCCTGACAAATCCAAGCTGCAGGCCGCTCTGCCGGCGCTGATGAAGGAGTTCATGGCCTACGCCCAGCGCGAGCTGAAGTGCCCCGAAAGGTGACGCCGGTGTCCCGTACCCGGAGCGCGGTGCTCGTCGTGGCCCCGGCCGGCTGCTCGCAGAGCGAGCCGAAGGCGGTGCCGGAGCTGCCCGAGCGCATCTGCCGGGGGGCTTCTCCGGGCCCGAGGTGAACCGGATCCTGGCCCCGGCCGAGGGGACCCTTCCGTGGTCGGCCGGGCGGGTCCCGTGGTCGGTGACGGAGTCCGTGATCGGTCGGCGGGACTCGCGGTCGCGGTCGGCGGCGCGGTGCCGCAGTCCGTGGCCGCCGGTGACTGCAGGCCGTGGCGACCGGCCGTGATCGTCGGCCGCGGCGATCGGCGTGATCGTCGGCCGTGACGACCGGCCGCCTCTCGCCGGGGCCCAAACGGGACCGGCCCATGAGCGTCCCGGTACCCGAGGTGTCCCCGTGCCCCGTGCACCAGGCCCGTACGCCCACCGGCCGGTACGGCGCGGGGTCGTTCCGGACTTGGACTCCCGTGACCGGGTGTTGGACGTTCACCACCCGGTCCGCCCCGGGCCTTCCGCCCGTCACCCCGTCTCACTACCGTCCCGGACGAACCACCCAATGGCTCGAAGGAGAACCATTGGCCGTCGACTGGAGGTCGGTCTTGTCGTCCGAGATGTCCCGCAGAAGGCTCCTCGCACTGGGCGGAGGCGCCCTCGGCGCCGCCGCGGCCGGATCGCTGCTGCCGCCGTCCCTGCAGGCCGCGATGGCCGCGGAGCCCCACTCCGGGGGCCTTTCGGCGGTCCGGCACGTGGTGATCCTGATGCAGGAGAACCGTTCCTTCGACCACTACTTCGGCACCCTCCGAGGCGTCCGCGGATTCGGCGACCGCAATGCCATTGAGCTGCCCTCCGGCCGTCCGGTCTTCGAGCAGCCCGCCGGCGCCGACCGGACCGTCCTCCCCTTCCCGATCCGGGACGCCGCCGCGACGCAGAAGAAGGACCTCCAGTACATCGGCGACCTCGACCACTCCTGGGGCGGCGGCGCCAAGGCCTGGCACGGCGGCTGGATGGACGGCTGGGTCTCGGCCAAGACCGCCGCCACCATGGCGTACTACGACCGGCGCGACATCCCCCTGCACTACGAGCTGGCCGACACCTTCACCGTCTGCGACGCCTACCACTCGTCGATCCACACCTCGACGAGCCCCAACCGCAACCACCTCTGGTCCGGCTGGACCGGCCACGAGGCCGACGGCAGCCGGGCCGTCACCAACGCCGCGTACGCCGAGGCCACCCACCCCGGCTACGGCTGGTCCACCTACGCCGAGCGGCTCGAAGCCGCCGGGCGGAGCTGGAAGACGTACACCGAGTGGGAGAACTTCACCGACAACAACATCGAGTTCTTCACCACCTTCAAGGGGATCGCCCGCAAGGCGCTCGCCCGCACCGGCGGCCACACCTTCATGGAGTCCTTCTACGCCGCCGTGCGCGGCACCGAGGACCCCGCCGAGCGGGCCCGGCTCCTCGGCCTCCTGGAAGAGGGCGTCGCGGGGCTCACCGAGGCCGAGCGCTCCCTCTTCGAGCGAGGGCTCCGCCGCGTCGAGAGCGGCACCCTCGCCGACGCCTTCCGCGCCGACGTCGCCGCCGGGACCCTGCCCGAGGTCTCGTACCTCGTGCCCTCCGCGATCGACTCCGAGCACCCCGGCTCCTCCTCCCCGATCGCCTCCGCCACCCTCGTCTACAAGGTGCTCGACGCCCTCGGCTCCCACCCCGACGTCTGGCGCCACACCGTCGTCCTGATCAACTACGACGAGAACGACGGCTTCTTCGACCACGTCCCGCCGCCCGTCCCGCCCGCCGACGACACGGACGAGCGCTGGCAGGGGCAGCCCACCGGCCTCGGCATCCGCGTCCCGCTGCTCGTCGTCTCCCCCTGGTCGGTCGGCGGCTACGTCTGCTCCGAGACCTTCGACCACACCTCCGTGGTCCGCTTCCTGGAGAAGCTCACCGGCGTCCGCGAGCCCAACATCACCTCCTGGCGCCGGACCGTCACCGGCGACCTCACCTCCGCCTTCGACTTCCACCGGGGCCGCAGGCAGCCGGAGGTCGAGCAGCCGGGACCGGTCCCGCCGTTCACCGGCCGCTGGCGGCCCCGGCCCCCGGCCGTGCAGCGGATGCCCGTCCAGGAGCCCGGCGTCCGCCCCGCCCGCCCCCTGCCGTACCAGCCGGACGCCGCCGCCACCGTCCGCGCCGGTGCCGTCACGGTCGCGCTGAGCAACCGGGGGAGGGCGAGCGCGCACTTCGCCCTCTACCCGTACGCGGGCGAGTTCGCCGTCCCGCAGCACCGGGACGTCAGGGGCACGGGGGAGTGGACCGTCCCCGTCCCGGGCGACCGCTACCGCTTCACGATCACCGGCCCCAACGGCTTCCGGCGCGAGTTCGAGGGCCCCGCGGCGGGCGGTGCCGAGCTGGCCACCCGGATCGACCACCACGACCGCGACCTGCACCTCACCGTACGGAACACCGGCCGCGCCCCCGTCTCCTTCACCGTCCGGCCGCTGGGCTACGTGGACGAGGACGACCTCGGGGACTGGACCCGGACCGTCACCGTGAAGCCGGGACGGACCCGGACCGTCGTCCACTCGGCCGCCGACGCGCACGGCTGGTACGACGTCGAGGTGACCGCCTCCGGAGGCTTCCGCCGCCGGCTCATGGGCCACATCGAGAACGGGCGCGCCAGCGTCTCCGGCTGAGCGCGCGGCGATCGGTCCGGGCGTGCGGTGAGCCGAGCGCGCGGCGCTCCGGGAGGGGGCCGGGCGCGGGGGCCGGAGCCTCCGCGCGCGGCCCCCGCGCCCCGGTGAACGACACCGCTGTGACCATCGACACGAAAGGGGCAAACGATCACGTTTGGCTGCGAGAGTGGGCGCACGTAGGTCATGCGTTCTTTTCGGGCCGTTCCCGGGAAAGATCCACGAACCACCCAGGGAGCACGTCCTTTGGCAGCCATCGCCCGGTGGTGCATCAGGCACCGCCTCGTCGCCGTCCTCCTCTGGCTCCTCGCCCTCGGCGGGACCGGCACCGGGGCGATCCTCGCGGGGAACGCGTACTCCAACGACTACGAGGTCCCCGGCACCGAGTCCGGCCGCGCCACCGCCCTCCTCGACCGGGGCTTCCACGGCCTCGGCGGCGACGGCGACACCATCGTCTGGCACACCGAACGGGGCAGCGTCCGCGCCGACGCCGTCCAGGAGCGCATGACCGGCGTCCTCCGCGAGGTCGCCGAGCTGCCCGGCGTCGCCGCCGTGACCTCCCCCTACGGGGACGCGACGGGCCGGATCAGCGAGGACGGACGCACCGCCTACGCCACCGTCACCTTCACCGAGCAGGCCGACGACGTCCCCGAGGGGCAGGCGAAGGCCCTCGTCGACACCGCCGAGGGCGCCGAGACCGACGGACTCCAGGTCGAGCTGGGCGGCACCGTCGTCGCCCTCACCGAGGCCCCCGGCGGGCACGTCGCCGAGGTCGTCGGCGTCGCCGTCGCGGCCGTCGTCCTCTTCCTCGCCTTCGGCTCGCTCGCCGCCTCCGCGCTCCCCATCGCCACCGCGCTCGTCAGCGTCGGCATCGCGTACTCCGGGATCGTGCTGCTCGGCCACCTGATGACCGTCGCCGACTTCGCCCCCATGCTCGGCATGCTCGTGGGCCTCGGCGTCGGCATCGACTACGCGCTCTTCATCGTGACCCGGCACCGCAGAGGCCTCAAACGCGGCCTGTCCGTCGCCGAGGCCGCCGAGACCGCCGTCGCCACCACCGGCCGCGCCGTCGTCTTCGCCGGGGCGACCGTCTGCATCGCCCTGCTCGGCATGCTGATCCTGCGGCTGAGCTTCCTCAACGGCGTCGCCGTCGCCGCCTCCCTCACCGTCGTCCTCACGGTCGCCGCCTCCGTCACCCTCCTCCCGGCGCTGCTCTCCCTGATCGGCATGCGCGCCCTGTCGCGGCGCGAGCGCCGCGCCCTCGCCGAGCACGGGCCGCAGCCCGAGCTGCCCACCGGCTTCGCCGCCCGCTGGTCGGCCTTCGTCGAGCGGCACCCCAAGCTCCTCGGGGCCGTCGCCGCCGTCGTCATGACGGTCCTGGCGCTGCCCACCCTCTCGCTCCACCTCGGCACCTCCGACCAGGGCAACGACCCGGCCACCGCGACCACCCGGAAGGCCTACGACCTGCTCGCCGAGGGCTTCGGGCCCGGCGTCAACGGCCCCCTCACCCTCGTCGCCGGACTCGACGGCGCCGACGACCGGGTCGCCCTGGACCAGCTTCCGGCCGCGCTCTCCGCGACCAAGGGCGTCGCGGCCGTCTCCCCGGTCACGTACAACGGCTCGGGCGACACCGCCGTCCTCACCGTCGTCCCGGACTCCTCGCCGCAGTCGAAGGCGACCAGCGAGCTGGTCGACCGGCTGCGCCAGGACGTGCTGCCGAGGGCCGAGGCGGGCACCTCCCTCGACGTGAACGTGGGCGGCGTCACCGCCTCCTACGACGACTTCGCCGAGATCATCGTCGGCAAGCTGCCGCTCTTCGTCGGCGTCGTCATCGCCCTCGGCTGCCTGCTGCTCCTGCTCGCCTTCCGCTCGATCGGCATTCCGCTCAAGGCCGCCGCCATGAACGTCATGGCCGTCGCCGGCGCCTTCGGCGTCGTCGTGGCGGTCTTCCAGTGGGGCTGGGGGAGCGAACTCCTCGGCCTCGGCAGCGCCGGACCGATCGAACCCTTCCTCCCCGTGATCATGGTCTCCGTCCTCTTCGGACTCTCCATGGACTACCAGGTCTTCCTGGTCAGCCGGATGTACGAGGAGTGGCTGGAGACCGGCGACAACCGGCGGGCGGTCCGGGTCGGCCTCGCCGAGACCAGCCGGGTGATCAACTCCGCCGCCGTCATCATGATCTCCGTCTTCCTGGCGTTCGTGCTCTCCGGCGACCGGGTCGTCGCGATGTTCGGCATCGCGCTCGCGGCCGCCGTCGCCCTCGACGCCTTCGTCCTGCGCACCCTCCTGGTCCCCGCCCTCATGCACCTGCTCGGCGGCGCGAACTGGTGGCTGCCGAAGGGGCTCGACCGCCTGCTGCCCCGGATCAGCATCGAACCCCCGGAGTGCCGGGCCACCGCCGACGCGCGTGCGAAGATCCCCGCACAGCGTCCGACGGTCCCGACCACGGAGGAGAACGAGGATGTTCGCGATATCACTGGGTGACGACGGCGCCGAGCTGCGGCCCCTGGAGCCCTGGCGGGCCGAGGAGTTCCTGGCCCACATGGACCGGGGACGGGAATACGTCGGACGGCACATCGGCCTCCCGGACGTCGTCACGGACCTGGACTCCGCCCGCTCCTTCCTCCGCTCGTACGCCGAGAAGGCCGCGAACGACGCCGGCCGGATCCTCGGCATCTGGACCGGGGGCACCCTCGTCGGCGGCGTCATGCTCCGGACCATGGACGTGACGTACGGCACCGCCGAGGCGGGCTGCTGGCTGGAGCCGTCCGCCGCCGGGAAGGGCCTGGTCACCCGGGCCTGCCGGATCCTCATCGACTGGGCGGTCGAGGAGCGCGGCATCCACCGCGTCGAGTGGTACGCCTCCACGAAGAACGGGGCCAGCCTCGCCGTCGCCCGCCGCCTCGGGATGACGAAGGAGGGCGTCCTGCGCGAGAACTACCCGCACCGGGGCGTGCGCACGGACACGGAGCTCTGGTCGGTCCTGGCGCCGGAGTGGCGCGCGGCGAAGAAGGAGAGGTAAGGGGGCCGGAGCGGGGACGGGTGAGTGGGCGGGCTTCCGGGGCCGGGGCGGCTTCCGGCCCCGGGCCGCCTGTCGGTCCCGGTCCCCGGCCCCGGGCCGGCTCTTGGTCCCGGCCCCGGCCCGCCCGTTGGTCGCGGTCCCCGGCCCCGGCCCCGGCCCGTTCAGCACCCCCCGTCTTCGGGTGCGGGTGTCTCCGGCTCCGCGCGGAGGCGGGCGGCGACGGTCTCGGAGATCTCGGTGAGCGCGTCGAGCTGCGCGGGCGTCAGCGGTTCGGTCAGCCAGCGGCGGACGTGCTCCGCGCGCCGGGGAAAGGCCCCGGTGACGGCCTCGCGCCCCTCCGGGGTGAGGACGACGACCGCGCCCCGGGAGGAGCCGGGACATCGCTCCCGGGTGATCAGACCGCGCCCGGCCATCCGGGTCAGGTGGTGGTGCAGCCGGCTCTTCTCGTACTGCGTCACCCCGCTCAGCTCGTAGGGCCGCAGCCGCCCCTCCGGAGCCCGGACGAGCGCGCCGAGGATGGCGAAGTCCGGTTCGGAGAGGCCGGTGTCCTGCTGGAGCCGGCGGGCCATCTGCGGCCAGAAGAGCACCTGCATCTCGAAGAACGCGTTCCAGGCCTTCTCCTCGTGCCCGTCGAGCCACTCCGCGGTGCCGCTCATCTCCACGCTCCTGCCGTCCTGGGGGGCGCCCCGTCGACCCCCCAGCACAACACCCCCCGTTCCCGCAGGTCAATCCCGGCCCCGCGCGGTCAGCCGCGCAGCGGTGCGAGCGCTCCCGCCCAGGCCTCGACCTGGTCGAGCAGCCGGGAGAGCTCCTCCGCGCGCCCCTCGCCGGGAGCGAAGGCGGGGTACGCGGGGAAGTCCAGTGCGATCGGCAGCGCCACCTGGGCCTGGACGGTCGCGATCCGCAGCTCGGACGCGATCTGCCGCAGGTGCTCCACCGCGCGGACGCCCCCATTGCCGCCGAAGCTGACGAAGCCCGCCGTCTTGTCGTTCCACTCGCCGTAGACGAAGTCGAGCGCGTTCTTGAGCGCCGCCGGGACGCTGTGGTTGTACTCGGGGGTGACGAAGACGTAGCCGTCGAACTCGGCGACCTTCTCGGCCCACCGCCGGGTGTGGGCGTGCTCGTAGCGGCCGTACTGCGGGGGCAGGGCCTCGTCGTAGGCGGGCAGGTCGTACTCCGCGAGGTCGACCAGCTCGTAGTCGGCGGTGGTGCGGGCGGCGGCGGACTTGTGCACCCACTCGGCCACGTCGCGCGTCACACGGCCCGGGCGCACGCTCCCCACGACGACAGCGATCTTGGGCATGGCTCCTCCTCGTCCCTCATCGGGTTGATGTGTCACCTCAAGGGTGCGCGCGGCCGAGGTGACACGTCAACCCGCTGGGATTGCGGGCGCGTTAAGGCAGCTCTCATACGGGCCCCCTAGCGTGCGCCGCATGGACATCAAGACGACCGAGAAGACCGGGCCCGCCGGGCAGGCGGAGCCCACCGAGCGGGACGAGAAGGACGGCGGGGCGGCGGAGGCCGCGACCACCGGGGGCCCCGCCGACGACCTCGCCGACGCCAAGGACGCGGATCTCGACGCCGATCCCGACGCGGATCTCGACGCCGAGGAGGGGGTCTTCGCCGGCAAGGAGACCGGCTCCGGCGTCGGTGCCGGTGCCGCCGCCGTCGTCTCCGCCGCCCTCGGCGCCGTCGCGCTCACCGGCACCTGGGCCGGCAAGGTCGTCTCCGAGCGCGAGACGCTCGTCGGGCAGATCAAGACCTCCGGCTCGGGCACCCCCACCCAGCAGATCAGCGAGATCTACGGTGACGCCTGGCACAGCACCGCCCTGGTGAACGGCGTCTTCGCCCTGATCGCCCTGATCGTCGCCGTCGCCGTGCTCGTCCTGCCCCGGCACCCCTCCTGGGTCCGCGCGGTCGCCGTCGCCGGCGCCGTCCTGGGCGGCCTCGGCCTCCTCCTGTCGGTCGGCACCTACTTCGACCTGTTCCTCTCGCTCCCGACCGCCGGCTCCTGAGCCCGCCCCGGGCGGCCGGGGCCGGCACGGGCGTGTGATCATCGACGCGTTGCGTTCCTCCGCCCGCGAGGTGATCTCCTTGACGAAGGTGGCACTGCGTTCCTACGCACTGTTGCCTCGGCAGTACGACGAACGGAAGGTGCTGGCCACCACGATCGATCCGCGTGGCCGGGCCCTCTGGCTGATCTGCCCCGACGCCCGTTTCCCCCGCAGGTGGGCGGGCCGGGACGTGCCGGTACCCGTCGCCCTGCCCTTCGACGCCCTCGTCGTGATCGACGACGGGGGCAGGGTCCGGGAGCGGACCCTGCACGGGGTGGCCGTGGATCCGGACGCCTTCGACGTCCTTCCGGACGGCGGGTTCGTCCTCTCCGGCGCCATGGGACCGAACGCGCCGTCCGGCCAGACCTTCGGCCCGGACGGCCGCCCCCGGCGCCGCTTCCCCCTGGGGACCCGCCTCACGCACCTGGTGGCGGACCACCGGACCGGCTTCTGGACCGGGTACGCCGACGAGGGGGTCTACGGCGGCGACCACGTCAGCGCGGGCGGACTGGTCCGCTGGGACGGCAGGGGCAACCGCGCGGGGGACGTACGCCCCCCGGAGCCCCACCACCATGTGGCGGAGATCGGCGCCCTCAACGTCTCCCGCTCCACCGCCCACGCCGTGTACCGGCCGGGCACCCCGCTCCTCGAAACGGGCCCCGGCGGGATGCTCCGCGTCCGCGCCCTGCCGGTCTCGGACCCCTTCGGCCTCGCGGTCGACGGCGACCGGCTGCTCCTGCTCGGGGGAGCCGAGCGGGGCACGGGCGCCGCGGCCCGGGCGCAGGCCGTCCACCACCTCCGGCTGACGGACGACGGAGCCGTCCTCGTCGGCCGCGAGGAACTCGCCTTCCCGAACGGCGACCCCGTCAGTCGCTACGCCCGCCCCGTCTGCCGGGGCCCGAACATCTTCCTGCGCACCCTCCGCACGCTGCGGCAGTGGTGGGTCCTGACCCTGCCCCCGGGCGCCTCGCCGATCACGCCCTAAGGCCCCCCGCGTCCCGAACATAGGGCACTCGCCCGATGCGGCCGGGCCCCCTGGGGGACGACCGTGAAGGCGTCGCGAGAAGCGACGCCGACACCGGATCGTCCAGGGAGCACACGATGTTCGAGTACGAGATCGACCGCATGAACCACGCCCAGCTCGTCCGCGAGGCCGCCGCCCGGCGCCTGTCCCGCGAGGCCGCCGAGTCCGCCGGCCGGGAGGCGCGCCGCTCCGGCCGCCGGAACGGGGGCCGGAACGCGGAGAGCCCGGTGGACGACGGCGGCCCCGACCGCTTCGCCCGGGCCGCGTGACCTCCGCGTGACGCCCGCTCCGCGCACGGCGCGCGACCCCGGTGCGGGCCACGGCCCCCGTACGGCATGCGACCTCGGTACGGCACCCGGCCCCCGTACGGCACCCGACCGCCGTACGGTCCCCGGCCCCCGTACGGCGCGCGATCCCGGTGCGGCCGGTGTCCTCGGCACCACCCCCGTCCCCCGTACGACCGCCCCCATAGGCGCCTGTGCGATGCTCGGCCCCGTGGAGAACAGGTCCGTCAGCCCCGTCTTCGTCGGCCGGGCCGGCGAACTCACCGCCCTCACCGAGGCGCTCTCCCGCGCGACCGCGGGAGAGCCACAGGCCCTGCTCATCGGCGGTGAGGCGGGCGTCGGGAAGACCCGGCTCATCGAGGAGTTCACCGGCACGGCCCGCGACCGGGGCGCCGTCGTCGCCCTCGGCGGCTGCGTCGAGCTCGGCGCCGACGGACTGCCCTTCGCGCCCTTCTCCGCCGCCCTGCGCGCGCTCCGCCGCCGGCTCCCCGACGAGCTGACCGCCGCCGCCGACGGACAGCACGGCGAACTCGCCCGGCTGCTGCCCGAGCTGGGCGACCCCGGCGGCCACGACCCCGCCGACGAGGACTCCACCGCCCGCCTCTTCGAGCTGACCGTACGGCTCCTGGAACGGCTCGCCGCCGACCGCACGCTCGTGCTCGTCCTGGAGGACCTGCACTGGGCCGACACCTCCACCCGCCACCTCTTCACCTACCTGCTGCGCACCCTGCGGCGCGGCCGGATCGTGGTCGTCGCCAGCTACCGCGCCGACGACATCCACCGCCGCCACCCGCTGCGCCCCCTCCTCGCCGAGCTCGACCGGCTCCGCACCCTCCGCCGCATCGAACTGCCCCGCTTCACCCGCACCGAGGTGCACCGCCAGCTCACCGGCATCCTCGCCGCCGAACCCGACCCGGGCCTCGTCGAGGAGGTCTTCGAACGCTCCGACGGCAACGCCTTCTTCGTCGAGGAGCTGGTCGTCTCCCACGAGGCCGGCTGCGCCCCCGGGCGGCTCGGCGACTCCCTGCGCGACCTCCTCCTCGTCCGGGTCGAGGCCCTGCCCGAGGACGCCCAGCGGGTCGTCAGGATCGTCGCCGAGGGCGGTTCCACCGTCGAGTACGGGCTCCTCGCCGCCGTCGCCCGGCTCGCCGAGGACGACCTCATCGAGGCGCTGCGGGCCGCCGTCGGCGCCAACATCCTGCTCGCCGTCCCCGACGGCGACGGCTACCGCTTCCGGCACTCCCTCGTCCGCGAGGCCGTCAGCGACGACCTGCTGCCCGGCGAGCGCTCCCGCCTCAACCGCCGCTACGCCGAGGCCCTGGAGGCCGACCCCGCGCTCGTCCGGGCCGACGAGCGCGCCACCCGGCTCGCCACGTACTGGTACCACGCCCACGACCCGGCCAAGGCCCTGCCCGCCGTCCTGCGCGCCTCCGTCGCCACCCGCAAGCGCCACGCCTACGCCGAGCAGCTCCGGCTCCTCGAACGGGCCATGGAGCTCTGGGACGAGGCCCCCGCCGAGGTCCGGGCCTCGCTGCGCCCCATCGACTACGCCGAGTCCTACCCGCCCTGCGGCTGCGACCCCGACACCACCCCCCTGCGCCACCTCGACCTGCTCGCCGAGGCCGCCGTCGCCGCCCGGCTCAGCGGCGCACGCGAACGCGCCCTCAAGATCGGGAAGACGGCGCTGCGGATCCTCGGCGGCGAGGAGGAGCGCGACCCCCTGCGCGCCGCCTGGTTCTGGACCGAGAAGGCCCGCCTCCAGTCCAACCTGGGCCGGGGCGACGGACGCGAGGAGATCGCCCGCGCCCAGGAGCTCGTCAAGGGCCTGCCGCCCTCCGCCGTCCACGCCGTCGTCCTCGTCGGCGCCGCCGGCTGGGGCATGCTCCGCGACCCCGGCCCCGACGCCCTCACCGCCGCCGAACGCGCCGTCGAGTATGCCCGCCTCGTCAAGGCCGAGTCGATCGAGCTCAACGCCCGTCTGACCCTCGGCACCATCAGGGTCGCGGCCGGCGACGTGGAGGCCGGCCTCGCCGAGATGCACGCGGTACGGGAACGGACCGGCGCCCTCGGCCAGTTCACCGAGACCGCGCGCGCCCACATCAACATCTCCTCCGCCCTGGAGTTCCTCGGCCGCTCCCACGAGGCCGTCGAGGTCGCCGAGGGGGGCATCCGCCTCGCCCGCAGGTACGGGCTCGTCGACAGCGTCGGCTGGGCCGAGGCCAACCGGGCCGAGTCCCTCTTCTCCCTGGGCCGGTGGGACGAGGTCCGGGAGGCCGCCGAGCGGCTGCTGCGCTCGGCCACCAGCACCAAGCCCCGGGGCTCGGCCTCGCTGCGGCTCGCCCAGCTCGCCGCCGCCCGGGGCGAACCGGGGGCCGCCGCCCGCCACCTCGCCGACGCCCGCGCCGTCTACGGCACCCGCGACCCGATCCCGCAGTACACCCTGCCCATGGCCCAGGTCGCGGTCGCCGTGGCCGCCGCCGAGGGACGCGTCGCCGACGTCCGGACCGAGCTGGCCGCCGCCGAGCGGGGCGGCTTCCCGCCCGGCACCCACCGCTACGGCTGGCCGCTCGTCCTCACCGCCGTCACCGCCGAGGCCGACAGCCGG
This sequence comes from Streptomyces sp. NPDC055632, assembly GCF_053618675.1. Taxonomy (NCBI): domain Bacteria; kingdom Bacillati; phylum Actinomycetota; class Actinomycetes; order Kitasatosporales; family Streptomycetaceae; genus Streptomyces; species Streptomyces sp. NPDC055632. The sequence goes on along the minus strand of NZ_JBSHHY010000035.1, from coordinate 52,500 downwards.
GGGCTGCCCGCCGCCGACGAGGGCCGCGCGGAGGCGCTCGCCCTGGTCCGCCGCTGCCTGCGCGCCCTGGCCGCCCCGGTCCCCGTCTGGGCCGCGTACGCCCGGCAGGCCTCCGAGGAGCTGGCCCGCGCCGAGGACCGCGAGACCGCCGCCCGCTGGGCCGGGGTCGTCGCCGGTTTCGAGCCGCTGGACCGCCCGGCCCAGCTCGCCCGCGCCCGCTACCGCCTCGCCGACGCCCTGCTCACCGAGGGCGGCCGGCGCGAGGAGGCCGCCGCCCTGCTGCGCGAGGCCCGCGCCGCCGCCGAACTGCTCGGCGCCCGCCCGCTCCGCGAGGACGTGGACCTGCTCGCCGCCCGCGCCCGGCTCTCCCTCGCTCCCGAGGAGCGGCCCCCGGCACCGGCGGAGCCCGGGGACGACGCCTTCGGCCTGACCCCCCGCGAGCAGGACGTGCTGCGCCTGGTCGCGGCCGGCCGCACCAACCGCCAGATCGCCGAGGAGCTGTTCATCTCACCCAAGACGGCCAGCGTCCACGTCTCCCACATCCTCGCCAAGCTCGGGGTCGCCGGCCGCGGCGAGGCCGCCGCCCTCGCCCACCGCCTGCACCTCGTCGCCGCGCCCCGCTGACCCGCCGCCGGGATCCCCCTCCGCGCGGGGGACCCGTATCGTCACCCGCCCCGACCGCAGGTCTATCGGGCCGCGCCCCGGATCCGCGTCCCCCTGGTCCTCCCGGGTCAGGGCGAGGCGCTGCCGCTCCTCCTCGGTGTGCCGGCGCCCCGGCGCGAAGAGCTCCGCCATCGGATCGAACACGGTCCCGCCCTCCTCACTCCGCCCGGAGGCGGAGGATCCTGTCGTCGCCGGGCCCGGGCGTCCCCCGGGTGTCGGTCTCGCTCGTCACCAGCCAGAGCCGGTCGCCGCCCGTCGCGAGCACGGTCCGCAGCCGTCCGTACTCGCCTTCGAGGAACGCCTCGGGCTCCCCGGAGCGTTCCGCGCCGGAGAGCGGGATCCGCCACAGCCGCTCCCCCCGCAGCCCGGCCATCCAGATCGCGCCCCGCGCGTACGCGATCCCGCTGGGGGAGGCCTCCGAGGTCGGCCACTGGGCCACCGGGTCCGTGAACCCCTCCTTCCCCGCCCGTCCCTCGGCCTCCGGCCAGCCGTAGTTCCGCCCGGCCTCGACCAGGTTCAGCTCGTCCCAGGTGTTCTGCCCGAACTCGGCCGCCCACAGGCGCCCGTCCGCGTCCCAGGCGATCCCCTGCACGTTCCGGTGGCCGTACGAGTAGACCGGCGAGCCCGGGAAGGGATTGCCCGGCGCCGGCTTCCCCTCGGGCGTCATCCGCAGGACCTTCCCGCCCAGCGACTCCCGGTCCTGCGCCAGACCGGTGTCACCGGTCTCGCCGGTCCCCGCGTACAGCATCCCGTCGGGGCCGAACGCGATCCGCCCGCCGTTGTGCGTGAACCCCTTGGGGATGCCGGTCAGGACCGGCTCCGGCGGGCCGAGCCGGTCGCCGGCCCCGCCCCCGTACCGCATGCGCACGATCCTGTTGTCCGAGGACGCCGTCAGGTACGCGTACACCCAGCCGTCCCGGACCGCGAGGCCGAGCAGGCCGCCCTCGCCGGCCGGCACGACCCCCGGCACCTCCCCGAGCGGCGTCTTCGCACCGGTCCGTCCATTGATCCTGGTGACCGCCCGCTCGTCCCGCGAGGAGACGAGCAGGTCGCCGCCGGGCAGCTCCGCGAGCCCCCAGGGCGACTCCAGGCCCTCGGTCAGCGTCCCCGCCACCGTCACCCGGCCGCCGGCCGGGGGAGCGGCGGCGGTCCCGGAGGCCGATGCCGACGGGGGCGTACGGGGGCGCTCCTCCGCGCTCCCCGAGGACGCGCTCCCCGGGGAGCAGCCCGCCGCCAGGACCAGCGCGGCGACGCCCCCCAGGGCCTTCACGACGACAGGACGTTTCATGGCGCGCTCCCCTTCGGAGGGTCCGGCGGGCTCGACGGGTCGAACGGCATCCCTACCCCTGAGAACACCTCCCGGCCCGGCGGGGTTCCCGGCAGGGCCACCGACGGGTCCCCCACGGGGGAGTCCGGGAGGACCGGGACGGCCGGTCCAGGGGAGTCCGCATCCGGTCCCGGGCCACCCGGTCCCGGAGCCCGCGTCCGGTGCGTCCGGGCCGCTCAGTCCCAGGATCCCCGGGGCGCCGGGAGCGTCGCGATCTCCGTCAGGTCCTCCGGCGTCAGCCGCAGCGAGGCCGCCGCCGCGTTCTCCACCGCCCACCGCTCCCGCTTCGTCCCCGGCACCGGCACCACGTGCCGCCCCCGGCCGAGCACCCACGCCAGGGCCACCTGCGCCGGGGTGACGTCCGCCCCGTGCCGCGCGGCCACCCGCCGCAGGCCCGCCACGAGCGGCTGGTTCGCCGCCATCATCTCCGCCGTGAACCGGGGGTGCCGGGCCCGCGGGTCGTCCGGCTCGAAGCCGCCGCCCGGGGTCAGCGTCCCGGTCAGGAACCCGCTGCCCAGCGGCATCGCCGCCAGGAAGCCGACGCCCCGGGCCGTGCACCAGGGCAGCAGCCGCGCCAGCGCCTCCTGCGACCACACCGACAGCTCGGCCTCCACCGCCGCCACCGGGAACACCTGCTGGATCCGTTCGAGCTGCCGGATCGTTCCCTCGTAACCGTCGCGGACCGTGCCCCGGCGCCCGGTCCGGGCGCCGACGGCGCAGAGCCCGAGCGCCCGCACCTTGCCCGCCGACACCAGCTCGGCCATCGCGCCCCAGGTCTCCTCGACCGGCACCTCGGGGTCCGCCCGGTGCAGCTGGTACAGGTCGATGACGTCGGTCTGGAGCCGCCGCAGCGAGGCGTCGCAGGCCCGACGCACGTACCCCGGGCGCCCGTTGGCCACCACGTGCTGGTCGCCGACGAGCAGTCCGCACTTCGTCGAGACGAACGCCTCGGCCCGACGCTCCTTCAACACCCGTCCCATCAGCAGCTCGTTGGTGAACGGGCCGTACATGTCGGCGGTGTCGAGCAGGCTCACCCCGGCGTCGAGGGCCGCGTGCACGGTCCGCAGCGAGCGGTCCCCGCGCTGTTGCGAACGGCTGTACGCCCAGCTCATCGGCATGCACCCCAGGCCGATCGCACCCACGTCGAGCGCCGTCGCCCCGATAGTCCTGCGCTCCACCTGCCGGTACCCCTCCCTGTGCCGCCCCCCAAAGTAACCAATGGGGCGCGGGGTTCTTCGCATAGCCTCCCGGACATGAGATGCGAAGACACGACCGCTGACGTGTGGCTTCCGATTCCCGCGGCCGAGATCGAAGATCTTCCCGAGCCGGGCGAGTCGGGCCTGAACTACCTTTTCTGGGACGGCGGGCCGGAGTTCCCGGCCGATCCCGCGCACTGCGCCTTCTACGTCGTCCCGTACATGAAGGGCTCCGAGATCGCCGTCCGGCCGCTCGCCGGGATGACCTCGGTCCGGGTCGTGCAGACCCTGTCCGCCGGCATCGACCACGTCACCCCCGGCATCGGCTCGCTGCGGCCGGGCGTCGCCCTGTGCAACGCCAAGGGCGTGCACGAGGCCAGCACCGCCGAGCTCACGCTCGCCCTGATCCTGGCCTCGCTGCGCGGCATCCCCGGGTTCGTGCGCGGCCAGGACGCCGAGGAGTGGCGGGACGGCTTCTACCCGGCGCTCGCCGACAAGTCCGTCCTGATCGTCGGGTACGGCTCGATCGGCGCCGCGATCGAGGACCGGCTCGCACCCTTCGAGTGCGCGCGGGTGGTGCGCGTCGCACGCTCCGCACGCACCACAGGGCGCGGCCCGGTCCACGCCCTGGCCGACCTGCCGGCCCTCCTGCCGGAGGCGGACGTCGTCGTCCTCTCCACCCCGCTCACGCCCGCCACCAGGCACCTCGCCGACGCCGGGTTCCTCGCGCGGCTGAAGGACGGGGCACTCCTGGTGAACGTCGCCCGGGGGCCCGTCGTCGACACGAACGCGCTGCTCAAGGAGGTCGAGAGCGGCAGGATCACGGCGGCGCTCGACGTCACGGACCCGGAACCGCTGCCGGCCGGACACCCTTTGTGGCACGCTCCCGGTGTCCTGATCAGCCCCCACGTGGGGGGTTCCACCTCGGCCTTCATGCCGAGGGCGAAGCGGCTGGTCGCGGGACAGCTGCGGCGGTTCGCGGCGGGCGACGACCTGGCCAACGTCCTCCTCACCACCGGCTGAGCCCCGTCCGGACGCGGCGGCCGGACGCCGCCGCGGGGCGTCGCCGGGCGCGGTCGGACGGCGCACGCCCGGCGCACACCGGACACAACTCCCCTGGTCGTCACGGAGAGTACTGCGACCCTGTCCCTGAGTGACCAACCTGGTGTATCGTCCCGGAGCGGGGGACTGCGTCGAGTACGGGCTGACGCCGGGGAGCGAAGTGACGGGACATCAGATTCCGAGGGGGGCGACGGGTGGAGCACGGCCTGAGGACCGACGATCCGACGCGACGGCACCGCCGTCCGCCGGCCTTCCGGCCCTCGCCGCCGGCCTCGTGTGCTCGGTGCCGGACCAGGCCGCGCCGCACCGGTCGCCCGGCCCCCCGGGGCCGACGGACACCGGCGGGCGCGCGGTGGCCGGGGGCGTCGCGCCCCCGGGCCGCGGCCCCGCCCCCGGCCGCCGCGACTGCGACGGGCACGCCCCCGGGGGTGCCGACGAGCCGCCCGCCCGGCCGCACGACGCGGCCGCGTGCGGGAGCCCGGCGCCGGAGGGCCCGGTGAGCGCGCCCGGGGCCGTCCTCGTGCGCCGCCCCGTCGGCGACGGCGATCCGGGGCCCCCGCCCCCCGGGCGCCCCGGCGCCGGGGCGGTCCTCGCCCAGATCGCCCTGGGGCTCCTCTGCGCGGGCTACACGACCGGCGCCTCCCTCGGCTGGGGCTCGCCGGAACTGGCGCTCTTCATGGGCGACTTCGGACTGAGCGCCGCCGCCCTCACCGCCGCGGTCTCCTGCTACCTCTACGCCCGGGCCCACCGCGGCAGCGCCCGCCCCGCCTGGCTGCTCTTCGCCTTCTCCTCGTTCATGGCCGCCGCGGGGAACGCGGTGTGGGGCTGGTACGAGGTCGTCCTGCGCGCCGAGGTGCCGGACTTCTCCGTCGCCAACCTCTTCTTCCTGCTCTTCGCGCCGCCCGCCATCGTCGGTCTCCTGGTCCTGGCGAAGAAGCCCGCCAACCGGGCCGGCTGGGTCTGCCTGGCGCTCGACACCTGGCTCATCGGCGGCTCCCTGCTCACCCTCTCCTGGAGCCTGGCCCTCGCCCGCACCGCCCACTTCGGGGGCGAGTCCGTCGCCCGCGCCGCGCTCTCCCTCGCGTACCCCCTGCTCGACATCGTCCTCGTCAGCATGGTGCTCGTCCTGCACTTCCGGCGCTCGCAGGCCAACCGCTCCGCGACCAACACCGCGATCGCCGCCCTCGCCCTCACCGTCCTGTGCGACGCACTGTTCACCTCGCCGCTGCTCCGCGAGAACTACGCCTCGGGACAGCTCCTCGACGCCGGCTGGTTCGCCGGCTCCCTGCTGCTGGCCTACGCGCCCTGGGGGGTGCGCCGGCTCCCGGACGGCGCGGCCGCCGCGCGCGGCCCGGGGCTCCACAGCCGCCCGGTCGCCGGCTCGCTCGCCGCCCTCACCCCGTACCTCGCCGCCGCCGTCTGCACCCTCGGCATCCTCTACAACGTGGTCGAGGGTCGCCGGGTCGACCGCGTCGTCGTCCTCACCGGCTGCGCGGTGGTGCTCGCCCTCGTCGTGCGGCAGGGCATCATGCTCCTCGACAACATCGCCCTCACCCACGAGCTGGCCCACAAGGAGAACCACTTCCGGTCGCTCGTGCAGGGCTCCAGCGACGTCATCATGATCGCCGCGCCCAACGGCAGGCTGCACTACGTCAGCCCGGCCGCCTCCGGGGTGTACGGGCGGGACGCCGACGAGCTGATCGGCACCGAGCTCGCCGCCCTCATCCACCCCGACGACCTCGGCGCCGTCGTCCACGAGGTGCGGCGGTTCCTGGCCGCCCCGCCCGCCGACGAGCCCACCACCCGGATCGAGTGCCGCTTCCGCTCGGGCCGCGGGGGGGACTGGCTGAACGTCGAGTCGACCGTCAGCCGGCACCAGGGCGGCCTGATCTTCAACAGCCGGGACGTCACCGAACGCGTCCGCCTCCAGGCCCAGCTCCAGCACAACGCCGAGCACGACCCGCTCACCGACCTGCCCAACCGGGCGCTCTTCACCCGGCGGGTCCGGCAGGCCCTCGGCGGCCGCCGCTCCTCCGACCCCGGCACCGCCGTGCTCTTCATCGACCTCGACGGCTTCAAGGGGGTCAACGACCGCCTCGGCCACCAGGCCGGCGACGAGCTCCTCGTCCAGGCCGCCCGCCGCCTCCAGGACTCCGTACGGGCCGGCGACACGGCCGCCCGGCTCGGCGGCGACGAGTTCGCCGCCCTCATCCTCGGCGACGGCGGCAGCGACCGGACGGCCCGCAGGAACCAGGTCCACGAGATCGCCGACCGGCTCCGGCTCACGCTCTCCCGGCCGTACCGCCTGGACGGCGGCCAGGAGGTGCGGGTCGCCGCCTCCATCGGCGTCGCCTTCGCCGAGCCCGGCGTCGACGCCGGCGACCTGCTGCGCAACGCCGACCTCGCCATGTACCGCGCCAAGGCCGCCGGCAAGGACCGCGTCGAGCTCTACGCCCCCCAGATGCAGGCCGAGGTCGTCCGGCGGACGGAGCTGGCCGCCCGGCTGCGCACCGCCCTCCACGACGGCGAGTTCGCCCTGCTCCACCAGCCGGTCGTCGACCTCGCCACCGGCCGGATCGCCGCCGTCAGCGCCCAGGCCCGCTGGCGCTCCGCCCAGGGGATCCTCTTCACCCCCGCCGAGTACCTCCGCGTCACCGACGACGGCGACCGCACCGCCGAGCTCGGCCGCTGGCTCCTCGAAGAGGCCGTGGAGCAGGCCGCCGAGCGGGCGGGAATCGGCCATCGCACGCCGGTCTCCATCCGTCTCTCCGCCCGGCGCCTCCTGGACCGCTCGCTGCCGCTCGGCTCCGTCGAGTCCCTGCTCACCCGGCACGGCCTGCCGTCCGGCTCGCTGATCGTCGAGCTCGCCGACAGCGACCCCCGGATCCCGCTCGACGAGCTGGAGCAGCGCCTGGCGGTCCTGCGCAGGCTCGGAGTGCGGATCGCGCTCGACGGCTTCGGCAGCGGACACGTGGCGGTCAACGCCCTGCGGCGGCTCCCCGTCGACATGCTGAAGCTGGACCGGGAGCTCGTCGAGGGCGTGGTCGAGTCCGCCCGGCTCCGCAAGATCACCCGCGGTGTGCTCCGCATCGCCGGCGAGCTCGGCATGCGGACGGTCGCCGACGGCGTGGACGTGCCGGAGCAGGTCGTCGCCCTGCGGGCCATGGGCTGCACCCACGCCCAGGGCATGGCCTTCTCGGGTCCGCTCGACGAGTACCGGCTGCGCAGGGCCCTGGTCAGGGACGAGTACCCGCTGCCCGGAGCGGTCCCCGTGCGTGTCGGAAACCACCCCCCGATCCGCTCACATAATGAGACGCCCGTCCCACCCACTTGACAGTGCAGCGGGCTGAGGGAGAGGGTCAGTGCCATGCGCACCCGAATTCTCGTACTTGGAAAGCGCGTCGGCTGAAGCAGGGCCACCGTAGGCCCGGCTTAGAACGCACCCGACGCGCTCCCCTCGCTTGCCTCACGGCACGAGGGGTTTTTTGTTGCACCGGCTCCCTTTGAAATCGCCGCAAACCTTCGTAAAACACCTCGCAAAAACCCTCTGCTTCGAGAAGAGATGCTGATGACCGAGCAGGCCACCGGGCACCATCCGCAGCCGCGGCCCCGTAACGGCGCGCTGCCCACCCCCGTCGAGCACGTCACGGGCGCGCAGTCCCTCATCCGCTCTCTCGAAGAGGTGGGCGCGGACACCATCTTCGGCCTGCCCGGCGGCTGCATCCTCCCGGCCTACGACCCGCTGATGGACTCGCAGAAGGTGCGCCACATCCTGGTCCGCCACGAGCAGGGCGCGGGCCACGCCGCCACCGGCTACGCCCAGGCGACCGGCAAGGTCGGCGTCTGCATGGTGACCAGCGGTCCCGGCGCGACCAACCTGGTCACCCCGATCGCCGACGCGCACATGGACTCCGTCCCGCTCGTCGCGATCACCGGCCAGGTCGCCTCCAAGGCCATCGGCACGGACGCCTTCCAGGAGGCGGACATCTGCGGCATCACGATGCCGATCACCAAGCACAACTTCCTGGTCACCAAGGCCGAGGACATCCCGCGGACGATCGCCGAGGCCTTCCACATCGCCTCCACCGGCCGCCCCGGCCCGGTCCTGGTCGACATCGCCAAGGACGCCCTCCAGGCGAAGACCACCTTCTCCTGGCCGCCGCAGACCGACCTGCCCGGCTACCGCCCGGTCACCAAGCCGCACGCCAAGCAGATCCGCGAGGCCGCCAAGCTGATCAGCGCCGCCAAGCGGCCCGTCCTGTACGTCGGCGGCGGCGTCATCAAGTCCGGCGCCACCGCCGAGCTGAAGATCCTCGCCGAGCTCACCGGCGCCCCGGTCACCACCACCCTGATGGCCCTCGGCGCCTTCCCCGACAGCCACCCGCTGCACGTCGGCATGCCGGGCATGCACGGCTCCGTCACCGCCGTCACCGCGCTGCAGAAGGCCGACCTGATCGTCGCCCTCGGCGCCCGCTTCGACGACCGCGTCACCGGCAAGCTCGACAGCTTCGCCCCGTACGCCAAGGTCGTCCACGCGGACATCGACCCGGCCGAGATCGGCAAGAACCGCACCGCCGACGTCCCGATCGTCGGCGACGCCCGCGAGGTCATCGCCGACCTGGTCCAGGCCGTCCAGGCCGAGCACAGCGAGGGCAACAAGGGCGACTACGCCACCTGGTGGAGCGACCTGAACCGCTGGCGCGAGACCTACCCGCTCGGCTACGACCTGCCGGAGGACGGCAGCCTCTCGCCGCAGCAGGTCATCCAGCGCATCGGACAGCTCGCCCCCGAGGGCACGATCTTCACCGCGGGCGTCGGCCAGCACCAGATGTGGGCCGCCCACTTCATCGACTACGAGCAGCCGGCCACCTGGCTGAACTCCGGCGGCGCCGGGACGATGGGCTACGCCGTCCCCGCCGCGATGGGCGCCAAGGCCGGTCTGCCCGACCGCCCCGTCTGGGCCATCGACGGCGACGGCTGCTTCCAGATGACCAATCAGGAGCTCACCACCTGCGCCCTGAACAACATCCCGATCAAGGTCGCCATCATCAACAACGGCGCCCTCGGGATGGTCCGCCAGTGGCAGACCCTCTTCTACAACCAGCGCTACTCCAACACCGTCCTGCACTCCGGTCCCGACGAGCTGAAGGCGAACCGGGGCACCCGCGTCCCCGACTTCGTCAAGCTCTCCGAGGCCATGGGCTGTGTCGCCCTGCGCTGCGAGGACCCGGCCGACCTGGACAAGGTCATCGCCGAGGCCAACGCCATCAACGACCGGCCGGTCGTCGTCGACTTCATCGTCCACGAGGACGCCCAGGTCTGGCCGATGGTCGCCGCCGGCACCTCCAACGACGAGGTCATGGCCGCCCGGGGCGTCCGTCCCGACTTCGGCGACGGCGAAGACGACTGAGTACGCAGAGCGACAGCGAAAAGGAAGAGACCCCGACATGTCCACCAAGCACACGCTCTCCGTCCTCGTCGAGAACACGCCCGGCATCCTCGCCCGGATCGCCGCCCTGTTCTCCCGCCGCGGCTTCAACATCGACTCGCTCGCCGTCGGCGTCACCGAGCATCCCGACATCTCCCGCATCACCATCGTGGTCAACGTCGAGGGACTGCCCCTGGAGCAGGTGACCAAGCAGCTCAACAAGCTGGTCAACGTCCTGAAGATCGTCGAACTCGAGCCCAGCGCCGCGATCCAGCGCGAGCTCGTCCTGGTGAAGGTCCGCGCCGACAACGAGACCCGCTCCCAGATCGTCGAGATCGTCCAGCTCTTCCGCGCCAAGACCGTGGACGTCTCGCCCGAGGCCGTCACCATCGAGGCCACCGGTTCGAGTGACAAGCTGGACGCCATGCTCAAGATGCTGGAGCAGTTCGGCGTCAAGGAGCTCGTCCAGTCCGGCACGATCGCCATAGGGCGTGGCGCCCGGTCCATCACCGACCGGTCCCTGCGGTCCCTCGACCGTTCCGCCTGAGCCCCGACCGGTCCGTCTGACGAGACCGCACGTCCTTCCTTCCCCCGCCCGCCGTACGGTGGGACGCAACACCAGCACACCAAGGAGAATCCCAGTGGCCGAGCTGTTCTACGACGCCGACGCCGACCTGTCCATCATCCAGGGCCGCAAGGTCGCGGTGATCGGTTACGGCAGCCAGGGGCACGCCCACGCGCTGTCGCTCCGTGACTCGGGTGTCGACGTCCGCGTCGGTCTGCACGAGGGCTCCAAGTCCAAGGCCAAGGCCGAGGAGCAGGGCCTGCGCGTGGTCACGCCCGCCGAGGCCGCCGCCGAGGCCGACGTCATCATGATCCTCATCCCGGACCCGATCCAGGCCCAGGTCTACGAGGAGTCCATCGCCCCGAACCTGAACGACGGCGACGCCCTCTTCTTCGCGCACGGCTTCAACGTCCGCTTCGGCTTCATCAAGCCCCCGGCCGGCGTCGACGTCGCCCTGGTCGCCCCGAAGGGCCCGGGCCACCTGGTCCGCCGCCAGTACGAGGAGGGCCGCGGCGTCCCCGCGATCGCCGCCGTCGAGCAGGACGCGACCGGCAACGCCTTCGCCCTGGCGCTCTCGTACGCCAAGGCCATCGGCGGCACCCGCGCCGGCGTCATCAAGACCACCTTCACCGAGGAGACCGAGACCGACCTCTTCGGCGAGCAGGCCGTCCTCTGCGGCGGTGCCTCGGCGCTGGTCAAGGCCGGCTTCGAGACCCTGGTCGAGGCCGGCTACCAGCCGGAGATCGCCTACTTCGAGTGCCTGCACGAGCTGAAGCTCATCGTCGACCTCATGTACGAGGGCGGCCTGGAGAAGATGCGCTGGTCGGTCTCCGAGACCGCCGAGTGGGGCGACTACGTCACCGGCCCCCGCATCATCACCGACGCCACCAAGGCCGAGATGAAGAAGGTCCTCACCGACATCCAGGACGGCACCTTCGCCAAGAACTGGATGGACGAGTACCACGGCGGCCTGAAGAAGTACAACGAGTACAAGAACCAGGACGAGCAGCACCTCCTGGAGACCACCGGCAAGGAGCTGCGCAAGCTCATGAGCTGGGTGAACGACGAGGAGGCGTAAGCCCTCCGGAACGGGGCCGGACACGTCGTCCGGCCCCGTTCCACGTGGTTGGACACGCCGTCCAACCACGGAAGGGTGATCCTTCCAACGAGGCGCATGAACCGTGCCTTCGCACCACTACACTGCTCAACAACATACGCGTCAGGCCCACAGCGTCGTGCGCTTTCACGCGGCAAGCCCCCTCCACCGCCTGCGGCCGTCGGGACGGCCGTCCGCACTGGACCTGTGAGGACTCACGTGAGCTCGAAACCTGTCGTACTCATCGCTGAAGAGCTGTCGCCCGCCACCGTCGACGCGCTGGGCCCGGACTTCGAGATCCGGCACTGCAACGGCGCCGACCGCGCCGAGCTGATCCCCGCCATCGCGGACGTGGACGCGATCCTGGTCCGCTCCGCCACCAAGGTCGACGCCGAGGCCATCGCCGCCGCGCAGAAGCTGCGCGTGGTCGCCCGCGCCGGCGTCGGTCTGGACAACGTCGACGTCTCCGCCGCCACCAAGGCCGGCGTGATGGTCGTCAACGCCCCGACGTCCAACATCGTCACCGCCGCCGAGCTCGCCTGCGGCCTCCTCGTCGCCACCGCGCGCAACATCCCGCAGGCCAACACGGCGCTGAAGAACGGCGAGTGGAAGCGCTCCAAGTACACCGGCGTCGAGCTGAGCGAGAAGACCCTCGGCGTCGTCGGCCTCGGCCGCATCGGCGTCCTGGTCGCCCAGCGCATGTCCGCCTTCGGCATGAAGATCGTCGCGTACGACCCCTACGTGCAGCCGGCCCGCGCCGCCCAGATGGGGGTGAAGCTGCTGACCCTGGACGAGCTCCTGGAGGTCGCGGACTTCATCACCGTCCACCTGCCGAAGACCCCGGAGACCCTCGGTCTCATCGGCGACGAGGCGCTGCACAAGGTCAAGCCCTCCGTCCGCATCGTCAACGCCGCGCGCGGCGGGATCGTGGACGAGGAGGCGCTGTACTCGGCGCTCAAGGAGGGCCGGGTCGCCGGCGCCGGCCTCGACGTGTACGCCAAGGAGCCCTGCACGGACTCCCCGCTCTTCGAGCTCGACCAGGTCGTCTGCACCCCGCACCTCGGCGCCTCCACGGACGAGGCCCAGGAAAAGGCCGGCATCGCCGTCGCCCGCTCGGTGCGCCTGGCGCTCGCCGGCGAGCTGGTTCCGGACGCGGTCAACGTCCAGGGCGGCGTCATCGCCGAGGACGTCAAGCCCGGTCTGCCGCTCGCCGAGAAGCTCGGCCGGATCTTCACCGCCCTCGCGGGCGAGGTCGCGGCCCGGCTCGACGTCGAGGTCTACGGCGAGATCACCCAGCACGACGTGAAGGTGCTCGAACTCTCCGCTCTCAAGGGCGTGTTCGAGGACGTGGTCGACGAGACCGTGTCGTACGTCAACGCCCCGCTGTTCGCGCAGGAGCGCGGCGTCGAGGTGCGCCTGACCACCAGCTCCGAGTCGCCCGACCACCGCAACGTGGTCACCGTGCGCGGCACCCTCGGCAGCGGCGAGGAGGTCTCGGTCTCCGGCACCCTGGCCGGCCCCAAGCACCTCCAGAAGATCGTCGCCGTCGGCGAGTACGACGTGGACCTGGCGCTCGCCGACCACATGGTCGTGCTGCGCTACGAGGACCGCCCGGGCGTCGTCGGCACGGTCGGCCGGATCCTCGGCGAGGCCGGTCTGAACATCGCCGGCATGCAGGTCTCCCGCGCGGAGGAGGGCGGCGAGGCGCTCGTCGTGCTCACCGTGGACGACACCGTCCCGGCGGCGGTGCTCTCGGAGATCTCGGCGGAGATCGGCGCCACCTCGGCCCGCTCGGTCAACCTGATCTGACGCGCGGCCCCGCGCCCCGCGCCCCGCACCCGGTCGTCGGCCGCTCGTCCCGTACGAGAGCCCGGCGGCCGGGCGCCGTGCTGTCACGGGCGCTTCAGTGCCAGGGGATGTGCTTCCAGGGGCTGCCCTCGTGTTCGGTGAGGACGCGGTGGCCGGTGACGTTGTCCTCGTACCAGGAGCCGTACTCCTCCTCGTCGAACCGCAGCACCCTGCCCAGCGCGTAGCCCGCCGAGAAGTCCTCCCAGGACGTGTACGCCGCCCTGCTCAGCGCACCCGCGTGGACGATGGCCCGTTCGGCCTCGTGCGGGGTGCAGAAGCGGGCCGAGAGCCCCCAGCGGGCCACGTTCACCGCCCGGCCGTAGTCGTACGCGACCGTCCTGCGCACCCGCCCCTCCGGGGGCAGCAGGCCGTCGGCCCGGAACCGGGCCTCAGGAACTGGATGGGACTGCCCGGGTTCACCACCAGGGGCCGGGGCGCCGCGTCGTTCCAGTGGAACGTGGCGATCCACCGGAGCGAGACGCAGTGGAACACCCAGTCCGGGTGCCACGGCGGCAACATCCCGCGCGTGATCACGGTGCGGTGACCCGGCTCCGGGTACGAGCGCCAGTGGACGCGCTCCGGATCGGCGTCGACCTCCGCCTTCGGCGCCAGGACGAACAGGTCCGTGCTCGCCAGCACTTGTGCCGCGGCGTCGGTGTCGTTGCGCACCGCGGCCTCGTACAGCCGGTGCTCGACCTCTGTCGGCGGGACCCAGCCGCCGAACGCTCCCCCTGTGCTCATGATCCGATCCTAAAAAACCTCTACAGCCGGGCCGACTTCAGGGACATGTGGAGCAGCAGCCGGTCCTCGCCGTCGTCCAGGTCCAGGCCGGTGAGCTGCTCCACCCGGGACAGCCGGTAGTAGAGGGTCTGCCGGTGGATGCCCAGGGCCGCCGCCGTGCGCCCCGCCTGGCCCGCGTGGTCGAGGTACGCCTCGGCCGTGCGGGCCAGTTCCGCGTGGGCGGGGGCCAGCAGCGGCGCGACGACCGGGTCGACCTCGGGGTGGTAGAGCGCCGCCAGGAGCCGGTACGGCCCGATCCCGGCCCACTCCGCGACCGGGCCCAGCTTCGGCTGCGCCGTCGCGGCACGGGCCGCCGTGCTCGCCTCCCGCCAGGCCGCCGGGAGCTCCGCGAGGCCCCGCCGCGGCGTGGCGATCCCGGCCGGGGCGTCCCCGCGCAGCCGCTCGGCGGCCGAGCGGGCGGGGGAGGGGTCCTCGGCCGTGCGCAGCCGTACGAGGAGGGCGAGGGAGGCGGCGTCCGGGAGCGCGGCGACCGCCGCCGCGCCGGGGACGGCCCGTACCGAGGGGGTCTCGCCCTGCCACGGAGTCACGCACACGACGGCGTGCAGGCCGTCCGCGCTGGGCCCCAGGGCCGCCCGCAGCGCCGCGACGGCCATGTCGTTCTGCCAGCCGCGCCCGGCGGTCAGGGCCGCGGCGAACTCCCGCGAGAGGTCCGCGCCCGCCCGCTCCTCGTCGGCGAGGAGGCCGCCGATCCGGGCGGCCACCTCCATGGCCGCCGTGAGCTGCTCGGGCGGCGGCCCCGGCTCGGCGTCGAGCAGCCACACGTACCCGAGGACGACACCCCGATGGCGTACGGGAAGGCAGATCCGGTCCCGGAAGACGCCCGCGTCCGGGGAGGCGGGGATGCGGACCGGGCCCTCCGCCCGGGTGATGCCGAAGCCCTCGAACCAGGCGCGGACCGCCGGGGTCGACCCCCGGGTCAGGATCGACCGGGTCCGGACCGGGTCCATCGCCGTGTCGTCGTCGCTGTCGTGGGCACCGAAGGCGATCAGCCCGAAGTCGCGGTTCTCCAGCGTCGCCGGGGCCCCGAGGAGTGCGGAGATCTCGTCCACCAGGTCTTGGTAATCGCCCTTCACCGACCCATTCTCGCACCCCCTCAGACAGATGTATGAGAGGCGGGCCACGGATGCGTGACAGCTGTAGGTGGCGGACGATCGGACCGATTCGTAGGTTTCACAGTGGTTATCCGTGCTGTTCCGGTTCGTTCGCTTCGGCGGCTTCATCCGGCTACGGCCCCGTTCTACCCTTGCCCCCTGGAGGTGCCCCGTGCTGGGTCCCGTGATCCTCGCCGCGTCGCGCAGCGACAAGATGCGCCGTTTCGTGTCGGCCGCGCCCGGGACCAAGCAGGTCGTGGCACGCTTCATCGCCGGCGAGACCGTGGACGACGTCGTCCCGATCGTGCGGGAGCTGAGCGAGCGCGGCCTGGAGGTCACCCTCGACGTCGTCGGCGAGGACATCACCACCGTCGAGCAGTCGTACGCCGCCCGGGACGCCTACCTGGAGCTCATCGGCCGCCTCAAGGAGCTGGGCCTCGGCGAGCGCGCCGAGATGTCCGTGAAGCTGTCGATGTTCGGCCAGTCGCTGAGGATCGAGGGGGGCGAGCCCGAAGGGCTCTCGGCCGAGGGTGGTGGGCGACGGGAGGGCGGCCACGAGCTGGCGCTCTCCAACGTCCGGCCGGTCGTCGAGGCCGCCGCCGAGATCGGCACCACCGTCACCCTGGACGCCGAGGACCACACCACCCTCGACTCGATGTTCGCCATCCACGAGGAGCTGCGGAAGGACTTCCCGCAGACCGGCTGCGTCATCCAGGCCTACCTCTTCCGCACCGAGGACGACGCCCGCCGCCTCGCCGCGAACGGCTCCCGCGTCCGGATCGTGAAGGGCGCCTACAAGGAGCCCGCCTCCGTCGCGATCCAGGAGAAGCCGGAGATCGACAAGGCGTACGTCCGGATCATGAAGATCCTGATGGAGGGCAAGGGCTACCCGATGATCGGGTCCCACGACCCGCGCCTGATCTCCGTCGGCCAGGAGCTGGCCCGCCGCGCCGGGCGCAAGCCGGACGAGTACGAGTTCCAGATGCTGTACGGCATCCGGAGCGAGGAGCAGAACCGCCTCGCCGCCGAGGGCCACCGCATGCGCGTCTACACCGCGTACGGCACCGACTGGTACGGCTACTTCATGCGCCGCCTGGCGGAGAAGCCGGCCAACCTCCTCTTCTTCGTCCGCTCCATCCTCACCAAGGGCTGAGCCCCACCACCCCTCCGAAGGAGTATCGAGACTCATGGACGCTGTGACCCAGGTCCCCACTCCCGTCAACGAGCCGGTGCACGGCTACGCCCCCGGCTCCCCCGAGCGCGCCCGTCTGGAGCTCAAGCTCAAGGAGCTGGCCGAGAACCCGCGCGAGCTGCCGATGACCATCGGCGGCGTGAAGCGCCTGGGCGGCGGCGAGGAGTTCGAGGTCGTCCAGCCGCACAACCACCGGTCCGTCATCGGCACCTTCCGCGGCGCCACCCGGCAGGACGCCCAGGACGCGATCGACGCCGCCCTGGCCGCCGCCCCGGCCTGGCGCGCGATGTCCTTCGACGACCGCGCCGCGATCATCCTGCGCGCCGCCGAGCTGCTCGCCGGCCCGTGGCGCGAGACGCTGGCCGCGTCCACCATGCTCGGCCAGTCCAAGACCGCCCAGCAGGCCGAGATCGACACCCCGTGCGAGCTCGTCGACTTCTGGCGCTTCAACGTGGCGTACGCCCGTCAGATCCTGGCCGAGCAGCCCCCGGCCAACTCGCCGGGCGTCTGGAACCGTCTGGACCACCGCCCGCTCGAAGGCTTCGTCTACGCGATCACGCCGTTCAACTTCACGGCCATCGCGGGCAACCTGCCCACCGCCCCCGCCCTCATGGGCAACGTGGTGGTCTGGAAGCCGTCCCCGACGCAGACCCACGCCGCCGTGCTCCTCATGGAGCTCCTGGAGGAGGCCGGCCTGCCCAAGGGCGTCATCAACCTGGTGACCGGCGACGGCATCGCCGTCTCCGAGGTGGCCCTGAACCACCGCGACCTGGCCGGCATCCACTTCACCGGCTCGACCAAGACCTTCCAGCACCTGTGGAAGACGGTCGGCAACAACATCGAGAACTACCGCTCGTACCCGCGGATCGTCGGCGAGACCGGCGGCAAGGACTTCGTCGTCGCCCACCCCAGCGCCGACCGCGCCGTCCTGAAGACCGCGCTGACCCGCGGCTCCTTCGAGTACCAGGGCCAGAAGTGTTCCGCGTCCTCGCGCGCCTACGTCCCGGCCTCGATCTGGAACGACGGCTTCAAGGAGGAGTTCGCGGCCGAGGTCGACGGCATCACCATGGGTGACGTCACCGACCTGTCGCACTTCATCGGCGCCGTCATCGACGACCGCTCGTTCGCCAAGAACAAGGCGGCGATCGACCGCGCCAAGTCCGACCCGAGCTGCACGATCGTCGCGGGCGGCACCTACGACGACTCGGTCGGTTACTTCGTCCGCCCGACCGTCATCGAGTGCACCGACCCGGAGAACGAGGTCTTCACGACCGAGTACTTCGGCCCGATCCTCGCGATCCACGTGTACGACGACAGCTCTGCCGAGAAGTACGACGAGATGCTGACCCAGATGGAGTCGGTCTCGGACTACGCGCTCACCGGTTCGGTCATCGCGAACGACCGCGCCGCCGCCGCGTACACGATGGAGAAGCTCCGCTACGCCGCGGGCAACTTCTACATCAACGACAAGTCGACCGGCGCCGTCGTCGGCCAGCAGCCCTTCGGCGGCGGCCGCGCCTCCGGCACCGACGACAAGGCCGGCGCCCCGCAGAACCTGATGCGCTGGACGCTGACCCGCGCGATCAAGGAGACGCTGGTCCCGCCGACCGAGTACGGCTACCCGCACATGGGCTGACGCCCACCGGCCGCGCGAGCGGCCCCTGCCCCCGGGCAGACACCCTGCCCCCTTCGGGCAGACCCCTGACACCGCTCCCGACCCCGGTCCCCCAACCGAGGTCGGGGGCGGTTTCCATTCGAGAGGCTTACGCTGCTGGGAGGGGGTCGGTGAGGAGGCACGACATGCCCGGTTCAACGACACTCGGCCCCGGCCACGGGGTCGACGCGATCGAGCACCTCGACGCGCTGCGGATGATGTCCCTGATGAAGGAGCTGCACCGGCTGCTGACCGGGCCGGGGCCCGACCGGCTCACGGACGCGCAGGTCGCGACCCTGCTCGCGGGTGAGGGCCACCATCGGGAAGGCTTCACCGACTGGGTGGAGCGCATGGCCCGCGACCTGGAGAAGGCTACGGCCTGACGAGGACGCGCCGCGCGAGGAAGTCGTCGATCAGCGAGGCGATCGCCGGCGCGTGGGTCTCCAGGGCGAAGTGGCCGGTGGGGAGGAGGTGGACCTCGGCGTCCGGGAGGTCGCGGCGGAAGGCCTCGGCGCCCGCCGGGACGAAGACCTGGTCGCCCTCGCCCCAGACGGCGAGGAGGGGGACCCGGGAGGTGCGGAAGTACTCCTGGAAGGCCGGGTAGAGGGCGAAGTTGGAGCCGTAGTCGGCGATCAGGGCCAGCTGGATGCCGTCCTGGCCCTCGCGGGCCATCAGGGCGGCGTCGTGGTGCCAGGCGTCGGGGCTGAGGAGGTCGCGGTACTCGGCGGGGACGCCCGTCTCGTACTGCCACCGGATGCCGTCCGGGGAGCGGATGGCGCGGACCGGCTCCTCCGTCTTCGGAGTGCGCTCCTCGATCAGGGCGAGGACCGGGGCCCAGGCCTCGGCGCCGAGGCCCTCCTCGTACGCGTTGCCGTTCTGGGTGACGATCGCGGTGATCCGTCCGGGGTGGGCGAGGGCGAGCCGGAGGCCGATGGGGGCGCCGTAGTCCTGGACGTAGAGCGCGAACCGGTCCAGGCCGACGGCCTCGGTGAACTCGGCCGTGAGCGAGGCCAGTTCGGCGAAGGTGTAGGGGAAGTCGTCGGCCGAGGGCGCGGCGCTGCGGCCGAAGCCCAGGTGGTCGGGGGCGATCAGGCGGTAGCGGTCGGCGAGCAGGGGGATCAGGTCGCGGAACATGTGCGAACTGGTGGGGAAGCCGTGCAGCAGGAGGAGGGCGGGGGCGTCGGCCGGGCCCGCCTCCCGGTAGGCGATCTCGTGTCCACGGACGGTGACGGTGCGGTGGTGGGTAGGCAGTACGGACATCATCTAACCCCTTAGAGTCGAGTGAACGGTTAGGTGTCGGCACGATGATTCCAGCAGGCCGGGAGTAACCTGTCAATTCACTTTCAAGGGTTAATGCGGTGTGGGAGGGTGAGACGCATGACCGTGAGGACCGCGCCCACCCATGAACTCGGAGCCGCCCGGCTCCGCTCCGTACGCGAGATGCTCGACCTCGCCTTCGACGGGAACTTCGACGACGAGGACTGGGACCACACCCTCGGCGGCCTCCACGCCTGGATCGAGGACGGGGAGGGGATCGCCGCCCACGGCGCCGTCGTCATGCGCCGGCTGCTCCACGGGGGGCGCTCGCACCGCGTCGGGTACGTGGAAGGCGTCGCCGTCCGGGCCGACCTGCGCCGCAAGGGACTCGGCGGGGCGGTCATGGCCGAGCTGGAGCGGGTGATCGACGGGGCGTACGCCTTCGGGGCGCTCGCCGCCTCGGACGCGGGCGCCGCCCTCTACCGGGGGCGCGGCTGGCAGGTCTGGGAGGGGCGCGTCGAGGCGTTCACGCCCGACGGGATCGTCCACCTCCCGGAGGAGGAGGGGGGCGTCTTCCTGCGCCCGGCGGGCGCGGGGCCCCTGCCGGACCCCGCCGCCCCGCTCGTCTTCGACTGGCGGGACGGCGATGTGACGTAAAAGGGGTGCGGCGATGTGACGTAGCGGGGCGCAGGGGCGTGACGGTGCGTCAGGCCCCGTCGCTCCCCGCCGCCGCGCGGTCCGCGTGGACGCGGCCCTTCTCCGTCTCCTTCTTCGCCGTGTACGTCATGCCGATCGCGTAGCCGAGGCCGAGCAGCGCGATCGTGTACCCCGGCAGCCCGAGGCCGGCCAGGGCCACCGCCAGGCAGCCGAGGACGGCGAGCGCCCAGACCGCCAGCATCGCCTTGCCCCGGCGGCTGAGGAACAGCCACCCGTGCGGGCGGGCCGGCAGCGCCTCCAGGCCTCCTCCGGGGCCCGCGGTCGCCGCCTTCGGGCGCTTGAAGTAGCCGTACGTCAGCCACTCGCCGCACAGCTCCCAGCCCTCCGGTTCGAGCTCCTCCAGGACCCGGGCGCGGCGGCGGTCCGTGATCACCTCGCGGCGGTACTCCCAGGCGAGCGCGGCCCCCGGCGCACGGCGGCAGACGAACCGGCCGAGCGCGTCCAGCGACTCCACCTCCCAGCCCTGGTCCCCGTGGACGGCCAGCATCCGGCGGTCGTTGAAGAAGTCCGCGGTCCACGTCCAGTGCTCCGCCGCCCCGTCCGGCTCCCCGGGCGCCGGGGCGAGCCCGCCGAGCCGGGCCGCGAACCGCGCGGCGGGCCCGAACTCCTCCTCCGGCGCGGACCCCGTCTCCGCGAGGTGCCCGCGCAGCTCGGCGGCGGTCCGGTCGATCTGCTCCTCGGACACGCCCGCCGCGCGCAGCGCGCCCGTCAGCTCCTCGAAGTAGGCGTCGGTGGTCATGGTGCTGCTCCCCCTGCGTGCAGTTGTGTCCGTACGGCCCGGTGGAACTCCGTCCAGGCCGCGCCCTCGGCCGCCAGGTGCGTCCGGCCCGGGTCGGTGAGCCGGTAGTAGCGGCGGCCCGGCCCGCGCTCGGCGGCGCGGAACTCGGCCTCGACCAGACCGGCTTCCTCCAGGCGGTTCAGCACGGGATAGAGCGTCCCGCCCTTGATCTCGCCGAGGCCCGCCCCGGCGAGCGCCTTCGCGATCTCGTACCCGTAGCTCTCGCCGTCGGTCAGACAGGAGAGGACGAGCAGGTCGAGGACTCCCTTGAGCCAGCTGGATCTGCGGTCTGCGGCCATGTGCCCATCACACCACTACCTAGGTAGGAAAACAACCTAGGTGGGTACGCCGAGTCAGACCGTGACGAGCATCTTCCCCAGGTTCTCGCCCCGCAGCATCCCCAGGAACGCGTCCACCACGTGCTCGAAGCCCTCCGCCACCGTCACGTCCAGCGGCAGCGAACCGTCGCGCAGGCGCGGGACGGCGAGGTCGTACAGCTCCTCCAGGGCGTCCATGTGGTTCCGGACCAGGAACCCTTCGAGCCGGATGCTCTTCCCGACCAGGTCGAAGAGGTTGCGCGGGGCCGGCGGGGGAGCGGAGAGCGAGTGGTACTGGGCCACGGCGCCCACCCAGGCGATCCGGCCGTGCTCGCGCAGCGAGCCGATCGCGGCCTCCAGGTGCTCGCCGCCCACCCCGTCGAGCACCGCGTCGAGCCCGTCGGGCGCGGCCTTCGCGAGCGACTCCGCCACCGGCCCGTCGTGGTGGTCGAAGGCCGCGTCGAAGCCGACCTCCTCCGTCAGGTACGCCACCTTGCGCGCCGAACCCGCGCTGCCCACCAGACGGCCCGCGCCGAGCAGCCGGGCGAGCCGCCCCGCCGCCGTGCCCACCCCGCCGGCCGCCGCCGAGACGAACAGGTCCTCGCCCGCCCGGAGCCGCGCGATCCGGGTCAGGCCCACGTAGGCCGACAGGCCCGTACCGCCGAGCAGGCTCAGGTGCGCGGCGAGCGGGACGCCGGGACCGAGGTCCGGGACCCGGCGCACCTCGTCCGGCGCCACCACGGCATGGGTGCGCCAGCCCCTGCGGTGCAGGACGAGGTCGCCCGGGCGCAGCGACGGGTCGCGCGAGTCGAGCACCCGGCCCAGGGCGCGGCCCTCCATCGGGGAGCCCAGGGTCCACAGTTCGTCCGTGTCCATCGCCTCGCGGTGGTACGGGTCGACCGAGAGCTGGAGGTTCCCGACGAGCGCGGTGCCCGGCCCCGGGACCGGCAGCGGTTCCTCCGTGAAGGAGAACAGGCCGGGGGTCGGGAAGCCGGCGGGACGGGCGGTCTGCCGGACGGTGATCATGGTGTCGTTCGTCATGCCGCCGACCGTAGGAGGCGGCCGGCGGCCCGGGCAGGGGGTAGCGTCGATGGCTCCGGCGGATCCATGAAAGTCGCTCATGGACGCAGGTGGGGGCGGATGCGCCGGCTCCGCGACGAGGTTGCGTGCGCAGGCGCGCAGGCGCGCAGCCACGTAGGTGCGCAGCCACGTAGCCACGCAGCCACGTAGGCACGTAGCCACGTAGCCACGTAGGCACGCAGATACGCAGATACGCACGAAGGGGAGGCGCCGCGCATGAACGGGTCCGGGAGCAAGGCCGTCGATCTGGCCCCGCACGAGCTGCGCGTCCTCGTCGCCGTCGGGCGCGAGCGCGGCTTCTCGGCCGCCGCCGTCGCCCTCGGCACGACCCAGTCCGCCGTCTCGCACTCGGTGCGCGGCAGCGAACGCAAGCTGGGCGCCGTCCTCTTCGAGCGCGGCCGGACCGGCGCCACCCCGACCCCGGCCGGGGAGCGGGCCCTCGCGTACGCCCGGCGGGTGCTGCGGCTCCTGGAGGTGATGGCCGCCGAGGTGCGCGGCGCGGAGGCGGGCGCCCCGGCCGTCCCCGCCGGACCGCTGCGGATCGCGGCCTTCCGCAGCGCCGCCCTCCACCTGCTGCCCCGCGCCCTGGGGCGGCTCGCGGCGCGGCACCCGGAGGTGGTGCCCGAGGTGCGGATCGTGCGGGAGGTGGGGCGCGGCACGGCCGGCGAAGTCCTCGACGGGCGGGCCGACCTGGGGATCGCGACGCTCGGCACCACCTCGCCGGTGCCGCCGGAGCTGGTCGGCGGCGTCCTCCTGGAGGAGGGGTACGCCCTGGTGCACCCGGCCGGGCACCCGGCGCCGCGCACGCTCCCGCTGATCGACTGGACGGAGAACTGCACCTCGTACACCCGGGAGTGGTGGGCCGGGCAGGAGTGGCTGCCGCCCGCGACCGTGGAGGCCGAGGACGACGGGACGGTGCTCTCGATGGTGGGCACCGGTTTCGGGATGGCCGTGATGCCGGAGCTCTCCCTGGTCGGGGCGCCGCCCTCGGTGCGGATCACCGATCTCGGACCGGACCGCCCGACGCGTTCGGTGGGCTACGTCACCACCCCCGAACTGGCCTCTTCTCCCGCCGTGCGGGCCCTGATCCGGGAGCTGCGGGCCGTCGCGGGGTGACCCTCGGTGTCCCGCCGTCTCAGATAGTAGGAAGTCCGAGTAATTGTGGAGACAGATGCGGTGGCCTGCCCTAGCTTTGTAGGAGCCGAACGTCTCGCTCCATCAGCGAATGGCGGTCGAGAGCGCGACGCCCCGTGCAGGCAACCCCTGCGGCGGCGCTCCCCGCCCCTTCCGGCGCCTTCGATCACCACTGATCTCAAGGAGTCGATTCCCCATGGCCGCTCAGACCGCCCGCCGCGTCCGCCACTCCGCCACTCGTCCCGCCGACGAGGCCCGTCAGAACGCCGCCGCCGCCCTCCAGCGCGCCCTCGACCGCCGTGACAACGGCGGCTCCACCGGCCACTGATCCGCCCCGCCCCTCCAGGGGGCTGCCCCTTCGGACGTTCGTCCACATGGTGGACGTTACGTGTCAGACGATGGGACGACCAGTAGGGTGCCGACATGTCTCACAGCATCGATCTCGCAGTCATCCCCGGCGACGGCATCGGCCAGGAGGTCGTGGCCCAGGGCCTCAAGGTCCTCTCGGCCGTCCTTCCCCAGGACGTGAAGCTGGAGACCGAGGAGTACGACTTCGGCGCCACGCGCTACCACGCCACCGGTGAGACCCTCACCGACGCCGACCTGGACTCCCTCAAGAAGCACGACGCCATCCTGCTCGGCGCCATCGGCGACCCGTCGGTGCCCTCCGGCGTCCTGGAGCGCGGCTTCCTCCTGAAGCTCCGCTTCGCCTTCGACCACCACGTGAACCTGCGTCCCTCGAAGCTGCTCCCCGGCGTGGCGACCCCGCTCGCCGGACAGCCCGAGATCGACTTCGTCGTGGTCCGCGAGGGCACCGAGGGCCCGTACACGGGCAACGGCGGCACCATCCGCAAGGGCACCCCGCACGAGGTCGCCACCGAGGTCTCGGTCAACACCGCCTTCGGCGTCGAGCGCGTGGTCCGGGACGCCTTCGCCCGCGCCCAGGCCCGCCCGCGCAAGAAGCTCACGCTGGTCCACAAGAACAACGTGCTGACCTTCGCCGGCCACCTCTGGACGGACACCTTCCACCGGGTGGCCGCCGAGTTCCCCGAGGTCGCCACCGACTACCTGCACGTCGACGCCGCGACGATCTTCCTCGTCACCGACCCGGCCCGCTTCGACGTGATCGTCACCGACAACCTCTTCGGCGACATCATCACCGACCTCGCCGCGGCCGTCTCCGGCGGCATCGGCGTCGCCGCCTCGGGCAACATCAACCCCAGCGGCGACTTCCCGTCCATGTTCGAGCCGGTCCACGGCTCCGCGCCGGACATCGCGGGCCAGGGCAAGGCCGACCCCACGGCCACCGTCCTCTCCGTCGCCCTCCTGCTGCGCCACCTCGGGTACGAGTCCGAGGCCGTCCGGGTCGAGGAGGCCGTCGCGGCCGACCTCACCGAGCGGGGTGACGCCGTCCGCACCACGGACCAGATCGGCGACGCGCTCGCCGCGCGAGTAGCGAGCTGACCCGCGCCGACTGACACACGACATCAGCCGCCGGGTCGCACAGCGCCCGGCGGCTGTTCCACGCGCGGCCGCGGGGTGCGCACCCCGAAAGAACCCCGGACCGCGCCAGCCTGTTTCACGCACCGGTCCCCGCGCGCGATAATCGAACGCGGGGCCGCCGTATGCGGGCACCGTCGGACGTCCACTCCGTCAGGGACAAGCCGTCTCCGACAGCGGCGTACGCGCGCGGTCCTCTCCCCACGACCGGTGAAGGACACGCACTCATGACGACGCCCACGATCGAGCTCAAGCCCTCCTCCAGCCCGCTGTCCGACGCGGAGCGCGAGGCGATCCTGGCCAACCCGGGATTCGGCCGCCACTTCACCGACCACATGGTCACCATCCGGTGGACCGACGGCCGCGGCTGGCACGACGCCCAGCTCGTCCCGTACGGCCCGCTCGCGCTCGACCCGGCCACCAACGTCCTGCACTACGCGCAGGAGATCTTCGAGGGCCTGAAGGCCTACCGCCGCCCCGACGGCTCGGTCGCCAGCTTCCGTCCCGACGCCAACGCCCGCCGCTTCCAGGCCTCGGCCCGCCGTCTCGCCATGCCCGAGCTGCCGGTCGAGACCTTCGTCGAGGCCTGTGACGTCCTCGTCCAGCACGACAAGGCGTGGGTCCCGGAGCACGGCGGCGAGGCCTCGCTCTACCTGCGCCCGTTCATGATCGCGACCGAGGTCGGCCTGGGCGTCCGCCCGGCGAACGAGTACCTCTTCGTGGTCATCGCCTCCCCGGCCGGCCCGTACTTCCCCGGCGGCGTGAAGCCCGTCTCCATCTGGCTCTCGGAGAACCGCGTCCGCGCCGTCCCCGGCGGCGTCGGCGACGCCAAGACCGGCGGCAACTACGCGGCCTCCCTGCTCGCGCAGGCCGAGGCGGCGGCCAAGGGCTGCGACCAGGTCGCCTACCTCGACGCCGTCGAGCACAAGTGGGTCGAGGAGCTCGGCGGCATGAACCTGTACTTCGTGTACGGAAACAAGATCGTCACCCCCGTCCTCACCGGCTCGCTGCTCGCCGGCATCACCCGCGACTCGCTGCTCAAGCTGGCCGCCGACCTGGGACTGGAGGCCGAGGAGGGCCGCGTCTCCATCGACCAGTGGCAGGCCGACAGCGAGAACGGCACCCTGACCGAGGTCTTCGCCTGCGGCACCGCCGCCGTCATCACCCCGGTCGGCACCGTCAAGTCCGAGCGCGGCGAGTGGACCCAGTCGGGCGGGGAGCCCGGCGAGGTCACCATGAAGCTGCGCGAGGCGCTCCTCGCCGTCCAGACCGGCAAGGCCGAGGACAACCACGGCTGGATGCACGAGCTGGGCTAGCCGCTACGGCTCCACCCGCGCCGGGGTCTCCGGGGCCGTCACGGTCCCGGGGGCCCCGTTCGGCGTCAGTACGGCGTACAGCGCGCCGCCCACGATCCCCGAGAGGACGAAGCTGCAGTCGATCCCGCCCGTCAGGGCGAGCAGCGGCCCCTCGTAGAGCGGCGTCGACACCGCGGCCAGGCCGACCGCCGCGCCGATCGCCCAGGAGGCGGTGGCGCGCGGGTGCCAGCCCGCCGCGTACCAGTAGATCCCGCCGCGCGAGCGCCGGTTGTAGACCTGGAGCGCCTCCGGGTCGTAGACGCCCCCGCAGCGCGCGTGCCCGATCAGGGTGATCACCGCCCACGGGGTGCCGATCGCGGTGAGCAGCAGCACGAACGAGGTCATCGTCGTCTGCGCGTCCGAGGCGAAGTGGCCCAGGAAGACGAAGGCGGTGGCCACCGCCGCGACCACGAGGGTGGCGCGCGCCCGGGTGGTCCGGGGCAGGATCGCGTCCAGGTCGAGCCCCATGGAGTACAGCATCAGACCGGCGTTGCCGACGGTGCCGGCCGTGGCCGCGACGAGCAGCGGCACCAGGTACCAGCCGGGCGAGGCGGCGACGAGCGGGCCGGCGTAGTCGAGCGCCCCGCGGGCCGCGAGCGCCGTGTACGTGCCGAAGAGCTGCGGGACGAGCAGGCCCACGACCAGGCCCAGACAGGTCGCCCGCCACACGGTCCCGGCGTCGTACCGCTCGGGGGAGACGTACCGCGTGTAGTCGCCGAGCAGGGTGATGAAGGCGACCGGCCCGCTGAGCCCCGCCGCCACCGCCGAGAGCAGCCAGGTCGGCCAGAAGGAGCCCAGGAGGTACGGGGTGTCCGGCACCGCCGCCGTCGTGAAGTCCCCGGCGTACGCGGCCAGGCCGACGGCGAGGAGCGCGGTCATGCCGACCGCGAGCACCTTGCTCAGCCGCAGCAGCAGCCGGTAGCCGTACACCGCGGCGACCACCGTGCAGGCGGCGAGCAGCGCGTAGACGACGGCGTGGGCGGCGCCGCCCGTGGGCAGGCCGGTCAGCCGGGCGAGGGTCCCCACCACGACGTCGCCGCCGATCCAGAGGGTCAGGGCGGTGTAGCCGAGCGAGAGCAGCAGCCCCACCACCGAGCCGACGAGCCGGCCGCGGACGCCGAAGAAGGCGCCGGAGGAGGTGGAGAGGTTGGTCGCGGTGCGCAGGGAGACCAGCGCGAGCGGGGCGGTGACCGCGACGCCGACGAGGGTGCCGGTGACGACGGAGGTCACCGAGGCCCACAGGCCCAGGCCGAAGGAGACGGGGAGCCAGCCGAAGACGATCACCCCCAGGCAGAGGTTGGAGCCGAGCAGGATCGAGACGAGGTCGCGGGGGCCGCTGGTGCGTTCGGCCTCGGGGACGGTGTCGACTCCGCGCTGTTCTATCGGCATGGGGTCTCCCGGGGAGCTGAGAGGGGGCGAGGGAAGCTGGTGGACGACTTTTAGAGTGACGCTCAATGTGACCTGTGCCCGTACCTCGCGTCAATGCTTGGAACCACGCGTCTCGGCATTTAGAGTGGCGCTCAAACGGGAGGTGTTCGGGACGTGCGACTGACCCCCGCGGAACGCGATCGGCTCCGGGCCGGAGCGATGGGCCCGCAGGACGTCCCGCACGGCCTCGGCGCGACCGGGATCACCTCCTCCGGCACGCGGGGGACGGGAAGGTCCGGCGAGACCGTACGCCGGACCTTCGCCACGGCCGGGCCGGCCGTCGGCCCGGCGATCGCCCACGGCCCCGCGTACGGGGTCGTGGGCGATCCGAACACCGCCACCGGCACCTGTGGACCGGCTCGCCCCCGGAACGCGGTCCGGCGCCCACGGCGCCGCCGCGCCGACGACCGGACCGGCCTCGTCCCCCTCGACCGCCCCTACTTCCTCTAGGACCCGCTGACCATGACGTACCGCATGCCCGCCGAATGGACGCCCCACGAGCGCACCTGGATGGCCTGGCCCAGCCCCAACCCCACCTTCACCGACGACGAGGAGCTGGCCGCCGCCCGCGCCGCCTGGGCCTCGGTGGCCCGCGCCGTCCGCCGCTTCGAGCCGGTGACGATGGTCGTCGCCCCCGGCGACGCGGAGGGCGCCCGCGCGCTCCTCGGCGAGGACGTCGAGCTGGTCGAGCGCGACCTCGACGACGCCTGGATGCGGGACATCGGCCCGACCTTCGTCACGAACGGCACCGAACTGGCCGCCGTGGACTGGGTGTTCAACGGCTGGGGCGCCCAGGACTGGGCCCGCTGGGAGCACGACTCCAAGATCGCCCGCCACGTCGCGGACACGGCCGGCGTCCCCGTGCTCTCCTCCCCGCTCGTCAACGAGGGCGGCGCGATCCACGTCGACGGCGAGGGCACCGTCCTCCTCACCGACACCGTCCAGCTCGGCTCCGGCCGCAACCCGGAGTGGACCCGCGAGCAGGTCGAGACCGAGATCCACGCCAGGCTCGGGACCACGAAGGCGATCTGGCTCCCGCACGGCCTCACCGCCGACTACGGGATGTACGGCACCCAGGGCCACGTCGACATCGTCGCCGCCTTCGCCCGCCCCGGCACGGTCCTCGTCCACAGCCAGCAGGACCCGGCCCACCCCGACTACGAGCGCTCCCGGATGCACGCGGGCATCCTGCGCGCCGCCACCGACGCCCAGGGCCGCCCCCTGGAGGTCATCGAGGTCCCGGCCCCCACCGTCCTCAAGGACGAGGAGGGCGACTGGGTCGACTACTCGTACATCAACCACTACCTCTGCGACGGCGCCGTGATCCTCTGCGCCTTCGACGACCCCCACGACGAACTCGCCGCCGAGATCTTCCGCCGCCTCTTCCCCGACCGCGAGGTCGTCCTGGTCGACGCGCGCACGATCTTCGCGGCCGGCGGCGGCATCCACTGCATCACCCAGCAGCAGCCGAAGGTCTGACGGCCGGACCTCCCGGACCCGTCATCGGGTAGAACGTACGAGTGAGTCAGAGCAGCAGCCCCCCGTCCCACCCCCGTCGCCGCAACCAGGCCGCACCGCCCCGCGAGGAGGTGCTCGCCGCCGCCATGGGGACCATCGCCGAGCGCGGGCTCGACGGGCTCACCATGGCCGGGCTCGGGCGGCAGGTCGGGATGAGCAGCGGGCACCTGCTGTACTACTTCCGCACCAAGGACGAACTGCTGCTCCAGACCCTGGAGTGGAGCGAGGGACGGCTCGGGGCCCGGCGCGGCGCCCTGCTCTCCCGGCCCGGCAGCGCCCGCGAACGGCTCGACGGATACGTGGACGTGTACGTGCCCGAAGGGCCGCGCGACCCGCACTGGACGCTCTGGCTGGAGGTCTGGAACCGCTCGCAGAACGCCGACGACGACGCCCGCGCGCGCCAGGCCGCCATCGAGGGGGCCTGGCACCGGGACCTGGTCGCGATCCTGGCCGAAGGGGTCTCGCGCGGCGAGTTCCGGCCGGTCGACCCGGACCGCTTCGCCACCCGGACGCGCGCCCTGCTCGACGGCTTCAGCGTGCACGTCGCCGTCGGCATTCCGGGCACGGGCAGGGGCCAAGTCCTCGAACACGTACGGGAGTTCGTCGAGCAGGAGCTGATCGCGCGACCGTAACGCACGCAAGTACACAGGATCGTTGCCCGCTGCACCCTTGTTGGCCGGGCCGGTGCTCCGGCACGGTTCCTGCCCATGGGACGAGAGCACTGGAAGAAGATCTGGGTCGGCTCCGCCGGCAACATGGTCGAGTGGTTCGACTGGTTCGTGTACGCGAGCTTCGCCACCTACTTCGCGGGGGCGTTCTTCCCCGAGGGCAACGACACCGCCAAACTCATGAACACCGCCGGCATCTTCGCCGTCGGCTTCTTCATGCGCCCGGTCGGCGGCTGGCTCCTCGGCCGCGTCGGCGACCGCAAGGGCCGCAAGGCGGCGCTCACCCTCACCGTCACCCTGATGTCCGCCTCCGCCGTCCTGATCGCCGTCGCCCCCACCTACGCCGTCGCCGGATACGGCGGCGCCGCCGTCCTCCTGGTCGCCCGCCTCCTCCAGGGCCTCTCCGTCGGCGGCGAGTACGCGGCCAGCGCCACCTACCTCACCGAGGCCTCCGCACCCGAGCACCGGGGCTTCGCCTCCAGCTTCCAGTACGTGTCGATGACCGCCGGCCAGGTCCTCGGCCTCGGCCTGCTCCTGGTCCTCCAGCAGACCCTGTCCGACGCGGCCCTGCACTCCTGGGGCTGGCGCGTCCCCTTCGTCGTCGGCGCCCTCGGCGCGGCCGTCGTCTTCTACCTGCGCCGCACCATGCTGGAGACCGAGGTCTACGAGGAGTCCGCGGGCGACGGCGTCGAGCAGGGACAGCAGGGCACCCTCAAGGCCCTCTGGGCGCACCGCCGCGAGGCCTTCCTCGTCGTCGCGCTCACCATGGGCGGGACCGTGGCGTACTACACGTACACCACCTACCTCACCAAGTACCTCTCCAACTCCGCCGGGCTCCCCAAGCAGACCGCCACCCTGGTCTCCTTCTGCGCCCTGATCGTCTTCGCCTGCCTCCAGCCGCTCGCCGGACGGCTCTCCGACCGGATCGGGCGCCGCCCCCTGCTCATCACCTTCGCGGTCGGCTCCACCCTCCTCACCGTGCCGATCATGGCGATGCTCAAGCACGCGGGCTCCTTCTGGCCGGCCCTCGGCCTCTCCCTCCTCGCGCTCCTCGTCGTCACCGGCTACACCTCCATCAACGCCTGCGTGAAGGCCGAGCTCTTCCCGACCGGCGTCCGCGCCCTCGGCGTCGCCCTGCCGTACGCCGTCGCCAACGCCCTCTTCGGCGGCACCGCCGAGTACGTGGCCCTCTGGTTCAAGGACGCGGGCATCGAGTCGGGCTTCTCCTGGTACGTCGCCGGCTGCGCGGCCGTCTCCCTGGTCGTCTACCTCACGATGCGCGAGACCCGCGACATCGACCTCGGCCGGGTGGGGAAGGGCGCCGGCGCGGAGACCGGCGCCGGACGGAAACCGGACAGCCTGCCCGTATCGTGAGACCCCCGCCCCACGGGGCGGTCACCTGTGCCAGACTTCCGGCGTGCCTGCTACCACGATGATTATCGGCAGCGGCGCGCCGGTCCGCAGTGACCGCTGAGACGTGGAACGACCCCCACGCAGGCGGACACCGTGCCCCAGACCCGCGCGCAGACCTCTCGCACCCGCGAGGGGTTTTTTCGTTTTCCGGCCTCACCCACGCCGGAGACGGACGCGGCGCGAGAATGGGGGCAAGTGGAGCCAGACCTTCCGGAGCCACATCCGACAGGAGCCATGACAGCCATGACCACGGAGAACGCCGAGGCCTCACCCCTCGACGACAGTTTCCACGTCTTCGACACGACGCTGCGCGACGGGGCGCAGCGCGAGGGCATCAACCTCACCGTCGCGGACAAGCTGACCATCGCCCGGCACCTCGACGACTTCGGCGTCGGCTTCATCGAGGGCGGCTGGCCCGGCGCCAACCCCCGCGACACGGAGTTCTTCGCCCGCGCCCGCCAGGAGATCGCGTTCAAGAACGCGCGGCTCGTCGCCTTCGGCGCCACCCGCAGGGCCGGCGGCACCGCCGCCGAGGACCCGCAGGTCAAGGCCCTCCTCGACTCCGGCGCCCCGGTCGTCACCCTGGTCGCCAAGTCGCACGACCGGCACGTCGAACTGGCCCTGCGCACCACCCTCGAAGAGAACCTGGAGATGGTCCGCGACACCGTCTCCCACCTGCGCGAGCAGGGCCGTCGCGTCTTCGTCGACTGCGAGCACTTCTTCGACGGCTACAAGGCCAACCCGGACTACGCCAAGGCCGTCGTCCGCGCCGCCCACGAGGCCGGCGCCGACGTCGTCGTCCTCTGCGACACCAACGGCGGCATGCTCCCCGCCCAGATCCAGGCCGTCGTCGCCACCGTCATCGCCGACACCGGCGCCCGGCTCGGCATCCACGCCCAGGACGACACCGGCTGCGCCGTCGCCAACACCCTCGCCGCCGTCGACGCGGGCGCCACCCACGTCCAGTGCACCGCCAACGGCTACGGCGAGCGGGTCGGCAACGCCAACCTCTTCCCCGTCGTCGCGGCCCTGGAGCTCAAGTACGACCAGCGGGTGCTGCCCGAGGGCGCCCTCGCCGAGATGACCCGGATCTCGCACGCCATCGCCGAGGTCGTCAACCTCACGCCCTCCACCCACCAGCCGTACGTGGGCGTCTCCGCCTTCGCCCACAAGGCCGGACTGCACGCCTCCGCGATCAAGGTCGACCCCGACCTCTACCAGCACATCGACCCCGAGCGGGTCGGCAACACCATGCGGATGCTGGTCTCCGACATGGCCGGCCGCGCCTCCATCGAGCTCAAGGGCAAGGAGCTCGGCGTCGACCTGGGCGGCGACCGGGCACTGGTCTCCCGGGTCGTCGAGCGGGTCAAGGAGCGCGAGCTCCGGGGCTACACGTACGAGGCCGCCGACGCCTCCTTCGAGCTGCTCCTGCGCGAGGAGGCCGAGGGCCGGGCCCGCCGCTACTTCCGCACGGAGTCCTGGCGGGCGATCGTCGAGGACCGCCCCGACGGCACCCACGCCAACGAGGCCACCGTCAAGCTCTGGGCCAAGGGCGAGCGGATCGTCGCCACCGCCGAGGGCAACGGCCCGGTCAACGCCCTCGACCGGGCGATCCGGGTCGGCCTGGAGCGGATCTACCCGCAGCTCGCCAAGTTCGAGCTGACCGACTACAAGGTCCGCATCCTGGAGGGCCGCCACGGCACCGAGTCCACCACCCGGGTCCTGGTCACCACCAGCGACGGCCACGGCGAGTGGTCCACGGTCGGCGTCGGCGAGAACGTCATCGCCGCCTCCTGGCAGGCCCTGGAGGACGCCTTCACCTACGGCCTGCTGCGGGCGGGAGTCGACCCCGCCGAATAGTCGCCTTTGGTCTTTTATGTTCTGTTCGAC
This sequence comes from Streptomyces sp. NPDC055632, assembly GCF_053618675.1. Classification (NCBI taxonomy): domain Bacteria; kingdom Bacillati; phylum Actinomycetota; class Actinomycetes; order Kitasatosporales; family Streptomycetaceae; genus Streptomyces; species Streptomyces sp. NPDC055632. Next base: position 19,522 of record NZ_JBSHHY010000035.1, on the reverse strand, counting down.
GCCGTTCGGGTAGCGTCGACATATGAGGACCAGGCCGCCAGGGGGTGTCCGGAAAGTAGCGTCGTCTGCCCGCCAGGGCAGGGCCGGCGGTGCCCGGTGCGTGCGATCGCAAGGCGGAGGAGGGAGTCATGGCGTGCCACGGCGACCGACGACAACGCGGCTGGGGGCGCCCCCGTGTCCGAAGGACTACGGGGGAGTGCGTGTCGGCACCGCCGGTCAGACGGCACTTTCCGGACACCCCCTGGCCCGCCTCGCGGCTCTCGGCGGGTTGATACTGCTGCTGCTCCTGGTCCTGGTGCCCACCGCGGGTGCCAGGGCCACGGGCGTGTCCGACGCGGCCGCCGCCCTGAGGCAGGGCCCGGTCTACGTCGACCCCGGCGCCGCCGACCAGCTGTCGAAGGCCGACGCGGACGCCCTCGCGCGGAAGATCGAGGACGCGGACAAGCCCCTCTTCGTGGCCGTGCTGCCCGCGAACGCCCAGTTCCCGCCGCAGGGGCTCCTCGACAACCTGCGGGCCCAGACCGGCGCCACCGGTCTGTACGCCGTACGCCTCGGCGACCGGTTCGACGCCGGGGTCGACCCCTCCGTGATGTCCCCGGCGGCCGTCCAAAACCTCGCCGCCTCCGTCCGCACGCCGGGCGCCGACGCGGCCACCGAGCTGAACGCCTTCGTGGACCAGGCCCTGCCCGCCCTGCGCGGCTCCGCCCCGAACTCCTGGGGCTCCGCCGGATCCGACTCCGGGGCCCCGGTCGCCGGACTCGCCGTCCTCGGCGGCGTCGTCGTCGCGGGCGGCGCGGGCGCCTACGCCGTCGTCCGCCGCAACCGGCTCCGCAAGGAGGCCGAGGAGCGGGCCGCCCTGGACAAGCTCCGGGTCGTCGTCGACGAGGACATCACCGCCTTCGGCGAGGAGCTCGAACGCCTCGACTTCCACCCCGCCGAGGCCGGCGCCGACGACACCATGCGCGGCGATTACGAACACGCCCTCGACGCCTACGACCGGGCCAAGTCCCTCATGGGCTCCGCCGCCCGCCCGCACGACGTGCGCGGGGTGACGGAGGCCCTGGAGGACGGCCGCTTCTCCCTCGCCGTCCTGGCCGCCCGCCGCGAGCGCCGCCCGCTGCCCGAGCGGCGCGCCCCCTGCTTCTTCGACCCGCGCCACGGCCCCTCCACCGAGGACCGCCGCTGGACCCCGGCCGGCGGGACCGCCCGCGAGGTCCCGGTCTGCGCCGCCGACGCGGCCCGCCTGGACGACGGCCTCGACCCCCTCGCCCGCACGGTCGACACCGACTCCGGCCGCCGCCCCTACTGGGAGGCGGGGCCCGCCTACGGCCCCTGGGCCGGCGGCTACTTCGGCGGCGGCCTGCTCCCCGGCCTCCTCATGGGCACCGTCCTCGGCTCCGTGCTCTCCACCCCGGCCTACGCCTCCGAGTACGGCGGCGGCGACTTCCAGGGCGGCGACTTCTCCTCCGGGGACTTCGGGTCCGGCGACTCCGGCGGCTTCGACGGCGGGGGCGGCTTCGGCGGCGGGGACTTCGGCGGGGGCGGCGGCTTCGACGGCGGAGGCGGCTTCTAGGACGCGCCCCCGGGGCCCCGGCCCCGGATCCCGGGCCCCGGTCTCAGACCAGCGGCTTCACCGACATCAGCAGATGGCGGTGGGCCGGGTCCGGGCCGTCGGTGAGCAGGGCCCGCTGGCCGGGACCCAGGAGGTGGAAGCGGACCTCCGGGCTGTCCAGGGACGCCAGGGCGTCCAGGAGGTAGCCGGGATTGAAGGCGACCGCCAGGGAGTCCGCCCCGGTGAAGGAGGCCGGCAGCCGCTGGGACGCCACGTCGTCCTCGTACCCCGCCCGCAGGTGCAGGCCCTCGGCGGAGAAGGCCAGCCGGACCGGGCTGTCGCCCTCCGCGACGACCGCGACCCGCTTCACGGCCTCGGTCAGCGGCACCCGGTCGGTGACCGCGAGGGCGTGCGCGCCGAGGTCGAAGAGCTTGTCGTGGCGGGGGAGCCGGCCGTCGAGCAGCCGGGTGGTGGTGCGCATGCCGCCGCTCTCGAAGCCCAGGGAGCCGGAGTCGAGCGCGAGCCGGGCCGGACCCGCGCCGGCGAGGGAGCGGGCGATCTCGGTGAGGCGCCGGGCCGGGACGACCACGTCGGCGTCCGCCGCGTCCGCGTCGGCCCCGGGCTTCCACTCCAGGGTGCGGACCGCGTACCGGTAGCGGTCGGTGGCGGCCAGGGTCATGACCGTCCCGTCCAGGGAGAGCCGTATCCCGGTGAGGACGGGCAGCGAGTCGTCCCGGCCCGCCGCCACCGCCACCTGGCCGACCGCCGCCGCGAAGGCGTCCCCGTCGACCAGACCGAGCACCTCGGGCAGCGGCGGTGGCGCCGGGTGGTCGTCGAGCGGCAGCAGCGAGAGGCCGAACCGGGCGTCGCCCGAGGTCACCGAGAGGCGGGCGCCCTCCACGGCGAGCTCGGCGCGGCCCCGGGGCAGCACCTTGCAGATGTCGAGCAGCCGCCGGCCCAGGACCAGCGCCCGGCCCGCCACGACCGTCCCGGCCTCCACCTCGATCTGCGCCGAGGCCTCGTGGTCGAGCCCCGAGACGCGCAGCCCGTCCCCCGTCGCCTCCAGGAGCAGGCCCCCGAGGACGGGCATCGGGGAGCGGGCCGGCAGGACGCGCGCGGCCCAGGCCACGGCATCGGTCAACACGGCGCTGTCGATACGGAATTCCATGCCGCCGACGCTAACGGCCCCCACTGACAACGCCTCCGACCTGCGGGTTCGGGTCCGGCCCCCGCTTCCCCGACTCCGTTGTCAGTGGGGGCCGTTAACGTCGTCGAAGACGACCGGTACGACCCACGGACACCGCCGCGGCGGCGGCGCGCAGGGTGAGGAGACGCGATGAACGACGTCCATGTCCACGGCACGGTGGAGCCCGGTTTCGAGCCCGTGCGGGAGGTGTTCGCGGAGATCGCCGCGAACGAGGCGCGGGACGGCGGCGCGCAGCTCGCCGTCCACCACCGGGGCCGCCTCGTCGTCGACCTCTGGGGCGGTGACGGCGTCGACGGGGACTCCCTGCTCGCCCTCTACTCGTCCTCCAAGGGCGCCATGGCCCTGGTCGCCGCCCTCCTCGTGCAGGACGGCGTCCTGGACCTCGACCGCACGGTCGCCTCCTGGTGGCCCGAGTTCGCCGCCGGGGGCAAGGGGGAGACCACCCTGCGCCAGCTCCTCTCCCACCGCTCCGGCGTGATCGGCACGGACGAGGGCCTCTCCCTGGAGGAGCTGGCCGACGACCGCAGGACCGCCGCCCGCCTCGCGGGCGGCCGCCCCTACTGGGAGCCGGGCACCGGCCACGGCTACCACGGCCTCGTCATCGGCGCCCTGGTCGGCGAGGTGGTCCTGCGGGCCACCGGCCGGACGATCCAGGAGCTGTTCGAGGAGCGGGTCCGCGCCCCGTACGCCCTCGACTACTACCTGGGCCTGCCCGAGGAGCTCGAACCCCGCTTCCGCCCGGCCCTGCCCCTGGTCCCCACCGCCGAGGAGAAGGCGTTCCTCGCCGCGAACCCCATCGCGCCCGACAGCCTGGCGGCCGTCGCCTTCGGTCTCCGCGCCGATCCGCCGCTGGACATGGTCGAGTACGGCAACAGCCGTGCCGTGCACGCCCGGGCGCCGCTCTCCGGCGGCGGCGTCGGCTCGGCCCGGGGCCTGTCCCGGATGTACGCGGCGATCGCGGGCGAGCTGGACGGCCGTCCCCCGCTCCTCGCCCCCGGCACCCTCGCCGAGTTCGCCCGGATCCACTCCGAGGGCACCGACCTCGTCACGGGCTCGCGGAACGCCTTCGGCCTCGGCTTCGTCCCGCTCGCCACCCGCTATCCGTCGCTGGGCGCCGGAGCCGTCGGCCACAGCGGCGCCCCCGGCTCCCAGGCCTTCGCCGACCCGGCCGCCGGCCTCGCCTACAGCTACGCCCGCCGCCGCTTCGCCTTCATGGCGGGTCCGGGCGCGCCGGAGAACGACCGGCTGGTCCCGGCGGTGGTGGAGGCGGCGGCGAAGACGGCCTGACGCCCGCGGATTCCCGACCCGGGCCCGGACCCCGACCCGATCCCCGACCCCGACCCGGGCCCGGGCCCGGAAACGCCGAGGGCCCGCCGTCCGCCGGGGGGAGGCGGACGAGCGGGCGCGCTCGTGGGGGCCGTACGGCCGGGAAGGGATCAGGCGGCGTTCTTGATCGCGGAGATGTCGAAGGTCAGCTTGACCTTGTCGCTGACCATGACGCCACCGGTCTCCAGGGCCGCGTTCCAGGTCAGGCCCCACTCGGAGCGCAGGATCTCGGCGGAGCCCTCGAAGCCGACGCGCTCGTTGCCGTAGACGTCCGTCGCGGTGCCGTTGAACTCCAGGTCGATGGAGAGCGGGCGGGTGACGTCCTTGATGGTCAGGTCGCCGGTGATCCGGTACTTGTCGCCGCCGAGCTGCTCGGCCCGGGTGGAGCGGAAGGACATCAGCGGGAACTGCTCGGCGTCGAAGAAGTCGCCGCCGCGCAGGTGGGCGTCGCGGTCGGCGATGCCGGTGTCGACGGAGGCGATCCTCACGTCGATCGAGGCGGTGGAGGCGCCGGGGTCCGTCCCGTCCAGCTTCAGCGTGCCCTCGTGCTCGGCGAAGCCGCCGCGGACGTTGGTGACCATGGCGTGGCGGACGGTGAAGCCGATGCTGCTGTGGGCGGGGTCGATGGTGTAGTCGCCGGTCAGGGCGGCCAGGGCCGGGTCCACCGGGAGGGTGGCGACGGCGGTGGCGGACTCGGTGTTCTTGCGGCCGAAGAGACCCATGACTGCTCCTTGCTCGGGATTGGTTGAACCTTCAACGAGAACGACTGTAGCCCTATTCCGTTCAACATTCAACATCTGTGGAGGATGTTCCTGGGACGTGGCCTTCCGCAACCGCAACCGCAACCGCAACCGCAACCACGACCACGGCCACGACGGCCGCCGACCCCGCCGGCAACCCGGAGGAAAGCCCACGAACCCCCCTCGCCGTCCACTTGGACTAACCGAAGGGGGTTCTTGGACTGGAGGGGCCCGCGCGGCGCGATCTCGTTGACGGTGCCGCCGGGCCGGGGCCAACTGGTGCGCATGCCCCTCCCTCACTCGCCACGAGGCCGCAGGATCCGTGCGGCCTGCGCGCTCGCCGTCGCCTCCTCCGCCGTGTTCGCCCTGGCCGGGCCCGCCGACGCCCGGAGCCCGCTCACGGGGACCGCCACGGGTGCCACCGCGGACACCGCCACCCCGGAAGCCGTCCTCTCCTCCCGGCAGCTCTCCGTCGCCGTCGCCCGGGACTTCCCCCGCGTCCTCTCGTACACCGACCGCGCGAGCGGGGCCCGGATCCTCGGCAGCACGGCCCCGGTCACCCAGGTGGTCCTCAACGGCACCGCCCGCACCGTCCGGGCCAAGGGCGACCCCGTCCTGAAGCCGGCCTCCGCCGCGTACACCCTCGTCTTCCCCGACCTGCCCGGCGTCGAGATCGACGCGCGGCTCGGCGTCGAGGGCCGGACCACCACCTTCCGGATCACCGCCGTCCGCGACACCGGGGACTTCCGGGTCGGGACGATCGACATACCCGGCCACGACCTGGTCTCCGTCGGCTCCTCGGACACCGGCGGCGCCTCGACCGCCTTCACCCGCCTCGACCCGGACTCCACCCGCACCGCCGACGTCTTCGCGCGGGTCACCGACGCCACCCCGGCCGACGCGAACCCCGTCGGCGCCACCTACGCGATCGTCGGCACCGGCCGCCTCGCCGCCGCCGTCGAGTCCAACTCCAGCTACGACAAACCCTCCGGCGCCTCCGCCCGCGACGGCTCCCGCTTCTGGCACCAGGCCCGCAAGAACGGCGCCGAGACCCGCGTCGGCGTCTGGTCCGGCCAGTGGACCCACCGCGGCGAGGGCGCCCCGAAGCCCGAGAGCGGCGACGACCTGCCCTGGGCGAAGGTCGTCGTCACCCCCGACGCCAACGCCGACGGCGCCGTCGACTGGCAGGACGGCGCCATCGCCTTCCGCACGATCGGGATCAAGGCCCCCGGCAGCGAGCAGACCCCCGGCCGGGTCGTCGCCCACATCCCGTTCAACTTCGCCTCCCAGGCCACCCATCCCTTCCTGCGCACCCTCGACGACGTCAAGCGGATCTCGCTCGCCACCGACGGACTCGGCCAGTTCGCGCTGCTCAAGGGGTACGGCTCCGAGGGCCACGACTCCGCCCACCCCGACTACGGCGGCAACTACAACAAGCGCGCCGGCGGCCTCGCCGACCTCAACACCCTCCTCAGGGAGGGCAGGAAGTGGAACGCAGGCTTCGGCGTCCACGTGAACGCCACCGAGTCGTACCCCGAGGCCAAGAACTTCAGCGAGACCCTCGTCGACAGGACGAAGCCCGGCTGGAACTGGCTCAACCAGAGCTACTACATCGACCAGCGCCGGGACATCAACAGCGGCGACCTCGCCCGCCGCTTCCAGCAGCTCCGCGACGAGACCGACCCCAACCTCTCCGCGCTCTACATCGACGTCTACTACACGCACGGCTGGATCGCCGACAAGACGATGCGGGCCGTCCAGGCGCAGGGCTGGAACGTCGCCACCGAGTGGGCGGACAAGTTCGAGCGCTCCTCGCTCTGGTCCCACTGGGCCAACGACCTCGACTACGGCGGCGCCACCAACAAGGGCCTCAACTCCCAGATTATCCGCTTCATCCGCAACGGCGAGAAGGACGTCTGGAACGACCACCCGGTCCTCGGCCAGACCGCCCTCGTCGACTTCGAGGGCTGGACCGGCGAGACCGACTGGAACGCCTTCACCGCCAACGTCTGGCAGCGGAACCTGCCCGCCAAGTACCTCCAGCGGCAGACGATCACCCGCTGGAACGGCGACGACATCACCTTCACCGGCGGCGTCCGCGGCACCGTCGAGGACGGCCGCCGCACCTTCTACGAGAACGGCCGCAAGGTCCTCGACGGCGAGAAGTACCTGCTCCCCTGGGACGGCGGCAAGAAGCTCTACCACTACAACAAGTCCGGCGGCACGAGCACGTGGCAGGTCCCGGCCGGAACCCGCTCGTACACCGTGTACGAGCTCACCGACAACGGGCGCGTGAAGACCGCCACCGTGCGGCCCATCGGCGGCAAGGTCACTCTGGAGGCCGCCGCCGGACAGGCCTACGTCCTCCACCCCGACAAGGCCCCCGCCCAGGCCGACCCGCAGTGGGGCCGGGGCACCCCGGTGAAGGACCCCGGCTTCAACGACGCGGGGCTCGCCGGCTGGACGAAGACCGGCACCGTCGCCCGCGACACCGACGAGCGGGGCCGCAACAGCGCGAAGCTCACCGGCACCGCCGCCGCCTCGGTCGGCCAGCGGATCACCGGCCTCACCCCCGGCGAGCGGTACACCGCCTCCGCCCTGATCGAGGTCGAGCCCGGGAAGACCCGCCCCACCACGCTCTCCGTCGGCGGCGCGTCCGTCACCGTCGAGCGCTCCCCGCTCCAGAACCGGATCGCGGCCTCCGACTGGAACGGCACCCGCCTCCAGCGCGCCAAGGTCACCTTCACCGCGCCGCGCGGCGCCGCCGCCCTGAAGATCGAGGCCGCGGGCGGCAGCGCCGCCGCCGTCCGGATCGACGACGTCCGGATCGTCGCCGACGACCCGGCCACCAAGGCCGGGACCACGGCGTACGAGGACTTCGAGGCCGTCGACCAGGGCTGGGGCCCCTTCCTCAAGGGCGACTCCGGCGGTACGAACGACCCGCGCACCCACATCGCCCAGCTCCACGCCCCTTACACCCAGGCCGGCTGGAACGGGAAGCTCGTCGACGACGTCATCGGCGGCGCCGAGTCCCTCAAGTCGCACGACGAGAACAGCGGCCTCGTCTACCGGACCGCGCCCTGGACCGTCCCGATGAAGGACGGCCACCGGTACCGCGTGGAGTACGCCTACCAGTCCAGCCACGCGGGCGCGTACGAGTGGGTCACCGGCTACGACCGCACGAGCGGCACCGGAGCGGCCGTCGAGACCCGGCGCACCCCGATCGGACAGCAGCGGACCACCGGGCACTTCACCGAGACCGTCACGGCGGGCTGCGGCGACACCTGGACCGGGCTGCGCAAGCGCGCCGACGCCCCCGACGGCGCCGACTTCGTCCTGGACGGCTTCACCGTGACCGACCTCGGCCCGGCCCCCGAGCGCGCCGCCTGCGGCACCCTCGCCGTCGGCGCGTCCGAGACCCTGGAGCCCGGCCGTCCGAACCGGGTCACCGTCGCCTTCGGCAACGACGAGGCCGCCGAGGCCACCGGCGCGCGGGCCGTCCTCGCCCTGCCCGAGGGCTGGACCGCCGAACCGGCCGCGCCCGTCGACCTCGGCACGGTCGCGTCGGGCGCGAAGGCCACCGCCACCTGGCAGGTGACCCCGCCGGTGGACGCGGCCCACCGGTCGTACCCGCTGAACGCCTCCCTCGCCTACGAGGTCGGCGGGAGCGAGCGGAGGCTGACCGCCGCCGCCACCGTCCGCACCCTGCCCCCGCCGCCCACCGCCGACACCTGGGCGAGCGACCACGACTGGACCTCGGCGACCAGCGGCTGGGGACCCGTCGAGCGGGACCTCTCCAACGGCGGGACCGCCGCCGGCGACGGCTCCCCGCTGAGGATCGGGGGAGTGGCGTACGCCAAGGGCCTGGGCACCCACGCCCCCGCCACCGTCCGCTACTACCTCGGCGGCCGGTGCGCCTCCTTCACCGCCGAGGTCGGCGTGGACGACGCCCAGACCGGCCGGGGCAGCGTCCGGTTCACCGTCCTCGCCGACGGCGCGGAGAAGGCGAAGTCCCCGGTCCTCAAGGCCGTGGACCCGGCCTGGTCCCTCACCGCCGACGTCACCGGCGCGGCCTACGTCGACCTGGTGGTCGACGACGGCGGCGACGGCAACGGCAACGACCACGCGGACTGGGGCGGCGCCCGCTTCCACTGCGGCGGCTGAGCCCGTACAGCGCCTTCCTGAAGGGGAAGGCGTTGTAGGGAAGTGAAGAACGCGGGCGGCACCCCGGTACGCTGGGTGCCGCCCGCGGACGCGTGACCTTCACCGAGGTCTATGTCGAACCCCTACAAACACGAGGGGTGTCCGGCTGTTGACTCGGGACGTACGGGACACGGTTCTGTCCGCCCCCGCCAGGAATCGACACGCGAGACTGTACGGAGTCGACGGCAAGTTTTTCTTGTCCGACTTCGTAGGGTCGGTACATGACCGTTGTGGACCAGATCCCGAGCGAGCCCGCCGACGCCCGTGGCCGGGTGGCCGAGTTGCACGTCCTGCGCGAGCGGGCCCTGAGCGGCCCGGGCGAGCGGGCGACCCAGGCGCAGCACGCGAAGGGCAAGCTGACCGCCCGTGAGCGCATCGAGCTGCTGCTCGACGCGGGTTCCTTCAACGAGGTCGAGCAGCTGCGCCGGCACCGCGCGCAGGGTTTCGGCCTGGAGGCGAAGAAGCCGTACACCGACGGTGTCATCACCGGCTGGGGCACGGTCGAGGGCCGTACGGTCTTCGTCTACGCGCACGACTTCCGGATCTTCGGCGGCGCGCTGGGCGAGGCCCACGCCACCAAGATCCACAAGATCATGGACATGGCCATCGCGGCCGGTGCCCCGCTGGTCTCCCTCAACGACGGCGCCGGCGCCCGCATCCAGGAGGGCGTCTCCGCGCTCGCCGGCTACGGCGGCATCTTCCAGCGCAACACCCGCGCGAGCGGGGTGATCCCGCAGATCAGCGTGATGCTCGGCCCGTGCGCCGGCGGCGCGGCCTACAGCCCGGCCCTGACCGACTTCGTCTTCATGGTCCGCGAGACCTCGCAGATGTTCATCACCGGCCCGGACGTCGTCAAGGCGGTCACCGGCGAGGAGATCACCCAGAACGGCCTGGGCGGCGCGGACGTGCACGCCGAGACCAGCGGCGTGGCGCACTTCGCGTACGACGACGAGGAGACCTGCATCGCGGAGGTCCGCTACCTCCTGTCGATGCTCCCGCAGAACAACCGCGAGAACCCGCCGGCCGTTCCCTCCGAGGACCCGGCCGACCGCCGCTCCGACGTGCTGCTCGACCTGGTCCCGGCCGACGGCAACCGCCCCTACGACATGCACCAGGTCATCGAGGAGCTCGTCGACGACGGCGACTACCTGGAGATCCACGAGCGCTGGGCCCGCAACATCATCTGCGCCCTCGCCCGCCTGGACGGCCAGGTCGTCGGCATCGTCGCCAACCAGCCGCAGACCCTGGCCGGCGTCCTGGACATCGAGGCCTCCGAGAAGGCGGCCCGGTTCGTGCAGATGTGCGACGCCTTCAACATCCCGATCATCACCCTTCTGGACGTCCCCGGCTTCCTTCCCGGGGTCGACCAGGAGCACGGTGGGATCATCCGGCACGGCGCCAAGCTGCTCTACGCCTACTGCAACGCGACCGTGCCCCGGATCAGTCTGATCCTGCGCAAGGCGTACGGCGGCGCGTACATCGTGATGGACTCCCAGTCCATCGGCGCCGACCTGACGTACGCCTGGCCCACCAACGAGATCGCCGTCATGGGCGCCGAAGGCGCCGCCAACGTGATCTTCCGCAAGCAGATCGCCGAGGCCGAGGACCCCGAGGCCATGCGCATCCGCATGGTCAAGGAGTACAAGGCCGAACTGATGCACCCCTACTACGCCGCGGAGCGCGGCCTGGTCGACGACGTCATCGACCCCGCCGACACCCGCCAGACCCTCATCCGGTCCCTGGCCATGCTCCGCACCAAGCACGCCGACCTGCCCTCCCGCAAGCACGGCAACCCGCCGCAGTAAGAGGAGCCCCCTTCCCATGAGCACTCCCGCCAATCTCCTGCGCGTCGAGAAGGGTCACGCCGACCCCGAGGAGCTCGCCGCCATCACCGCGGTCCTCCTCGCCCGCGCCGCCGCCCAGCCGTCCGCCGACACCGCCGGCGCCCACCGGGGCCGCAGCGCGGCCGGCTGGCGCCGTCTGGAGCGCGAGCACGGCTTCCGCGCCCCGCACAGCTGGCGCTAGCCGGCACGGAGCACCAGAAGCACCCAGAAGGGCCGGAACCCGGTGGAGACCGGGTTCCGGCCCTTCGTGCGCCCGTACGCCGCCGGAGGGCCCGTACGCACGCCGAAGGCCGCGCCCCCCTTCCGGGGAGCGCGGCCTTCGGGACGAGCGGGGGAGAACGGAACGCCGGGGGACAGCTACCGCAGCCGGGCCATGAGGGCGTGCTCGACGAGGGTGATGAGCGCGCTCTTGGCGTCGGCGCGGTGGCGGGCGTCGGTGGTGATGATGGGGGTGTCGGGGCCGATCTGGAGGGCCTCGCGGACTTCCTCGGGCTGGTAGGGCTGGTTGCCGTCGAAGCCGTTGAGGGCGATGACGAACGGCAGGCCCGAGTTCTCGAAGTAGTCGACGGCGGGGAAGCAGTCGGCGAGCCGGCGGGTGTCGACGAGGACGACGGCGCCGATGGCGCCGCGGACGAGGTCGTCCCACATGAACCAGAAGCGGTCCTGTCCGGGGGTGCCGAACAGGTACAGGATCAGGTCCTGGTCGAGGGTGATGCGGCCGAAGTCCATGGCGACGGTCGTCGTCGTCTTGTCGCCGGTGTGGGTGAGGTCGTCGATGCCCGCCGAGGCGGACGTCATGACGGCTTCGGTACGCAGCGGATTGATCTCCGAGACCGCGCCGACGAACGTGGTCTTGCCCACGCCGAAGCCACCCGCCACCACGATCTTCGCGCTGGTGGTTGAACGGGCCGCGCCGCCGCTAGAGCTTGCGAAGTCCACTGAGCACCCTTTCGAGCAGTGTCACGTCTGGCTGACCGCCGGCGGCCTCGTCGCCGCCGGGCTGGTGGATGGCGACGAGTCCGGCCTCGGCCAGGTCGGCGACGAGGATTCGGGCGACGCCGAGGGGGATGGAGAGAAGTGCCGAGATCTCGGCGACCGACTTGATCTCGAAGCAGAGCCGGCAGATCCGCTGGTGCTCGGGCAACTGCCCCTGCAGCCGGGACGGATCGGCCGTCGTACTGACCAACGCCTCGATGGCGAGCTGGTAACGCGGCCTGGTCCGGCCGCCGGTCATCGCGTACGGACGCACCAGCGGGTTGTGCCCGCCCGAACCGCCCGAGGCGGACGGGCCGCGCGAGGCGGACGGTCCGGCGGGCGCCGCCGGGGCGTGCGGCTGCCGATAGGGCTGCGACGCGCCCTGCCCGCTCGGTGCGGAGGGAAAGTTGAACCGGTTCTGCGCGGTGTCGCCCAGCGGTGCCTGGTGCGCGTCATAACCGTTGTAAGGGCTCCCGCCCGGGGGTGTTCCCACGTTTCCTCCTCCGACTGCCTCGCGGTCCATGTCCCTTGGAGCCGCGCCACCGCACCTTACGGGGCGGTGGCGCGAAACGCACTGTCCGTCTGTTGGTTGAGAACTGTTAGTTAAGAAGACTGCCCTGGAGTTCCGCCCGGAGGTCGGGGGTCAGGACGGTGCCCGCGCGGTCCACGAGCAGGGCCATCTCGTAGCCCACGAGACCGATGTCCGCCTCGGGGTGGGCGAGCACGGCCAGCGAGGAGCCGTCCGAGATCGACATGATGAAGAGGAAGCCGCGCTCCATCTCCACCACGGTCTGGTTGACCGCACCGCCCTCGAAGATCCGGGACGCGCCCGCGGTCAGCGAGGTCAGTCCGGAGGCGACGGCCGCCAGCTGGTCGGCGCGGTCCCGGGGGAAGCCCTCGGACATCGCCAGCAGGAGTCCGTCGGCGGAGACCACCACCGTGTGGGACACCCCGGGGGTGTTGTCCACGAAGTTGGTGATCAACCAGTTCAGATTCTGCGCCGCCTGGCTCATGCTCACACTAACGCTCCTGGTTGTAGGTACTGCCCGGGCCGAGGCCCGATCCGTTCGTGTCCGTTCCCGCGTTGCGTCCCTGCTGAACGCCCCGGCGCAGGTTGCTCAACCTGCCCCGTACGTCCTCGGGTGCGCGGGAGACCTGGGGGCCGCCCTGCGGGGTCTGCTCAGCCGTTCCCTCGACCAGGTTGGCCTTCGGGACGCGTCGGGGGAGACCGGACGAGGTGACCCCGCCCGCCTTCGGGTCCTTGAGCTTTCCGGCCCGCTGCCAGCGCTCGTCGTTGGTCGAGCGCCATTCTTCGGTGCCGTCGGCTTCGCTCTGCTGCTGTTCCGGCTGCGCGGGCCCGGCCGGCTGCGGCGTCCGCTGCGTCGGCGGAGCGACGCTGCCGCGGCGCGGCAGTCCGGCGTCGGTCAGCGCGTGGCCGGCGTCCGGGGCGGGATTCGGAGTCGGACCCGGACGGTCGAAGCCTACGCGGTCGGCGGCCTGTTCGGGAGCGGCCTGAGCAGATTCCGGTTCCGCGCGGTACTCCTGCGCGTAACCGCCCTGGTAGGCGTTCTGATCCGGCCACTGTGCCTGGTGGGACTGGGGATCGAACGCATTGTCGTACTGCTGGTGTTCGGTTACGGGAGTGTCGTACGAGGCTTCCGCATAGCCCTGCTGCGGGTAGGCCTCGTAGCCCTGCTGCTGCCCCCCGTAGCCCCCGGCGTAGCCGTCCTGCTGCGGGTAGCCGGCCGCGTACTCCTGGCCGTACTCCTGGGCCTGCTGCGGGTGCTGCCCGTACTCCTGCGCGGGGGCGTACTCCTCCGCCGCGTACTCCTGGCCCTGCTGCCCCTGGGCGTACTCCTGGCCCCGGGCGGCCTCCTGGCCGTACTCCTGCCGCTGCTCCGCCTCGTCGCGGAAGAGCGGGCGGTCGCCGTTCTGCGCCCGGTCCTCCAGGGCGGCGCGGCGCCCCTCGCGCCGCAGCGAGCGGTCGACCGGGTCGAGGCTCTGCTGCTCCCCGTCCGGCTGCTGCTCGTAGCGCGAGTCGTCGAAGCCGAGGTCGGCCGCGGTCAGCATCGGCTGCGCCGGGGCGCTCCCGAAGGCGTTCTGCGGCTGCTGCGGCTGCTGCTGCTCGGGGATGATCTGGGAGACGGTGAAGTCGCCCTGGATCGGCTGCTCGCCGCCACCGCCGTGCGTGATCGCGTCCGGCAGCATGACGAGCGAGGTCGTCCCGGCCTGCTCGCCCGAGGGGCGGAGCTGGACCCGGATGCCGTGCCGGTCGGCGAGCCGGCCGACCACGAAGAGGCCCATGCGCTGCGAGACGGCGGCGTCCACGGTCGGCGGGTTGGCCAGCTTGTGGTTGATGTCCGCGAAGTCCTCGGCGGTGAGGCCGATGCCCTTGTCGTGGATCTCGACCATCACGCGGCCGTCGGGGAGACGGGTCGCGGTGACGCGGACCTTGGTCTGCGGGGAGGAGAACGTGGTGGCGTTCTCCAGGAGCTCGGCGAGCAGGTGCACGAGGTCGGTCACGGCCTGGCCGTGGATCTCGGCCTCCGGGACGCCCGCCAGCTCGATGCGCTCGTACTGCTCCACCTCGGAGGAGGCGGCGCGCATGACGTCGACCAGCGGGACCGGCTGGTCCCAGCGGCGGCCGGGCTCCTCGCCGGCGAGGACGAGGAGGTTCTCGCCGTTGCGGCGCATGCGGGTCGCCAGGTGGTCCAGCTTGAAGAGGTTCTCCAGCTGGTCCGGGTCGGCCTCGTTGTTCTCCAGGTCGGTGATGAGGGTCAGCTGGCCCTCGATCAGCGACTGGTTGCGGCGCGAGAGGTTGGTGAAGATCGCGTTGACGTTGCCCCGGAGCATGGCCTGCTCGGCGGCGAGCCGGACGGCCTCGCGGTGGACCTGGTCGAACGCGCGGGCGACCTCGCCGATCTCGTCCTGGGAGTCGATCGGGATCGGCTGGACGCGGGTGTCGACCCGGCCCGGCTCGGTGCGGGAGAGCTGGTCGACCAGCATCGGCAGGCGCTGCTCGGCGATGCCGAAGGCGGCGGTCCGCAGGGTCAGCATCGAGCGGCTCATCTGCCGGGCCATCATGCCGGCGAAGACGAAGGCGGCGAGCAGCGCGACGACGACGATGGCGCCGTTCAGCCAGGCGTCGGACTTGGCGTCGTCGGAGATCTTGACGGCCTCGTTCACGGCCTTGTCGACGAGGGTCTTCTCGACCTCGCTGTAGCCCTCGAACTTGGCGGTGGCGATCGCCATCCAGCTCTCGGAGGTGATGCCCCTGGCCTTCAGGGCCCTGATGCCCTCGGGAGTCTTGGCCGTGCCGATCGCGGCGGCCACGCCGGAGTAGACGGAGCCGTCCTTGCCCTTGGGCAGCTCGACGTCGGCGGCCTGCATCTGCTTGGCGCCCTCGGCGGCCTTGCCGGCCATGACCTTCTTGAGGAGTTCGACGTCCTCGGGCATGCCGCCGGAGCTGAACTCGCCGAGGGCGATCTGCTCCAGGTAGTTGTACGAGTTGAACGCCACGGACTGCTGGGCGAAGACGTCCTCTTTGCTGCTGGGCCGGACGAGCAGCTGGGTGCCGATGGACCGCTGGAGGGACTCGGCGCCCTTGGCGAGCTGAATGGCGTAGACGCTGCGGCCGTACGCGGTGACGTTGCCGGTGCCCAGGCCGAGCTCGTTGGAGAACTCGCTCAGGTAGTGCTGGACGCCCGTGTACGCGAGCTGGGTGTTCACCGGGTCGTAGGAGCGGGCGTACGCGTCCTTGCGGAGCGCCGCGAGCTTCGGCTCCTCGTCCTTGAACAGGCGCAGCCGGCGCTCCAGGCCCTGGCCCGAGGGCATGTTCTTGACGGCCTCGTCGAACTTCAGACGGGCGGCGTCGGTCGCGGCGTAGGCCCGGACGACCTCGTCGGCCTTGCGGTCCTCGTCGTTCTTGACGACCAGGAGCGGGGCGGCGGTGAGGTCCCGCTCGTTGAGCAGCGCGGTGCTGTACTCCGAGGCGGCGCGCACGATGAGCGCCGTCTTCTCGGCGTCCTGCGCCTCCTGCCAGGTGTCGATCGACCCCTTGACCTGGAAGCCGCCCATGACGAGGCCGACGAGCGCGGGTATGAGGAGGATCGCGTTCAGCCGGGTGGGCACCCGCCAGTTGCGGGGCGACAGCTTGCTGGAGCTCCCCTCGGCCGCCTGGACGGGCGGCGGAGGGGTCACGGGCACGTCCGCGGGCGACACCGCCGTGCGCGACGGCGGCGTGAAGTTGCCCCGCGTCTCCTGCTCCGCGGAGCTTTCCTTGCTTCGCCTCACTCGACCAACAACCTCTCGGCGTCGGCACCTACGTTGTGCCGGTGTTTCGTTCAGGGCCGTACTACTCGGGAGTTCATGAATTGCAGCACGTGAAGGGGGTCCCTTCCAAACACTGGGACACCGCTACTTTCAGTGGTCCGGACCGCGAATAAAACGGGCATAAAGAGCGAGCCCCGCCAAAAAGCGGGGCTCATGTGAGCGCAGTGACACCGATCGGATGCGTCGGGTGTCCGAGGCGCCCCAATTCTCTGTCGAAACGTTATGAACACCGGGGCGGTCGTGTCGAACGACACAGACCGCCCCCGGCGGCGGCGCGGGACAACGGCCCGGCCCGTCCTCCTACTTGAGCCGGGCCATGAGGGCGTGCTCGACGAGGGTGATGAGCGCGCTCTTGGCGTCGGCGCGGTGGCGGGCGTCGGTGGTGATGATGGGGGTGTCGGGACCGATCTGCAGGGCCTCACGCACCTCCTCCGGCTGATAGGGCTGGTTGCCGTCGAAGCCGTTGAGGGCGATGACGAACGGCAGGCCCGAGTTCTCGAAGTAGTCCACCGCCGGGAAACAGTCCGCGAGGCGGCGGGTGTCCACGAGGACGACGGCGCCGATGGCGCCCCGCACCAGGTCGTCCCACATGAACCAGAAGCGGTCCTGGCCCGGCGTGCCGAACAGGTACAGGATCAGGTCCTGGTCGAGCGTGATGCGGCCGAAGTCCATGGCCACGGTCGTCGTCGTCTTGCCACCCGTGTGCGTGAGGTCGTCGATGCCCGCCGAGGCGGACGTCATCACGGCCTCGGTACGCAGCGGATTGATCTCCGAGACCGCGCCGACGAACGTGGTCTTGCCCACGCCGAAGCCACCCGCCACCACGATCTTCGCGCTGGTGGTCGACCGGGCCGCACCGCCGCTAGAGCTTGCGAAGTCCACTGAGCACCCTTTCGAGCAGAGTCACGTCCGGCGTGCCGCCGGTCTCTCCGTTGCCCGGCTGGTGGATCGCCACCATGCCGGCCTCCGCCAGGTCGGCGACGAGGATCCTGGCGACGCCGAGCGGCATCGACAGGAGGGCCGACACCTCGGCCACCGACTTGACCTCGCGGCACAGGTGGCAGATCCGCTGGTGCTCGGGGAGCAGCGTGGCGAGGTGCGCCGGGTCGGCCGTGGTGCTGACCAGCGCCTCGATGGCGAGCTGGTAGCGCGGCCGGGTCCGGCCGCCGGTCATCGCGTACGGACGCACCAGCGGCTGGTCGCCCTCGTGCCCGTACTCGTCGACTGAGGCGCCGTACGGATCGTGAGAGGCGGGGGGCGGGGTCATGAATCCTCCGGGCGTGACAGCAAGACTTCTGCCGTCTGATGGGGCCGGTGGGGGGCCGGGTGGGGCGGCCGGACGGTGAACGGTTTCCAGGGCGGTACGGAGGGGCGTACCGCCCTGTCGGTCATTCGGTGCGGGGTCGTCGGGAGGTCCGGGTGGGGATCCCGTCGCTAGTGGAGCAGGCTGCCCTGGAGCTCCGCGCGGAGGTCCGGGGTGAGCACGCTGCCGGCCCGGTCGACCAGCAGCGTCATCTCGTAGCCCACGAGGCCGATGTCGCACTCGGGGTGGGCGAGCACGGCCAGCGAGGAGCCGTCCGAGACCTGCATGAGGAAGAGGAAGCCGCGCTCCATCTCCACGACGGTCTGCGCGACCGGACCACCCTCGAAGATCCGGGACGCGCCCGCGGTCAGCGAGGTCAGTCCGGATGCGACCGCCGCCAGCTGGTCGGCGCGGTCGCGGGGAAATCCTTCGGACATCGCCAGCAGGAGTCCGTCGGCGGAGACCACCACCGTGTGGGACACCCCGGGGGTGTTGTCCACGAAGTTGGTGATCAACCAGTTCAGATTCTGCGCCGCCTGGCTCATCGCGTTCAACTAACGCTCCTGCTGATGGTTCGGACCGAGGTGGTGATTACCCGTGGTCGAGTTACCTGCCTGACGGCCCTGCTGAATGCCGCGGCGCAGATTGGTGAGCCGGCCGCGGACGTCGTCGGGTGCACGCGAGACCTGGGGGCCGGCCGTGTTGGCCTGCTCCTGCGCGGTCCCGGGTACGAGGTTGGCCTTCGGCACGCGCCGGGGGAGGCCGGAGGTGGTGACGCCGCCGGCCGCGGGCTTGCGGACCCGCTCGGCCTGGCGCACCAGCTCGTCGTTGGGCGAGGTCCGCCAGGCGGCCCCGCCGTTCTGGCGGCCGTCGGCACCCTGGTCGCCGCCCTGGCGGGGGGCCGGGGCGGACGCGCGCGGCACGACCGGGGCCTGCCCCGTCTGCGCCGGGTCCTGGGCCTGGGCCTGCTGGGCCTGTTCCTGGTGGAACCAGTTGGTCTCCAGCGTGTCGTACAGCGGCGTGCGGCCGTCGCCCGCGCCGCTCGCCGGCGGCAGGGCCTCCGGACGGCGCGGCTGCTGGAGCTGCGGCTGCTGGGGCTGCTGCGGCTGCTGGCGGCCCGGCTCGGCCGGACGCGGGGCGCCGAAGTCGTTCCCGCCGGTCCGCTGGCGCGGCGCCGGGGGCTGCGGGGCCTGCGGCTGCGGCGCGAAGGGCTGCTGCCGGCCGAACTGCTGCTGCTGGCCGCCCTGGTAGCCCTGCGGGGGCTGGGGCTGCTGGGGCTGCTGCGGAGCCTGCTGCTGCCGGCCCTGCTGCGGGGCGCCGAAGTCGGGGCGGGCGAACTGGCCGGTGGCACCGGGGCCCTGCTGCGGAGCGCCGAAGTCCGGGCGCGGGAACTGCGCCGTGGACGCCGGGTCCTGCGCACCGCCCTGGTAGCCCTGCGGGATCTGGGGCTGCTGCGGCTGCTGCGGAGCCTGCTGCTGCCGGCCCTGCTGCGGGGCGCCGAAGTCGGGGCCCGGGAACTGGCCGGTGGCACCGGGAGCCTGCGGGGCCGCGAACCGGCCCGTCGTCTCCGGGTCCTCGTGACCGCGCGGGGCGTCCAGCGGGGACATCTCCTGCTGCGGACGGCGCACCGGCTGCTGCTGCGCCTGCTCGTTGCCCCAGCTCGCGGCCTGCGGACGCTGCTGCTGCGGGTTCCCGCCCGGCAGCTCGGCACGCGGGAAGTCGTACCCGCCCTGCGGCGCCTGCTGCTGCGCGCCGGGACCGGCCTGCGGGGCGCCCTGGCTGCCCCACACGTCCGTACGGGAGGGGATGGCGCTCGCGGCGCCGCCGATGAGGCCGCCACCGCCCGGGCGCGGGGCCTCGGGGGCCTGGGGCGCCTGCGGGTTCTGGGGGACCTGCGGCAGCCGGCCGGTCTGCTCCTGCTGCGCGTTCTGCGGCTGCGGGGTGCGGGACTGCGGCGCGCCCTGCGGGCCGCCGGCGAGCGGGGCGCCGTCGCGGGCGGGCAGCGCGGCCCGGGGGCCGCTTCCCGCGCCGACCTGGCCG